>CAZTDF010000029.1:0-31834 GCA_964612465.1 uncultured Pirellulales bacterium
TACATAATCGGTCTCGTAATCAAAGGTTGAAGTATCCTGTATCCAGGTTTCAGTTGTTGCTAATTGATCGACTTCGATTGAATGAGAACCTGGATTTGCATCTGATGATGCGCCGACAGTCAGTATATCGCTATCGCTGGTGCTTGTGCTGAAAATGTCCAGGTCATCGGCATCGGAAAGGGCGCTCGCCGCTGATTGCAGGGCACTGACTTTGGATCGCAATTCGCTCAGCGCGGTGGTTTGGGCATCATATTCCGTCTTTTGTACTTGATATGTGGCAAGTCTTCGGCTATTGATTATCATAAGCTGCTTGATGAGCGCAGCAGTATCAATACCTGTTGCCAGACCTGGAAATCTTAATTCGCCCATTTTATTTCCTAATCGTTATCCTATGCCTTATATCACAAAAAGTGCCAGATTGTCCTTCTTATGGCCCTTCCCAATGTTATCGAACGAAATAGGCCGAACTTAAATATCAAGTTTGAATCAGCCGTTGTCACGATATGCCTTGAGTGTTTTTCGGACGTTGCCAACCTGACTCAGTTGCCTGCTGACAGAATCTTTCCCTGCTGCAAGTATCAGTTGCAGTTTTTTGTACAATTTCACCAGATGTTTGCGCTGGCCGTCAAATTCAGGTTGGTCAAACGTTTTTGTTTTGACAATTTTCTCAACGACAGAATCTGCCTGCTCAGCCAGTGCCTCAACACGACGCAAATTGCTTCTGCGGGCCATTTCTATTTGCTTTTCTAACAGGCTCTGCAACTCATCCAGCATATATATTTGTTTATCAGTGCTCATCCGGTTTGAGTCCCTGCCTGATCTTCCTGGGCCAGACTGTGTTCGACTTCTTCCAGCAGGTTAGCAGCGTCTTTATGGTTTTCGTCCAGAATCAGGACATCCAGCAGAACTTTTTTCGATTCCTCGAACCTGCCGTCTTTCATATATAGTGCCGCCAAAGGAAACATAACGGATGTGTCACCGGGGTGCATATTCAGATATATCTCAAGGTAATGAGTAACTTGTGCAAATGAACCCATCTGGCATGAGGCCTGAAACAGGCCGAGCAGTGCTATGAGGTTTTCGGTGTCCAGTTCCAGGCATTTAAGATACATCTCAAATGCCTGCTTGTAATCGGTTCTCTGCTGTGCGGTTAAGCCCAGGCCGGCATAAGCCTTGGCGCAATTGGCATTCAGTCGGCATGCGACCTTGAAGGCTATTTCGGCTTCATCAAGCTGATTATTCTGCAGGGCGACTACTCCAAGTCCGACGTAAGGATCCGGTGCATCAGGTGACAGGATGGCTGCCTTATCGTAGTATTTTTGTGCCAGTTTGTAGTTGCCGACAGAAGCGTAACAATCTCCCATTTCCTGCAAAGCTTCATAATGCTGAGTCGAATCGTGCTGCTGATCAACATTGTTATGTGTTATGTCCATAGCAATTCTTTTCCTTCAAGGATTCCCATTTTGTACTTATTCGTGCTCTGAAAGCTGCGCCTGTGAAAGCAGGCAACTACCTGATAAGTGCCGGACAGGATTTTCAAATATTTGTTCTGCTGTTTTGAGTAGTTCAATTGCCGAAATAAAATCCTTATTTTCATGCATTATCTTTGCTTCTAACAAAAGGGTGTCCATCTTCTCCACCGTCATTGATTACAATGACCTGGAGATTTCTATAGCTCTGCTGCAAAACGCTGGCCAGAGCCTTAGAGAGGTGTTGTGGCCGGTTAAAAGTCGGGACAATCACGCTGACAACCGGCCCAGCCTTTTTCTCGTAGTTTTCTCTCATTCCATAAGTATCTAAAAATTTTCTAAGCAGCTAAGATTTATACAATCAGATTGTTCTCGAAAACCGGAGGGTAAGACTCCACTGATAATTCCGCTATTTGAGGATCCAGGTTTAGGGGATTATCGTATAGCGGGGTTCCTGATTGCTGTGCATCTATGTCGGTTTCGAGTTTAGTGAAAATATTGTTGATTTTGGGCAACTGGTTTTTCAGTGCATAATTTTCTTCGACGAACCTGCGATACTTTTGTGGTTCGTATTGTTCGGAGAGAATGTGCTCGCAGAATTCTTCGGCGATGTTGTATAAAAACTCGGTTGGAAAGATTTGGTCCGCACCGGGGAAATTATGAACCACCGGTTTTAAACCGCAGGCCATTGCCTCCAGCAATCCCATGCCCTGACTTTCTCCGAAGCTGTAAGAGACAATATAATGTTTGTCCTTTAACCATGCATTCATATCTTCTTGCCAGCCGTCAAAGAGCACCACATCCGTTAGCTTAAGTGTCTGAACGATGTGTTTGGTATATTGTTCGAGCATCGGGTCTTGAAAATCTCCGGCACAAAACAGCTTATATTCCGGGTCAATGTAATGCAGCTTTTGCATACATTGCATAAGGACTATTGGGTTCTTTTTCATATTCAGATACCCCACAGATGCAATATTCTTGCCGGGTGATCTATCAGTAAACTTGAATTTATCAAGGTTCACGCCGTTCTGGATTGTAATAAGCTGTGTTCGATTTCTGATATCCGGGACCTGTTTCAACAGGGCTTCTTCGACAAATGAGTTGCCGACGGTGATGAGCGAATCGATATTCTCCCATTGGACATGGCTTGGCCAGTCCCCGTAGGCTTCAAAACGGTGAAGCCTGACAATGTTCTTGCATACTTTAGGTAGTCTTGCCACTTCCACTGCTATATTGGTACACCACTCGAACCATGAAATGTCGCTCCATTTCATCAATTCATACATTTGATTAACATCTTGCTCCTCGAAGAACTTCACATTGAAACGGCGTTCGGTGAACGCGTAAATATCAGTTAGAAATTTTGTATCACTTGTTAATCCACAGAAAAATGCCACCTTCGGCCTTTTAGAGCGAATCACCTCGACCATCGGCTCGAGGATTTTCTGGTTGGGGCAGATTCGCAGTGAGGCAAGCAGCATCTCGATGGCATCGGCTTTGTTATTCTGATTCAGGAATACGTTGGCGGTTCTGTTCAGGATGTCCGCGTTCAGCACGCCCATCTGCTGCATTTTATCGAAAAGCTGCATGGCTTCATTTGCTTTACTGGTTGCGAGATATGCTTCGGCCAGATTCCATACTATCTCGGCCGAGTCATTCAGCAGTCTCTGAGCTTTAACGAAATGATCGATCGCTTCATTCGAGCGGCCGAGGCAATGAAGAATTGCACCGGTATCGTTCAGGGCTTGTGCATCGTCGGGTGCCGTGCGAAGATGCTCCTGTATGCAGACAAGGGCATCCTGATATCTGCCGGCTTCGGCTAATTGCAAACCCCTTTCGTAGCGATTTGTGTTTTCGAATGCGTTGTTTTGTGCTCGCCCGCCAAGCGGGTCCGAATCTGGTCCCAGTGTCATTTGCTTTACTCCTATAATATCCCGCGAAGCGGATTTTGCTTACGAAAAAAGCTGAAGCCTTGGTAGTCTTACGTGCAAATTCCGTGCCGTTAGACTGTATTGCTGCATATTTGCAATTTGGCGGTATCCACCATGAAATCTGTATAAATATCAAACATATATGTTGTTCAAGAACATGCCTTTCTGCTTTTTGAATCTCGTCCCCGGTGGCTACCCGATGAAATCCAGCAGCGACAATGACATAAGTTTTCCGGCTATTGACAGCGACATCTGATATAGAACTTCACGTCTGGACAAATCAATAGCTATTTGGGCGATATCGGCTTCCTGTAGAAGAGTCGCTTCATCTTCAGCGTCAAACTTTAGCTTCTCCAGACTTTCTTTGAGGTTATCCAGAAAACCTATTTTTGAGCCGACAGAGACTTCGGTCTGCACTATAAGTTCGTTTATTTCTTCCAGGACAGTCAGCGAATTATCCTGCAGCTCTCGCAATTGGGTGTCCGAAAACTCTCTTTCGTTTCTCAATAAATCCCTGACACTAATAAGAGTGTCAAATATATTGTAGGTTCCTGGAACACTAACCATATCTACACCAGTGCTGCTTATATTTGTAGCATCTACATACAAAACTTCTCCGCTTGCATTTGTTACAGCTATATTGGCTATATCGGCTCCCGCTAAAACTTCTGCTGCAACGTTTACATTTGTGGCTCCATCATCAATAGACAAATCATAACTACCGCCACCATCGTCAGTTACCGTTAGCCATGTGTCGCCTTTAACACTCGATGTTCCCGAGCCTGCCGCTGCGCCTGTATCGCCCAGAAAAACCGGATCGCTGCGGTCATCGGAGCCGAAGATATCATAGCCCACCTGAAGAGCCGATGATTTTATGCCGGGAGCTACTTCTATTTCTCGATTCTCAAGACTACCCTGATATGTTACACTTATGATTTCCCCGTTAGTGCGTTCGGTGAGATATGGTGCCGATGTCGTATTGCTTCCACCGAACAGGTATTGGCCCATGTTTTTGGTATTAGCCAATGAGACTACCTGCTCTAATGTATCATTGATTCTTTCTGCGAGCTGCTCTCTGTTTTCTTCGTTGTATATGCCGCCCATTACTTGAGTCAGAAGTACTTTAGTCTCTACAATAGCTGATTGTATATCCTGAATAACGGTAGAGGAAAGCTCCAGTGTGTCGGTGGTTTCCGAGAGGTTGTTTATATAATTTTCCAGTGACTTTTCCTGAGAGTTGAGAGTTATCACACGGTATGAGCAGGAAGGATCATCAGAGGGCCGGTTTATCCGCGAGCCGGTAGATGTTTGTTCCTGCAGCCGAGCCATTTCTACAGAATGCAGGTACAAAGCATAACTTACGTTATTATATATGTTGTTAAGTGTTCCACTCATTTCTCAGAATATTTCCATGATAGTTGATAGCGACGATTGAAGTGTGCTCAGGTATTTGGCCATTGCTTTGAACATTTGCTCGAAGATCAACATGCGTGCGGCTTCATCGTTAATGTTGACGCCGCTGATTTCGCCCTGCTGACTGGCAAGGTTTTGGACCAAGACTTCGGTGTTTTTCTGGTGCGACTGTTTGACAGAGACCTGCTGGCCGATATCCGTGATTAACCGGCGATAATACTCACCGGGCGTCAAGGAGTCCAAAGCGGTTACGGCCTGGTCTCTTAAAGCTGCTATTCGTAATGCGTTGTTATTGTCGGTCATATCCTCCCCAAGAGCTGTTGCCACTCGTTTGGGGTTAGCAGTTATATCCGCACAAACAGCTATATTCTGCGCATTACTGCCTGAGAAAAAAGTGTTGATACCAACCGCCGACAACAGGCCTGAGGTGTCGGTGTTGCCAAACACCTGCACTGTAAACTTGTCATCCTCGATTGTTTGGTTCAGATCACCTATGCTTAGAGCTATTTTGATTCCAGTACTACCGATCGTAATTTCATCTCCTACCGCATAACCAGTGCCTA
The DNA here is from genome assembly GCA_964612465.1 of uncultured Pirellulales bacterium. Lineage (GTDB taxonomy): Bacteria > Planctomycetota > Phycisphaerae > Sedimentisphaerales > Anaerobacaceae > JAFGPJ01. Next base: position 5,377 of record CAZTDF010000029.1, read on the forward strand.
TATTAACCGTAGCAATCGTTCCGGTACTATCAGTTACGATAAGTTGCAGGCTGTCATCATTACCCACAGAACCGTCGCCGGAAACCGTGAAAGTCAAGGTGTCATTTGAAGTGCCGGTGTAGATACCCGATACTGTTACAGTTGGCGGCGACGCTTCTGCAAAATCGGTTGTCGCCGTAGGCAATACAGCGGGTAGAAAATCGAATTTATAGCCTGTATCAGCTGAAATAGTCAGTTGATTCGATGAATTCATCGAAGCTGTTACATTGGCAACACCGGCGCCATTTATAAAGCCAGCTATCTCGGTTAGTGTATCGGAGGCGGCGTCCTGGTTTACATCAATTTGAGTTCTTGTTACGGCACCTGTGCTGGTATTTGTAACTCGGATGTACGTATAGCCGGCAGCAACAGTGGAAAAATCGGACAAATCTACACTTTCATTTACCCAGCCGGTTAAGCTGGTAAATGAACCTTCCGAACCCACACCCTGAACATGGTATTGATTTATCTGTTGTATTATTGCATTTGCCAGATTGTCCAGATCGTTTTTAATGCCGGCGATCAGATCGTTTTTTAGCGATACTAATGCTCCGAGCCGTCCGCCTTGAATATCTGTTTTGTAATTAAACTCGTTGGCAATGGTAATGCCCAGCATGAGATTTTCATCTAAACCCACCTCCAGTTCTAAAGCGGAAGTATCTGTCACTACGGGGAACCCGCTGGTACTGACGTCCACTACACCATATTCTTTGGGTTCGGTCTCTACGTTAATGAGTTTGGATAGCTCGGATATGCATTGATCTCTTTGGTCCCTCAGATTATAGGCCTGGCCACTGCTTATTTCCTGCCCTTTTATATTGTGATTGAGTTCGGCTATTTTGCCTATCAGGGCGTTAAACTGATTAATTTCGTTCTCTGCTTCCAGGGAAATCTGGTTTTCCAATGTTGTTAGGAATTGCCCCAGGGTTTGAAATTTGGCGGCCAGGATCTGAGCTGAAGTTATAGCTTGGTTTTGCCAGATGGTTTCCGTCGGATGGGCGCTTAGGTCCTGCAGAGCATTGAAAAAATCATCCAGAGCCGTGCTCAAACCATCGCCGGACGAAAGCTCGCCGAATGAGTTTTCAACCGTACGCAGCATGGCAACTTCCTGCGAGACCTGCTCTAACGAGGACTGCTGCCGGAAAATCTCTTTTTGCAGAAAGCTATCGATAAGCCTGGTAATTCCGGCAACATCGACACCTCCCCCTAAAATAACAGGGCCAATTTGCGACGAATAAGCCGGGGTCAGATTCAGTCTCTGGCGGTGATAGCCGTCGGTAGCTGCATTAGCAATATTATTGCCGATTATGTCAAAGGCCCTTTGAGCTGCATTAAGGCCGCTGATCCCTATGCCAAAACTATCCATTTCTTTTATCCGTTTAGACTACGATTCTCAGGCTTCCTGTCTCGCATTTGTTTAGCTTAAGCTCAACAGATGCGAGATTATGCCCCTTAAATCTGTAAATTTACAAAGGCCGTATCAATTTGCCGTTTGGTTTCACCATTGGAGTTGTAGTGAATCGACTCTGTTTTGCCGAGGTCGAAAATACCTTTCAAAAGCAGGTTATTGAATCTGGCGCATTCAGATAAGAGCAAAGCGGTACTCAAATATTCTTTCTTAAGTTCCGCACTCAGTGATCTTAGCTTTGCTTTCATCTGAGTTACCTGGTCTTTTTTTGCTTCCGGGAGACTTGCCTGGAGTGCAGATAAAGTCATTTGCTCGAAACCGCAGCCAAGACTGTCGGCCAATTCTTTCCGTATTGAATTGCGATTTAATTCGTGATCCCTGTTACTGCCCGCCCCGGCCTGAATGCTCTCAAGCAGTTTGCCCAAAGCGGCTTCATCGCGTTTGATAACCAATCTGCGCATTTCATTCAACTGCAGCAGACTTTCCTGCATATGCTGCACATCCTGGTCCAAACAAACCAACAACTTCTCGACTTTATCTTCTATTGAAGCTACGGCCGCTTTCATATTTGCCCATCCAGTGACTTTCCTGTCGTGTTTGCCTTCTCAGTATTGTTTAGAAATTGGTGTATGTCCTTCCATAATCCGATGCCGCCGTTGTTTGCAATATCACGCGCAAGATACATCCAGAATATCCCCTGTACCTGATTGGAAGGCCCGTCCTTTTCAAAGCCCCAATCTCCGACCGTATTTTTCATTTCATCAAGCATCTTGTTGAGCAGGACAGACTCAAAATCTTTGGCGATTTGCTTTTTTTTCTCTTCTGAGACGTTTTTAAGTCCCGATTTTTGGAGATGCTCCAGCAGCGCCGGCGGCGAGACTGGTTCGGTTAATATCAATTTGGCACTATCCATGAAAATGCTCCTACATTATTATCAGCCTGGCTTGAAGGGCGCCGGCTTCTTTAAGGGCATTGAATATCGCTATCAAGTCTGTCGGTGTCGCCCCTATTGCATTAATGCTTTTGGCCAGCTCCGAGACAGTGACTGACCGGGATACGGGAATCAGGTACGCCTCTTGTTCTTCGATTCCTATTTTCGTGTCCTGGACTATTTTCGTTTTACCCGAGTCGGAGAAAGGAGCGACCGGCTGAGAAACGATATCGCTTTCTTTGATCTTTACAACAAGACTGCCCTGAGATATTGCCACGGCAGATATGCCGACGTTTTCGCCGACGACAATCGTGCCTGTGCGCTCATTGATAACAACTACCGCGGGGACATCGACCTGGACTTCCGGCTTTGTAATATCATCTATGAAGCCGGCTATATCCTGCTGACGGGTTTCGTCGGGCACTTTAACTCGAATGGTGCCGGCGTCAACGACCACGGCACTCTGTGGAAAATCCTGGTTAATGGCCTGGCTGACTTGCCTTGCAGTTGCAAAATCGACATTCCTGAGATTTAATGTAATTATCCTGCTTCCGGCGATGTATTCAACAAATGTGGCGATTTCTTCCTGTTCAACTGTCGCGCCGTCCGGAATTCTTCCGACCGTCTGGTGGTTCTTTGTAATCGATGCTTTATCGCCCGCTGCCGTCCAGCCACCGATTGAAATCCCCCCCTCGGCCACGGCGTAAATCTGACCATCGAGACCTTTTAGGGGGGTCGGCATAAGCTTTCCACCCTGAAGACTTTTAGCGTCTCCTATTGCGGAGGCATCAACATCGATTCGCGAACCTTCACGAGCGAAGGGACCCAGCTCTGCCGTTACCAGGACAACGGCAATATTGCCGCCGGTCAAGTCGGTTGGATTGAGAACAAGACCTGAATCTCTCAATATATTCGTCAGCATTTGTCGTGAAAGCAGTGTTGTATCGCCGGTGCCGGCCAGGCCGATTACCAGGCCAACACCTGTGAGCGGATTGCCTCGAAGGCCCTGAATGTCGACAATATCTTTTATTCGCTCGCATTGCCCGACACCGGGCATAAAAGCACAAGCCATAACTGCACAGGTCATTAGTGTTATTACGCTCTTTTGCGTTTTGGCTCGTATCGTCATTGTTATTGATTTCATAAGTTATCGCTCTGAGAAAATCTGTCTATATAGTGCAATTAGAACGGCCAGACAATATCTAATATACTGCCGAGCCAGCCCGGTTTGGTGTACGGTGCTGAAACTCCACCATTCCTGGAGACAATACGAAAGTCCGCGACCTGCTCGCTTTTAACCTTGTTATCAAACGAAACATCACTTGGCCTGACTATGCCGCTTACCTCAATGGTTTGTGTGTCACCTGAAATATCGCGATTACGAGTCCCTAAAACCACAAGGTTGCGATTCGGCAGGATATCCACTACGACTACGGTAATGTTGTCGACAAACTTTCGTTCGTCTTTGTAATCAGCTTTGCTTTTCAACTCATTTCCCGATTGGGCGCTCATGCCGAATTCACCGAGGTCTGCGAAGTCGCCAAGGTCTCCGTTGAAAGTATTTGACCGGTCGGTTTCCTTTTTCATATCTCTTTTTGCCTTGTTATCCACCTTGCTGTTTTCGGTGATTGTGATAGTAATGACATCACCTATCTGGCGAGCTACATCATCGGCGTATATTGCTTTGGCATTCTTGTTCCTCTTGGCCCAGATGGAACCTGCCTGAGAGCAGGCGGTTGAGAGCAATACCGAGGCTGTTAAGGCAATCAATACTAATGATTTATTGTTCATTATTTCTCCTTTTATCGATTTTCATTTTCTGACTTATTACAGAATATGTTCTCTATAACACCGGTTCAACGCTGCCGTCTTCGCTGATCCTGGCAAAGATTATCCGCTGTGAATCCGTATTGCGAATTTTTATATAATCACCGGCTCTGCCGTCCTGCATAGTTTTTCCGACGGCCGTAATCAGAAATCCGGGGCTTTCGATGCGAATAACAACATTTTGATTACGCTTAACAATAATTGGAGATTTGAGAGATCCTAACATATTTGGACGAAGCACGGTTTTTGCCGGCAGCCGGCGTTTAGCAATTAGACCGTAAGGCGGCTTCCAATTAGAAGGCTCAGGATCATTCGATTGAATCTTTTCTATCTTTATGTTCTCAGGACTAATGACGTCGCCCGCCGGAATATCTACCTTTGTGACTGCTTGTTGACGGTCATATATCAGTGCAAAAGTTACTTGACGCACGCCGATCTTGTTGCTTCCGGAAAGCACGGCAATCTCGATTCTCGCCTGGCTTCTTACGCCGGTTTGGACCAATCGAGGAGAAATGCTTATGTTTTTACTCCCTGCAGAGACAATAAAATCCTTGGGCTTGCGTATCGGATTCCATTTGCAAACCGAATCGCCGGGAGGATTCTTTTCTAAAAAAGAATTTGCCAATGAAACAAATTCGCTACTGCTGATAGTTTGGTTTTGCTGTTTTACTGTTATCTTGTCCGAACCGGTGAATATTACTTTTGATTTGGGAATTCCGTTGCACGCCAGCCTGCTTAGAACCATTGGCCTGTCGATGATAATCGTTTGGCCCGGCATAGAAATCCGCCCTAATGCGATTTTGCCTGCCTTGGCTACAAGAGATTCTCCGCCCTGGATGATGCTGACCTGGGCCAGGCTTAAGTTGCTGTCTTTGACCGTGACTTCTCTCGGCAGGTAAATCTTTAAGTAAGAGTCTTTCTGTGAGTCGCTGGTTTTGTTATTTGCCGATGCCGGGCAAAAAAGCACAAAAGTCATAACCACACAAGCTGCAAATATTCCTGTGTTCTTATACCGTTGTGCTTTTGTGCTTTTTCTTACGCTCATAAAGATTTCCTATCTAACGATACTGCTTGCCGTTCGAAGCATGTCGTCGCCTGTCTTTATAGCTTTCGAGTTTATCTCATATGCCCGCTGTGCGGTTATAAGATTGACCAATTCGGTCACCATCTGCACGTTGGACTTTTCCAAAAATCCCGCCTGGATCGTGCCAATGCCGTTTTCTCCCGGTGTGCCGGTCGTGGGCGTGCCGCTTGCCTCGGTTTCCGACAACAGATTGCTGCCTTCGCTTAACAGGCCGGATGGATTCGGAAAGCGGGCCAGTTGAATCGTGCCGACGACCGATGATGCTCCCGAAGAATCTTTAATATTAACGCCTCCGTCTTTTTCGATACTAATGGAAACGGCGTCTATTGGAACGCTGATGGCCGGGTCTATAGCGTATCCGGTAGTGGTAACTAATTCACCGTTGGCATTTGTCAACAGAGAGCCGTCGCGTGTGTATCTTAGATCACCGTTCGGCATAGTCACTTGAAGAAAGCCGTCACCTGCAATAGCTATGTCGAGAGGATTGCCGGTATTCTCGAGTTCACCGGCACTGAAAACTTTTATCGTTGATGCGACACGGACTCCGCTGCCAATTTCTATTCCACTGGGTGAATTTATGCCTGAAGCTATTTCCGTGCCGGGCTCTTTCATTGTGACAGAAAGCAAATTCTGGAAATTTAACTGGCTTCGCTTGAATCCCGATGTGTTGACATTGGCAAGGTTATTAGCGATCACGTCCACCATCGTTTGTTGGCCAGTCATTCCGGTTGCTGCAGTGGAAAATGCTCTCAACATAATATTATTCTCCTTCTATCTTGATGACTTCTCAGCCCAAAGCTACGCTTATAAGACTGCTTGAAGCCTGCTGTTCTGCTGTAATGGATTTCATATTCGTTTCGTAGAGTCTTGACACCATTATCATATCCACCAGTTCGTCAATGATCTGGACGTTGGACGCTTCCTGGTATCCTTGTTTTACGACGAGTTGTTCTGCCGCGACCGGTTGTATATTCTCATCGGGCATCCGGTAGCAGCTATCGCCGGTCGGCACGAGTTTGTTATCGTTATCGTTGAAATCGACTAGCCTGAATTTTCCAATAGCAATTTCGCCGGCACTGATGGTTCCGTCACTCGATATGCTTAATTGCGAGATTCCAGTATTGCCTGGTATCGTTATCGGGCCGGCCTGGCCTGCGACGATACGCCCCTGCGAATCGACGATTTGGCTGTTTTGGTTAGTTTGAAATGTGCCGTTGCGGGTGTAAAGCGGCCCTTCGGGAGTCTCTATCACAAAGAAGCCTTTCCCGTGCAGGGCAAAATCCAATGGCCGGTCTGTCTTAACGATACTGCCCTGGGAAAAATCAAATGCTGAGTTCAAGTCGATAGTTCCGGGCGAATATGCCTCTGTATCTTGTGCCTCGAGGGATTTTGAAAAAGCATTGCATCTCCGCTTGAATCCGACTGTGCTTACATTGGCCAGGTTGTGCGCAATGATATCGAATTCCTGCGTTAACGCATCAATGCTTGTACTAACCTGATCTGTAATCACTGACATTTCAGACTCCCTGCACTATACTACTGCCGGCTCCGGCTGCTCTGACTTCTTGTTATCGTTGCTGCCGTTGAAGGTCTGGGCGCCTTTGCTTTTGGCCCTGGTTTTCAGGGAAGCCGTATTAGTTACGCGAACCAGCTCGCTAATATTCGGATCGCTGAGCCCTATCAATTCAACCGCTATTGAAAAACCGTTTTTTATTCTTTTGGTGTGCCTGACCTCGCCAATATCTTCCACTATTTTCTCCGAAGCGATTTTGTCGGTTCTATTCGAACCCGGTATATTGTCCTCTTCTTCGCTCAACTTAAGTATCACCAGCACCCTGTCGCCAACCTTTACTTCGAGTGGAGCTTCTATTCTCAGGCCCGGACCGGCCAGCTCAGTAACAGATGCCGGCACGAATTCCGGCGGTCCCCAGGTGTTTTCGGAGATGTTGCTCGAATCTTGCCCTATGCCATTATCGCTATGACTTTTTGGTAGGAGCATTCGTGCAAATGGGAATCGTGCGATGAAAGTAGGTTTGTTTACCGGAACACGCAAAAAACGCCGGCGATTGATGAATCGTATGTTATTGCTGTGATTAAGAACCAAAATGTTGCCGTAGCAGCTTATCGAAGATGTCTCGAACTCCCAAACCGATGCGCCAAAATAATAACGCACGGACCAGTGTTCGCCGGGCTTGCTTTCCAAAGACACTTTAAGTTTGACGGTAAGCTCGACATCATTATTTTCTATAACAGTAGACTCGATAGTTGCTTCGTTACCGGTTTTGCGGCGAGTCATATGAAGTTGTTTGCCGGGAGGGATTTGTTTGCTGCTTGGTTTGTTCGAGTTAGCCGACGAGCCTGCCATGATTGAACTTTTATTCTCGAAGCCGAGTTTTTCACGAAGAACGGACAATTGAGCGCTTAGGTTTTTGCTCGTCTTGGCTCCATGACGTGCAAGGGCATCTTTTGTTAATTCGGCGGCTCCGTGGTCGAAAGCCATGACCATCGTAAAAATTGATTCGATTTGCTTTAGTTTCGTTATTTTTGCTATATCCATCAGGATTTGACGTTCGCGCCGGCTTAAACCCATTCTTTTAGCATAATTAATAAATATATTATTGGTGGTTTTTTGTTCTTTAATCTTGTTTTTATAGCTGATTGCGATGAGCAGCACAGTCAATATAATTATGGCAATCATACTCAGTAATATAAACCATCGCTGGTCTGTCGAGACGCTGTCAAGCCGACTGGCGGCATGCCACCGCTCAATCGGCGTTAGTGCCAACAAAACAGCATTCAATCCTGTGGTTATTACAGATGCAGTTACCATCTCAATTTTCCAAATTTACTATCTGATAAGGCTGGTCAATTCCCGCAGTATGTCATTGGCAACCCTGATGGTTCTGGCGTTGGCCTGGAAGCCGTTTTGGGCCTGGATCATATTGACAAACTCGGTTGCAACATCAGCGTTGGATTTTTCCAGCGATCCGCCGTGGATCGAGCCTGCACCGCCGCTCAAAGCCTGTGTGGCTACGGCCTCGCCTGAGTTGGCCGAGGAGTTGAAGTAACCATTACTCATTCTTTCCAGAGCTGACGTGTTCTGGAATAACGCTATCTGGATGGTAGCGATGTTTTTCTTGATACCGTTAGAGAAAACACCAATAAGGGTACCTTCACTATCGACCGAAATGGTGGCAAGACCGCCTGCTTCATAGCCGTCCTGCTCCCGTGCCACTGCGGTAGAGTTTCCGGCAAACTGTGTCAAGCCGTTTAACTGACCTGCAATACCAATGTTTATCGCTATGGTTTGTGGATTTGCGGTATCATGTTCAAACGTAATTTCAAATTCAGCATCATCTGTACCGGTCAAGCCGGAATAAGAACCGTCACTTGCGTCAAAACTTATATCTTCGATGCGCCGATTGTCGAAAGTTATATCATTGATATTGCCGGTAATTGAGGTAAGTACCATATCCCAGGTGTTGGCAGTATTAGATCGGACAAACGCCCCGGAAAGAACATGTTTACCTCCCTGAGTGTCATGAATCGTAATATTAATACTTTTGACTTCCTCTCCGCCGACAGTCGCTATTTCGAAATACGATGGTTCGGTCCAATCGGTTGTGCCGGTGTTCGTAAACGCCAGCTTTATATCCGATTTGCTGAATCCGCTATCGACATCGGTTACTGTTATCTGGCCATGGACCAAAGTTGCCACCGCGTTGGTAGCACCGAGAACAGTATTTATATGATCAAGAAGGTCCTGTATGGTAGTGGTTGCGTCAACAGCAAGAGGGGTGGCGTCATTCAGAGGAGTACCATCATGCTCATAACCTGTAACGGTAATTGTGGCACCAACATATGTCCCGGCTGTAGTCTGGTCGAGGTCATTGATTAAGGTGGTCTCCATAGCCGTCGTACCGTTATTGGTAGTATATGACACATTCGATTCTAGCTTGTTGGTTTGTATTGCAGGAAGTATAGAATCGGCGCTCAGGTTACCGACTATACTTATTTCGGCGGTTGACTTTGCCGCCATCGCTACATCGTAAGGGACATGAATATTGCTGTTGCCGGCAGCCTGGAATCCGTCACTTACACCTATCGAGCCAATTCGCTGAACAAGGTAGCCCGTGGTAGGGTCAACCAGATTCGAGGCTGCATCAACCGCAAATACTCCTGAACGCGTATAGACGTTTTGTAAACCGTCGCTCACTACAAAATAGCCTTCTCCTTCGATCGCCAAATCCAGTGGATTGCCTGTATTTACAATATTACCCTGGGCCATATTTGGAGATATACCTCCTATTCCAACACCGCTGCCCATTTGCTGGGGATTAGTACCGCCGACTGTTGTGGTTGGCTGAGACGCTTTCTTTATAGTCTCACTCAACAGTTCTGAAAATGTTATCCGGCTGGACTTGAAGGCCGTGGTATTGACATTGGCCAGGTTGTTACCTGCTATATCAAGCATTTTTTGGTGGGCCTGCAACCCGGTAACTCCTGCTGTCAATGCAAAACTCATTTTTGTTTCTCCTTATATTGAAACTTTAAAATCTGAAATTAGTTTTTGACCGATATTACGCCTTCTAAAGCGACAGCGTGGTCTGCTGTGACCAAAATTATCTCGCCGTCAACGTTATTGATAACTTCTTCGACGATGCCGCTTGTGATATCCCGGGTCCCGGTCTCATCCTCCGATGCGAATGAAATCTCCTTGCCTATCAACGAGTTGGCGTAGTTACGTTCCGTGCCGGCAAGGACCTTTGCAAAGTTTGAATTCATCGATTCGAGCTGCTGCAGTTGTGAGAACTGTGCCAACTGGGAAGCCATTTCGTTATTATCCATCGGTTCAAGCGGGTTCTGATTTTGCAGTTGCGTTATCAGAAGTTTCATGTAATCCATTTGGATGCTGCTTGCAGTGTTTATTGCTGATGATGAATCCATAACTTTTTACCTTTTCTTAAAAGACTAAAATCCTATGAACTTTCTTTCTGTATCCTGTTACAAACAGTCGGCACTAAATAACCATACCACAGAAGTGAGCAATCGTTGTGCCACATTAGAATTATAGTTGGTTCTGTTGTGCACAACTTCTTGTCAAAAAGAATGTTAGAGGGGCTAAAAAATTGAATGAATATTGAAATCAGCTTTCCCGGAGATTTTTACAGAGGATATATTTTCCTATATACCGGAAAATTTTGCCGTTTCAGTCGGGTAGAGTTATAGGGATCTTTTCTTTTTATGATTTGCTGCATCGAATGCCCGCGTGACGTCCCATAAGAAACGGCGTTGTCTTGCTGCAACTTTTACTTCCTATGCTCGTATTTATTGAGGACCGCTTTACGCTTAATCATCTATGCTATGTCCTATAACATCATCGTAAAATATCAATAAGCATTTTGGTCCGACGGAAGTAGTGACATTATGGGCCCGTCCAATAAAATAATTAAAGTTGTTTCAGGCTGTCTGTCGATTTATGGCTACGGGTTGACCACATATTTGGACGGGCATACCCATACAATATACAGCAGATTCAGAGGTGGCGCTTATAGTTTTAGAAAGGATGAGTTTACTTAGGAGAATTGTTGCAGTAAGCAAGGACTCCGAAATTCAACGGCTCGCTCAACAGTATGGCCGGGAAGTTTTTGGGGCCGATGACCTGACCGATGCTCTGGATATTGTTAAAACGGTAAGTCCGAATTTAATTCTTTTCGACCATAGGTTTAATCCGAGCCACATCCACGAATTCCTTAATAAGGCCGATAAAAATTCGGTCGATATACCTGTAGTGGTAGTTGGTAATGATGATAGTGACACTGGATTATCTAATGAGTTCTTACGGATGGGGGCCTTTGACTATCTACTGGGAAGACGGGATTATAACAGGCTGGAGCAAATCATTAACAGGATAAAGAATAATTTAAGAGCTTCGGACTGTGAAGCCAGACATAAAACAGAGTGTTTGGCATCCAGTTCTGAAGGAAACACGAGTCGTTTTTTTGCCGGTAACCTGGCTGCTTCTGTATCTATGGTTGGCAAAAGTTGTGCTATTGTTTATACCCTTAAGATGACTAAACTCGTTGCCGAGAGCCGATGTAATCCAATTTTGATTGTCGGAGAGACAGGCACCGGTAAAGAATTGGTGACCAGGGCGATTCATACTCTGAGACATCCGAACGAGCCGTTTGTAGCGATAAATTGTGCCGCTCTAACGGCGAATTTGCTTGAAAGTGAACTTTTCGGTCACGTCAAAGGCTCCTTTACGGGGGCTGATCGTGAGAAGACCGGACTTTTAGAGTTGGCTGGAACCGGCACACTTCTCCTTGATGAAATTTCCGAGATGCCGATAGATTTACAGGCTAAATTGTTGCGCGTGCTGCAGGAAAAAAGTTTCCGAAAGGTCGGAGGTATCGGGAATATTGACTGCAAAGCTACTATAGTGGCATCAAGCAACCGCAATCTAAATAACGAAGTTCTGGCCAATCGTTTTCGGCGTGATCTTTATTATCGTATTAATGTTAGTCCTATAACGCTTGCTCCTCTTAGATCACCTGACCGAAGAGAAGACATCAGGCTTTTGGCTGAGTATTTTCTAAAGACATCGTCTATCTGCCCGGAGAAGCGCGCCAAGGTAACATCCCTGACTCAACTGGCAATTGAGGCCCTGGAGAAACACGATTGGCCCGGAAATGTTCGTGAGCTTAGCAACGTAATCGAACGGGCGATTCTGCTGGAGACAACGGATAAGATAGGATTAAGCAGTATTATAATCGATCCGTATGAATGCGGTCGTGTATCGGGCAGCCCCACAGCCAATCTGATCAAAGGTTTTTCATTGGCAAAGGCCGAACGCGAGTTGATTTCCCTTGCTCTGCAGGAAACAGGCTGGCAAAAGACACGAGCTGCTGCTCTTCTTGGCATAACCAGAGCAACACTTTACGCTAAGGTTAAGCAGTATCAAATAGAAAAGAATTCTTGTAGTGCCAGGAACTCCGCCGGTGTTGAAGTTGGACAAAATGATTTTCCGGTCTCCTCTTTGTCCAAGCCTGTAGCGATCCACTGATAAGGTTATAGAGTTCTGGTTGTTGTCAGAAAATCTGCCGGTTCGTATAGAATCCTGACATTTCATTGCAATATCAATAGCCTGACCCGGCGTAATAGATTAATTTTTCGCGTTAAAAGCCTCGAAATACTCCTTAGTCTCCACTTATACCAAGCCTGGCACAGTTATTGCAGTTCTCTGAAAAAGAGGTTGTGAAATACGCCCTCATATTAATGAACCGGTTCGAATTTGCCTTTTTTGGGCTTCAGGGCGAAGTTGGAAGCTATGGCGGCAGAAGAACAAAAAGATGTTCTCGATGAAGATAGTACTTCCGAGGTGCTGTCGGACAACGAGATATTTACAGATGATGTTGACGAAGAGAGCCTTAAGGCCGATATCAAACAAGATGATGCTGACGAAGAGAGCCTTAAGGCCGATATCGAACAATCGGATTTAGGTATCCAGGAGGAGCTTTCAGAATACGAACTTTTTGCCGGCGATGAGGATTTTTATAACATCCTGGCAGAATCCTCCCGAGAGACACCAGTCGAGAAGCCTGCCGGCGAACGCCAGTGGCTACAGAAATTGAACCAGTATAAGTATCAACGTTTTACAACCCTTCAGAAAATTCTTGCCGTCAGTATTATTGCTATCGTATCGATGCTTCTTTATGTATTGTTGAAATCCCCCTCAGGACTTGTTGCCGGCTCGGGGTCAATTCACGCTGATGAGTCGGGGCAGACCGCCGGGCAAGAGCCAGTTGCCGGGGCAACTGCTGATGCTTCCCAACAGGTAAAGCAAGTGCAGATTCAGGAGCCGGAGCCTGTGCTTTCGCCAACACAACCGCTTTCCTTAAAATTCGCCCGTGACTTTGTTCTGCAAAAGGAATACAATAAGGCTTTCGCCGCCTATAACGAGCTTCGCCAGGCTCTCCCGGCGGGCGAGGAGCTGCTCAGAGATTTTCTTCAGCTAAAAATGGCTTTATGTGCGAAGCAGGTCGCCGATTTCGAACAGTCGAGCCGTTTGTTGACAATGGTCTCTCAGAGCCGTTCGCCCGCTGTCAGGATAGTGGCTAATTATCATCTCTGCCAGCTTGAAATACAAAGGAAACGATACCTGAGGGCAAGAACCAGGGCTTATAATACTATTGCTCTAATCAAGGCGGTTGATTTCGATGATGACTGGGCATTGTCATTCGAATGCGATTGTTCGTTTCTGGTCGCCGAATGTTTGACGCGGCACATTCTTTTACTTAGCAGCACCGATACGGATATTCCCGGTGATTTATGGGGCAAATCCACAGCTTCTTCGGATCCATTTGACAATTTGAACGAGGCCGGGCTGCGAAGATTACTGAATTCCGGCACCGAGCACCTGGGCAGGGGGTTGCTCGATCCTGAGATTCGAAAACTCGAAGAGCAGGGGGGGCTGCCTCGCTTTTCTGTAAGCTCTTATGGGGCGCCGGTTGAGGAGTTGCTGGCGAAATTTGCTGCCGGCACTGAGCTTGATTTACACTGGGCTTTCAGCGGTGCTTTGGCAGCGGATTCAGGAGAAAATGCTCTGCGGCAAAGGCCGGTCAGCTTATATCTGCCGGCGGCGACATCGCAGCAGATTGTCCTGACAGCAGCAGGCTGTGCCGGGTTGCTGGCATGTACGGAAGGAGAGCCCGGTCGGCAGAAAGTGACTGTTTACGATCCGGCCGAATATTCGTCTTTACGCCAACATATAACTTTTCTGAGTGAGCAGGCCATTTCGCTTTGGCAAAAATTCGTGCTGACGTTTTACAGCGACGAGCGGCTGGGCAGCGCTCATTTTGTAATGGGGCTCCTGCAATCTCAGATAGAACTGCCGATCGAGGCAATTGCGGAATATAAATTAGTGGCTAATCGTTTTTCACAAATGTCACTGGCGCCGTTCGCTTTATTACATTCGAGCAAATTGAAGGCGTCTCTGCGTGATTATCCGGGCGCCCGGGAGGATTTGAAGCTGCTTGTCGAGCAGTATCCTGATGTCGAGATTTACGGACAGGCTTATCTGCGCCTGGCGGATGCCACAATGGAGGCGGGGCTTAACGCCGAAGCCGCACAGTTGTATCAAAGGGTGTACAATTTTGGCTTGTCCGCAGAATTCAAGACAGCTTCCGCCATTGGAGCCGCCAGGTGTCTGTATGAGACAAAAGCGTATGAAGAAGCGGTGAAATGGCTGACTCGATACGTTGATTTAGCCGGGAGTGACAAAAACAAAAACCTGTATTCGGCCTATTTTTTGCTGGGGCAGTCCAACCTTGCGCTGGGAAAATATCAGCAGGCCTGTGATGCGTTTGAATATGCGCTGGAAGAGCAGAACTCGAGGGAACAATATATCGAGGCAGTCGCATTGCTGGTGAAAGGTCAAATAGAACAGGAGCATTTCGTCGAGGCGCTTGATACGCTGGAGAGCGTACGTTCGGTTGCATTGTCAAAGGAAAAATCTGTAGAAATGCTGCTGCTGAAATGCAGAATTTTCCGGATGCTGGGACTTCTTGACACAGCGATTGTTACTCTGCGTGACAGGGCGGAATATATTTCCGATCCGCAGTTGAATGCGAAAATGTCCTTTGAACTCGCTCAGTGTCATATTGCCAAAGGCAATCTGGAGAGCGCCCGCAGCGGCTTAAGTGAAATTCTCGGTACCGTCGAACCCGGACCTTTGGCGCAACAAACCGCTATGGAACTGGCCGATGTATGTCTAAAACTCGAACGAGGTTCGCAGACCATCTCGGTTTGTCTGCAGCTTCTGGAATTGGATGTATCTAAGCAGAAAAAACAGCAAATCCTGAGAATGCTCGCAGAAGCTTATAACCAACAGAAAAATTACGACAAAGCGACATTAGCTCTTTCAGGTCAATGGAAGTGAAAATGAAAAACAGCAATAAAAAATACGATTATGACTCACAGTTCAAAAGCCATGCATCTTTGAGTTTCAGGTTATACTTTTATATTGCCTGCTTTACGTTTTTGTCTTTCCGTCTCTTAACATCTCTTACAGGTGCTGTCTATGCGAATTCTACTGCCGGGGATAGCCGGAAATTATCGCAGAGCAGCGTTATAACTTCGAGGGATGCGAAGAATATCAGCGGACTCGAAATGCTGAGGGCTGAGGTTAGTATTGCTAAAAGGCAAAACGATACGGAAAGCAGGAATCAGCTCAGGCAAATAATCGAGCAGATTCGCTCGGTTGAGTTTGGGCCGCAAAAGCAGGCCCCGGCACCTGTCGTTATCCTTGAAAAAGCTTCTGCGATCGAACCTAATGAAACTGTACCGGGCGTGCCGGGGCAGAAGGAAAAAGCGAAACCAGAAGCCAAACCCAAGCTGCCGGACGAGCCGATAACCGGAGAGACATTGCAAATGCTCAGAAATCTGGCGCAAGAACCGGAGAAGCTTGATAATCCTCTTGAGCTGGGAGAGATTTTATTTGTTAGCGGAAACATAAAGGAAGCTGCGACGTTTTACTCCGAGGCGCTGAAGCGTAAAGATCCGAATGACGTCAGCACATCCTGGGACAGGGCCTGGATATTGTTTCAAATAGGCAACTGCCTGCGGAACGATGATCTGCCTGTGGCGGCGAAGATGTATCAACAACTTCTTACAGAATATCCGAATTCACCATGGGCAGACATGGCAAGCGCCCAGAGTAATTTAATCGCCTGGTACTTGAAAGACGAACCCGTTAAGTTGATGCTGCAAGTAAAGCGTGCCGGAAGTGAACAAGACAACATTAAATGAGAGAAGCATGGGCGAACAGAAAGATTTTGCGAACGTACTTATAGCTGATAGCGACCCCGAGCTGGCGCGATTTATGCTTGAGATTCTGGCCCGCAAGGGAATCCGCGGACATCTCGTCGGCAACAAAGAAAAAGCGATTGACTTTATCAGCAAGGGCAGTTGCGATTTTATCTTCACCAGCGACACGATAAGCTCCCTGACGGACATGTCCGGTCAGAGGCAGGATGGTTTTGAGTTGCTTGGTAAAGTCAGGGAAAATTGGCCGGAACTACCGGTGGTTATGATCACAAAAGCCCGGAAGGCGGATGCGCAAAATCAACAGCAAACTATTAAAACTGCTGTAAGAGCTGTTCGCCAGGGTTGTTGTGACTTTCTAATCAAGCCGCCGGACCGTGAAAAGATAGAAACCTTGCTGGATACTTTCCTGCCTAACCACAGCGTTTCAACAATAGCTTCAGCTCATGAGGACACTCGCAGCCTGTACAGGATTGTGGGCAGAAGTGTAAACCTCGTTCAAATCGTCGAACTTGCCAGGAAAATCGCCCCTACTTCGGCGCCGGTTTTAATAAACGGTGAAAGTGGGACGGGCAAAGAGCTGATTGCTTATCTGATTCATCACAGAAGCAGAAGGGCCCAGGGCTCATATATTAAAATCAATTGTGCAGCGTTAAGTGATTCGCTTCTTGAAAGTGAGCTTTTCGGCCATGAGAAAGGTGCTTTCACCGGTGCCTGTGCTCAGCGCAAGGGCCGATTCGAAATGGCCCATGGTGGAACTCTGCTGCTGGATGAGATTACAGAAACGCCTATAAAGTTTCAGGCCAAGTTGTTGCGGGTTCTCGAGCAGCAGGATTTTGAGCGTGTCGGCGGAAATGAAAGTGTTAGAGTCGATGTTCGAATAATAAGTACGACGAATAAAAATCTGTTAGAGGAAGTTCGGCAGGGCAGGTTCCGACAGGACCTCTATTACCGGTTAAGCGGGGCAAGATTGGTTATCTGTCCCCTGAGAGAACGCAAGGAAGACTTAACCGACCTTGTGTGGTATTTCGTTAATCTTTATGCCCACGAGGTGCAGCGTCGTATCACGAAGCTCGATTCTGTGATGATGGATATTTTTGCCGAATACCACTGGCCGGGTAATGTCAGGCAATTGCGCAATGTCGTGCGAACATCGCTTACTTTGGGAGCCGGCCCCATACTGTCGTTGGCAGATGTCTCCTGGCTCTTTGATGAATTACAGCCACTGACACAGCAGGATCGCGCCGATTATGACTTGTCTCGTGAAAAACATGCACATAACGACTTCGGACTTGGAGGAGTGCCGCTTGAGCAGTTAGAACGGCGGGCGATTTTGGATACGTTGCGCCAGACGAGAGGCAACCAGACGAAGGCGGCAAAGGTATTGGGTATCAGTGACCGAACGCTGAGAGACAGAATCCACCGGTACAGGCGAGAGGGCTGTCTGCAATTGGTATGATTATAGTGTTTTTGTAAGAAATGATTGAGGCGAAAAATGGCAGATGCGGATGATATAAAAGAGCAGGAAGAGCAGGAAGTGCAGGAAGTGCAGGAAGGGAAGGAAGAGCAAAAAAAACCGAAGGCCGAAAAGAGCGACAAAAAGTCCTTAATCGCACGATTCCTGCCGTGGATAATATTGTTTGTAGTGGTGTTAATTTGTGCCGGTGGCGGTTTAAGCGTAGGTCGATTGTTTGCCGGCTCGGGCACACCCGAAGCAGCCGAATCTGACTCAGGGTCCGATGCCTCAGCACAAATAGAGGATCTCAAAGCGGATAATGGTTCGGCAGAGGACTATACTAAAGTCTGGTATTATGATTTAGACCCCGTTGTTGCGAATCTGAACGAGCCTACTGTAACACGCTATGTTCGGGCTTCTTTAACACTTGAGATGAGTGCCGATATGGATGTAAAGAAAGGCACTGTCTTTCTTGATGAGAAAAAACCCGTCTTGATCAACTGGCTTACCGTATATCTTTCAAGTCTGGGCCTTGAGGATATCAGAGGTGACAATAATCTCAGAAGTATTCAGTCACACATACGCGATTCTTTTAACGATAAACTTTTTCCTGATTCCCAATCTCAAATCAAGCAGGTTCTGATTAAGGAATTCCCGGTACAATGAGCAGTGGAGTAACGAACAATTTGAGCAGAGAAAAGATACAGCAGCTTCTGATGGCCGTTGGTTCTGAGCCAACGGAAGATTTAACACAAGTAGAGGCCGCAGAGTACAATTGGCAAGAGCCTCATTACTTCAATAGCAGGCAGCTTGAGAAGCTCGGCGGTTTTGCAAGAACAGCAGCCACCGCAGTAGCTGAAAAATTCTCTAAATTTTGCCGCACTGAACTTAATGTGACAGTTGCATCGACCACGCTGCACTTTGCAGATGAATTTCTTAACCAGTCCTCAGATAGCGAACAGAAGGATTATTATCTTACCTTCGGCACCGAACAGGAGCAGATGTGTGGACTTATTGGTATGCCCGAACAAGCAGCACTTAACTGGGCGAAGAAATTGCTCGGCGATTCCGAATCCGAAAAGGATCCGGGCAGAGAGTTGTCGCAATTAGAAGAATCTCTTTTATTGGATCTGGTCTCGGCTCTCGTTGAGGTATTTTCAGGCCTTGATGAATCATTCGATTTCCATTCGGCAACAAGTATTGTCAAGGGGCGTTGGCCCCTTGAAGCCGAAGGTACCGAAGAACTCTGCAAAATATCTTTTGAAGTTAAGAAAGCTGACTCGGAGAAGAGTTCTGAAGTTTATTTTATAATACTTTGTCATGATCTGGCGCCTGTAGCGGGAAAAGTGGAACAAGAATCCGAAAATTTTTCTGCTGAGGACGTTTCAAAAATGATTCTCGGGCATTTGCAGGAAATACCCGTACTCATTACAGGTCAACTGGCATCAACCGTACTTACTTTCGAAGAACTAATGAATCTTCAGGTGGATGATATAGTTATACTGGATAATGGAGTCGATCAGCCGACGGAATTGATTGTAGATGGCCGGACGGTTTATTATGGCTGGCCTGCAAAATCATCCGGCAAGTACGCTGTCACAATCACAAATATAGCGGCGGCGTTTGGAGGTAGCGCCGAAAACATAAATTCGAGCATAGAGACTAAATGATTGGGAGGACATAAAGATATGGCGGATACAGCTAATGCCGTAGAAGAAAAAGAAGATCAGCAGGAAGATACGTCGCAGCAAGACGGTAAAAAGCAGGCGCAATCGGTAGAATTTTCCGAGGTTGATGGAGCCGAGGCTGCAACCGGTGCCGGAAGTATCGATGTTTTACTGGCTATGGACGTTTCCGTTACGGTTGTTATTGGCCAAACTAAATTGCCGGTTAAGCGGCTTTTACAGCTTGGGCCCGGTTCGGTATTAAAGCTCGACAAATCTACTGATGAGCCGGCAGACTTGTATCTCAGGGACACTAAGTTTGCTACCGGAAATGTAGTGGTGGTGGATGGCCGGTTTGCTATCAGGATTAAGCAGATTCTCGGCCTCAGTGATTCTGCCGCCAAAGCTGCCGGGGCGTAAGTTCAAGAAGGAATTTTGATGACGGGACATGGACAAACAAATTTGCAGGGATCGGCCGGGTCGGATTCTCTCAACACACCTCTGGCGTCCTATAGCAATATTGTCCTGGTTGTCGGCCTGGTTGCGGTTCTCGCTACCCTTATCATTCCCTTGCCTACGCAGGTTTTGGATTTGTTTCTGGCTTGTAGTATCTCTTTGGCTTTGGCTGTTTTAATCGTGACCCTGTCGTCAAAAGAGGCGCTCGATTTGTCGACGTTTCCTTCGCTGCTTCTTTTCGTAACGTTGTTTCGACTGTCGCTTAATGTCGCTTCGACGAGATTGATTCTGTTAAACGGAGATGCGGGAAAAATCATTCAGACCTTCGGTGGTTTCGTTGCCGGCGGCAGTTTCGTGGTGGGCCTGGTCATTTTCCTGATCCTTGTCGTGATCCAGTTTATTGTTATTACGAAAGGTGCCGAGCGAATCAGCGAAGTATCCGCCCGTTTTACCCTTGATGCGATGCCCGGCAAGCAAATGGCCATTGATGCGGACCTCAACGCCGGATCCATTACCGAGACTCAGGCCAACGAGCGTCGAGCGAAAATCGTGAAAGAAAGTGAGTTCTATGGCGCGATGGATGGTGCCAGTAAATTTATACGCGGCGATGCCAAGGCCGGTCTGATCATCACAGCGGTCAATATAATCGGCGGCATAGCAATGGGATATACACGCGGTATTCCAATTGCGGGCGCCGTAAAAACTTATTCTATTCTTTCCATCGGTGATGGACTTGTCAGCCAGATCCCGTCGGTCATCATTGCGGTCAGTTCGGGATTTTTGGTCACAAAGATATCGTCGCGCTACAGTGTTGGCCAGGATCTTTCAAAGCAGTTTCTCAAAACAAGTCAGCCGCTGATTATCGCAGGAATCATAATCGCGTTGATGGCGTTGGTGCCGGGTTTGCCCAAAATTCCCTTTCTTTTGCTGGGCGCCGGTTCGGCTCTGCTTGGACGAGCCGTGGCTAAATCCGAAAAGGGCCAAAAGCAAAAGCGCAGTGTCTCTCCCCAGGCAAAGGCCGAGAAACAGCCGGTCGAAGAGTTGCTGGATGTCGACCGGATTTCCGTCCAGGTCGGCGTGCGATTAATCAGTATGGTGGATCCTCGTAAAGACAGCACTATCTTTGAACGCATCGGGGCATTGCGGAGAAAGTTTGCCCGGCAGCTTGGCATCATAATTCCTCTGGTTCGGCTGCGCGATAATATTAATCTCGAGCCGACTGCTTATGAGATTCGAATCGCAGAGCTGCCCGTAGCGAAGGGGCGGTTGGAACCTGATATGTTTCTTGCTATGGATCCTGGTACTGTTCAAACCAAAGTCGAGGGTATGGAAACGACCGAACCTGTTTACGGACTGCCGGCTTTATGGATTACACAAGCCAATAAGGAAAAGGCCGAACTCAACGGATATACAGTAATCGATCCTGAGTCGGTCTTTATTACGCATTTATCCGAAACAATGCGAAAACACGCCGGCGATTTATTGACCCGTGAAGATGTGCAGCTTCTGATAGACAGGCTTCGTAAAACTCAGCCGTCATTGGTCGGAGAAGTTATCGGAGCCGATCGGGAAGTGTCTATCGGATTGCTTCAGCGTGTGCTTAAAAACCTCATAAAGGATGGAATCCCGATTCGTGAATTAACCGCTATTCTTGAGTCGTTGGGAGAACATGCTTCAAAAACCAAGAACACTGCTGTTTTGACGGAGATGGTTCGTAAGCGCCTGAGCAGATCTATTACCGAGCAGTGCAAGAATGACGATGGCAGTATTATGGCCATAACGCTGGATCCCGCACTCGAGCATCAGATGGCCTCGACCTTGCAGCAGGAGGCAGAGGGGATCAATCTGGCTTTACCGACCGAGATGGCCATGGATATAAGCAGACAAACAGCACAAGCCTGGAAGTCGGCGATGGATAAAGGTAACGATAAGGTGGTATTGCTCTGTGATGCAAGGTTGCGCTCGCCGCTGGCGGTGATGTTGTCGCGAACGGTGCCGATGTTGCCGGTCGTGGCGTATGACGAAGTTGTGCTTGGAACCGAAGTAGAGTCGATAGAAATAATATCCATCCAGCAGAACGACTCGATAGAGCCAAGGGAGCGGGAACTTGTCGGAGTTTCGAGGTGATGTTTTGTGCGTCAGATAAATGCAATATGATATATGCAACAGGAAATACGAGATAAATATGCCGCTACACGTTAGATCAATTGCAGTAAGCATTGCAGTGATATGTTTTTTCGTCTTGAGCTTAATTGGATGGTTTTGCGGCCTTTCGCCGTTTGTTTGCTGTAAGAGGGCGCTAATAGGAGCGGTGCTTGCGTATATAACGGGAGTATGGGCTGTAAGAGCGATAAATGCTATTTTGGTCGATGCGATGATAGCAAACCAGGTGAATCAGCAGAATGGTTCTGATTTTGAAGCTAATCCAAAGATGAGATTTGAGGAAAAGGGCAGTGTCGGTACAGACTAAAGACATCAGTGATGACCGGTTTGCCGGCAAGAGCCGAAAGCATCTGAATAATGCTGCCCTGCGCGCATACTCTGTCCAAAAAAGGTCTGTCCGGGGCCAAATCGAGAACGAACAGATAACCGAACTTTTGCCTATGGTTCACAATATAGCCAGGCGGGTCGTAATATATTTGAAGCCTCCGTTATCATTTGAAGATATGGTCTCGGCGGGAACTGTCGGCCTCGTCAGGGCCGCTCGCGATTTCGACCCTTCTCACCAGGTCGAATTCAAAACCTATGCTTATATCAGGATCAAAGGTGCTATTCTTGATGAGCTGAGAGGCTGGTCCTTTATGCCTGATAACCTCAGAAAGCGGATTAGTATGGCCCATCAGCTCAGCCGAAAGATCATCGAGCAGACAGGAATCGCTCCGGCTGATACCGAATTGGCTGAAAAACTTGGTATAACTCTTGAGGAGCTCTATGAAACGTTCGAAAACGCCCGGGCGCAGCATTTTATCTCGCTTGACGGCTTTGGCGAGGACGCACCCGTACTTAGCAATCTTTTGGCGTCAGCGCATCCGGACGCTCCTGAAGAAAAGATCGAACGAGAAGAGCTTATAGATAAGTTAACAGGGGCAATACGGCAATTGTCCGAAAGACAACGGCAGGTGATTCTGCTTTATTACCAGCAACAACTGACAATGAAACAAACCGCTGAAATTTTAGATATTACCGAGTCGCGTGTCAGCCAACTGCACGCAAGTGCTTTGTTTAATTTGTCTATAAAGTTAAGGCAGTGGAAAGATGGCAGATTATGATTCCAATATGATAAAGCCGGTGCAGAGTTTGAAAAATATCCTGGGCTTGACTCCGGCAAAACAACGCGAAGAAAGAAAACGCCGGCAGCAATTACATCATGAAAATGAGGAAAAAGACGAATCCGACCGGGGCGAAGAAACCCCGCCGGAAGAGCAGACCGGCAATAAAAGTGATATTGATTCCGACAGCATTGGGATCGATTACTGCGCTTAAATGTAATCGATAAAGAAGAGTTAGGATAATAAATGATAAGAACGGCAGGGCGGATTTTAAAGAGTAATGATGTTAAGCTCGAAGGCCAATTCCATCTCGATGTGGCAAACGCCGGATCGGATTCGCCGAAACAGCAAGTCGTGCCTTTATCTGAACCACAGGTACATATCCTGGAAAATCATCCGGAATACGCCGTAATAGAAGTAACCTGTTCCTGCGGGACAAAAATGTCCTTAAAGTGCGAATATGCCGGTGCCGCGGCACAGGCTCCGGATGATCCCCAAACGTAAAATGTTGTTATCAAGGTGCTAAAGTAAATGAGATGAATATGGAGAAAAATACAATGCAAACCAAAAAGAAGATAATCGGTTTAGTGATTTTATTGGTTACAATATTTCTGCTGGCGGGCTGCTCATACGTTCAAAAACCGGCGGAGCTTGCCGTCGATTCTGCTGCTGTCGAAAGACAGCAGAATGATTCTGTTGCTAAAAGGTTCCAGGAGCCTGATTCGAAAGGCGCCACTGTAGTCCAGTCGGCAATGAAATTATCGGGAGAATATGCCAAGCTAAGCCTGGAGGCGGCTCAATTACGGCAACAAAACGAGGACTTTATCGCCCAAAACCGTCAGCTTAATGAGCAGGTCGTTTCTCTCGATGCCCAACTACAGCAGGCGC
The DNA here is from genome assembly GCA_964612465.1 of uncultured Pirellulales bacterium. Taxonomy (GTDB): domain Bacteria; phylum Planctomycetota; class Phycisphaerae; order Sedimentisphaerales; family Anaerobacaceae; genus JAFGPJ01. The sequence continues at coordinate 29,223 of CAZTDF010000029.1, forward strand.
AAAAGGAATTAGCCCAAGCCAATGACCTTCTGATCGAGATGCGCGTTGAATTGAATAATTGGAAAGCCGACATCCTTGGCTTCCGTAATGAAATGCGTAATGCCGAAACAGCTCAGTTGGAAACGCTGCTTCGGATACTTAAAGTTCTCGGCGGGCAGGTCACCACAGAATCGGCCAGAGCAGAGAACGCGTCAACTGTAGGCTCAGCCGTCGCATCGCTGAATAAGCCTGATCAGCCTTAATAGCAGAAAACGATAAATATTAGGTGAATCGAATGAACAGACCGGCAACGGTATTATCGTATCTTTTGGCTCGTAACTCATCGTTTGTCGCCCGTTATTCAGGGCAAAGGTTGCGAGCTGCAAGCCGCAAATCATGGGGCATTATATTGCTATTGTTGGTGGTCGTTTTATCCGGCTGCCGAACTCATAGCGCCTCTGCACCGGTATCGGATTATTATTATCTGAATCCGAACAATAAACTTACTACCATTGGAAGGGTTGCTATTGTTGAGTTGGATAACGATTCGAGCTATCCCGAGATTTCCACCGATATTACCGGTTCGCTTTATCAGGCACTGCAAAAGAGGCAGGTTTTCGGTCTGACTGTAATTCGTCAGCATGATCCTTCCTGGCGAAGTTTGCAACTGGACCGGGACTCAACATATAATCTTGAGAAGTTATCAGCAATCCGTGAAGCGTTAAGATGTGATGGAGTGCTGCTTGGAACTGTTACGGAATACAGGCCCTATCCTCATATGGCTGTTGGGCTGCGTATGAAGCTTCTGGACCTGAGAGACGGGCAGTTACAGTGGGCCCTTGAGCAGGTTTGGGACAGTGCCGATAAAACGACAGAAAAACGTATCAAGAGATATTTTAAATCCGAGAAGCGTTCGGGTTTCGCTCCTCTGCATGAAAAACTTGCGGCTGTCAGTCCGCTTGAGTTTATCAAGTTTGTCAGTTATGAAGTAGCTGGGACGTTTTAGTAGAGGTTTCGGCTGATAAAAACGGCTGGAAATTATAAAAAAGCTCTTTAAAAGCAATATTTCGTCTAAATAATACATTAACTTTAGAAAAAAATTAAAATGCAGCAAAAAACTTCTAAAGTTTCATCTAAAACCTGCGAGAATAATCGTAGACAAAGGATTTTAGGAACGTTATAGATTTATGATAGAACAAATAGGATCAAATAATCAACCATTGATTGAATCCGGGTCATCAACCGGGCAGCCGAATACTCCGGGGGCGCTTCGAGGTAATGGTGTGGATGTGTCTATTCAGGTAAATTATGCTTCTCTTGTCGATAAGGCGATGCAGCCCCCAAAAACGGATAACCAGCGAGTTCAGCAGGCGCGAGAGCTGTTATTGTCCGGCAGGCTTGAGAGTGATGATATAATAGAAGGAGCTGTAAAAAACCTCTTAAAATATGGAATATAAGGGCATTATATGATATAAAAACAAATTGCGTGGCCGGCCAGGGAGGGCCTGATAAAAGCCCCGAACGGATTTCACAAACCCGGCGAGGATGGATGTTCTCACCCAATCCTCGCCGTTCTTTTTTTACAATCCGGACCGCTATGGAGGCTGAAATAGTAAACATCCCTAATACGATTAAAATGTGCACTTTTGTCATTTCGACCGGAGGGCCACGAAGTGGCCTTCAAGCGGAGAAATCTGGTATACGAAACCAATCCATGTACAGTAACCAGATCTCTCGACTCCGCTGCGCTTCGCTCGAGATGACCCAGGCAAGCGCAGTTACTAATCAGAAATCGTATAATTATCCACTTATGAGACGAGTAGTTATCCGAAATTAACGGTCAAAATCTATTCTTTTGTCGGTTGGCTAAAATACTGGAAAAATTCCGAATCGCTCGGCAAAACGATAGTTGTCCCTTCGCCGAGTGACTTCTCGTAAGCTTCCAAAGTCCGGACGAACGAATAAAACTCAGGGTCCTTTTCAAAAGCCTGGGCGTATATTTTAATAGCCTCGGCGTCACCTTCACCATTCAGTTTCTCGGCATCTTTGTAACTTTCGGCAAGCAGAATTTTCTTTTCCTTGTCCGTCTCGGCCATGATTATAGCAGCTTCTTCCTCACCTTCGGAGCGGTATTTTTTTGCGATCCTTTCCCTTTCAGCCTTCATTCGGTCATAGACCGATTGTCTAACCTCCTCGGGCAGGTCGGCCCGCTTTATTCGCACGTCGATGACCTGGATCCCGTAGTCGCCGGCCTTCTGGTTGCACTGCTCGGCCACTTTGTCCATTATCTGGCTGCGGTTGACCGAGACTATTTCCGTCAGGCTGTGCCTGGCAAGCTCCTCTCGTATTTCAGAAAAGACGATATCATCCAGTCTTGACTGGGCGCCGAACTCGGTTTGCACGGTTTGATAGAACTTGAGCGGCTCGATGATTTTCCAGCAGGAATAGTTATCGATAACCAGGTGTTTTTTGTCATCGGTGATAATCTTTGCCGCAGCGGCGTCATATTGCAATACCCGAGCTTCGAATCTATGCACCGCCTGAATCAGCGGAATCTTAAAGTGCAGGCCAGGCTGTTTCACTTCTTTCACAAATTTTCCCAACTGAGTGACAATGGCCTGCTCGGTTTCATC
>CAZTDF010000030.1:0-4911 GCA_964612465.1 uncultured Pirellulales bacterium
CATATCCTGTTAGGTCTGCTGCGGGAGAGCGAAGGTATAGCAGCTCAGGTTCTTATGGATCTTGGTTTGAAGCTCGAGGATGTGCGTCAGGAGGTGTTGAATTTGCTGGGAGCCGGAGTTGATGACGGACCTGCGGCTCTTGGGATGAAGATGACCCCGACCATCGGCAGAAAGACAAAAAGCAAAACCCCGGCACTGGACAGCTTCGGCAGAGATCTTACACAATTAGCCGCCAGCGGTGAACTCGACCCGGTAATCGGCAGGAAAAAAGAAATTGAGCGACTGGTCCAGATACTCTGTCGACGCACGAAGAACAATCCCGTTCTCCTGGGTGAGGCGGGCGTAGGTAAAACTGCTATTGTCGAGGGGCTCAGCCAGCAGATAATCAACAAGCAAGTTCCGGAAATCCTCAAGGGCAAGCGGATGGTGGTGCTTGATCTGGCAATGATGGTTGCCGGCACGAAGTATCGCGGACAATTCGAAGAAAGAATAAAGGCAGTTATTAACGAAGTCCGAAGGGCGAAAAATGTCGTATTATTCATTGACGAGCTTCATACGCTTGTAGGAGCCGGTGGTGCCGAAGGTGCTATCGATGCATCAAACGTGCTCAAGCCGGCTCTTGCAAGGGGAGAAGTTCAGTGTATCGGTGCAACTACTTTAGACGAGTACAGAAAACATATAGAGAAAGATGGGGCGCTTGAAAGACGTTTCCAGACAATAATTGTCGAGCAGCCTTCTAAGGATGAGACACTGGCAATACTTAGAGGACTTCAGGACCGCTACGAGGCGCATCACAGGGTTCGATTTACCGACGAGGCCCTTTTCCAGGCTGTAGAGCTTTCTACTCGATATATTACCGGCAGATGTCTGCCCGACAAAGCGATAGATGTGATCGATGAATCCGGTGCACGAGTTCGACTTAAGAACATGACTCCTCCGCCCGATTTGACGCAGATGGAAGAGAAAATAGAAAAGCTGCAAAGGGAAAAAGACGAGGCCGTCAAAAATGCCGATTATGAGCGGGCGGCGTCATTGAGGGATGAAGCACAGCAGCTTCTGGATGAGAAGACCCAACTGCATAAAAAATGGTACGAGGAAAACAAAGAGGCGACCGGTGTAGTGGACAATGAGATCATTGCGGAGGTCGTCAGCAATATGACGGGTGTGCCGTTGACGAAACTGGAGAAAAAGGAAACCCAGCGACTTTTGGAACTTGAGGCCGAGCTGCATAAAACAGTTGTTTCGCAGGATGAGGCAATTACTGCCGTGGCCAAGGCAGTCAGGCGCAGCAGGAGCGGTCTTAAGGACCCGAACCGTCCGATGGGATGCTTCATACTCCTCGGACCCAGCGGTGTGGGAAAAACGCTGCTCGCGCAAGCCCTGGCGGAGTTTATGTTCAGTGACAGGAACTCTCTGATTAGGCTGGATATGAGCGAATTCATGGAGAAGCACAATGTAAGTAGATTGGTTGGGGCTCCTCCAGGATACGTTGGCTATGAAGAAGGCGGGCAATTAACCGAAAGGATTAGAAGACGGCCATACTCGGTGCTGCTCCTTGATGAAATAGAGAAGGCCCATCCCGATGTCTATAATGTGCTGTTACAGATTATGGACGAGGGCAGGTTGACGGACAGTTTCGGACGAAGCGTTGACTTTAAAAACGTCGTTCTCATTATGACCAGCAACATCGGTGCCGATTTGATTAAGAATCAATCCGGTTTTGGTTTTGGCAAGAAAAGCCCCGAGGCGAATTATGAGAAAATGAAGGATATTCTTCAGAAAGAGGTAGAGCGTCACTTTAGGCCCGAATTCCTGAACCGGCTTGACGACACCATCGTCTTCCAGGCGTTAACAAGAGAGAATCTGCAAATTATCGTTGATTACGAGCTTGCCAAGGTATTCAAACGTCTGACCGAGCACGGCTTAAAACTCGAACTGACGGACCAGGCGAAGGAATTTCTCATTGACAAGGGCTACAATCCGGAATTCGGGGCCAGACCTTTACGAAGGGCGATCGAGCATTATATAGAGGACCCGCTTTCGGAAGCTGTACTGGGAGGCAAGTTCAAAGGCAAGAACCTTATCAAGATCGACGTGCAGGATGAAGAGCACTTGAAACTTGAAGGCTGTCAAGCACCTGAGCCGGAGAAAAGCGAGCATGCCGTCGTAAAGTCGGAATAATCGTATTTGATCATACGTTACGGCTTGCGGCTCGTGGCCCGATTCGGGTTTCGTGCTTCACGGTTTGATTTTTGTAATGCCGTTTTCGACGGACAATTTGCCGGCGGAGAATAATCTTATTGCTTCCGGATATGCGATACATTCCTGCTCGAAGACCCTGGCGGCCAGCGTATCGGGAGTGTCGTCGTTTTCGACCTCGCAGGTTCGCTGGACGATGATAGGCCCATCGTCATATTCATTTGTGCAGAAATGGACGGTGCAGCCGCTTACTTTGCAGCTCGCTTTTAGGACCGCCTCGTGGACGTGATGGCCCCACATCCCTTTTCCGCCGAAGCTTGGCAGCAGGGCGGGGTGGATGTTCATCACGCGATGTTCGTATCGAGCCGGTATTTTCCAAAGGCAGAGCCAGCCTCCCTGGATGACGAGGTCGACTTTTGCCGCGACGAGCTCTGCTTCGAGACGCTTGCTGAATTCATCGATGTCGGGGTAGTCTTTTGTGCGGACAATCTTTACGTCCAGCCCTGCGTTTTTCGCTTTCTTGACCCCCGTCACTGTTGAACGTGAGCTGATAACGACAGCCACCTCGGCATTAAGCAGGCCCTGATTAATGTGTTTGAGGATGTTCATCAATGTTGTGCCGCCGCCGCTGATGAGCACGCCGAGCCGGATCGGCTTCTCCTTCTTCAATGCCGGTTTAAGCCTGGCTTCAATGTTATGTCCTGTGTCCAGGGCCTGATTTACGAGACTGTCCGCTTGTTTGTTCTTATCACGAGTAATATGACGGACGTTCCAGCTCTTGAATTCGTCGAGAAGGTTGACAGCCTGCTCGTATAGGGGCTTTATGAGCTCGCTTTTCACCCTGTATTGGCCATTAATCTGTTTGACAAGCAGCTCGCTGTCGCTGTAGACTACAAGTTGTTCGGCACCTAATTTTCCAGCGGCTTCGAGGGCTTTTACAAAACCTGTATATTCGGCCACGTTGTTAGTCGTTCGGCCTAAGACGTAGCCTTTTGCCTGTAATTGAGTCCCGCTGGAATCTTTCAATACAAAACCGGCAGCAGCCGGGCCAGGATTGCCTCTGCTGCCGCCGTCAATATGAGCGATGATTTTATCAGGCACTACGTTGGCTCCCCAAAACAAAATTAAAAACGAGTTCAGGCTAACGCTTAATGACTGCGGGATACGCTTTGGTTCTGCGGTCTTACTCCTGGTTTCTAATCTTCATGTAAATTGCCAAGGACAAGTATTCTTGTGCAATTGGGACAGCGGATTATGTCATCCTTGGTCATAAGCAAATTGACACTCTCAGCGGTGATTCCCATGAAGCAGCCCCCACAGCTATAAGGTCCCTTTTTATTACCCTGCTGCTCAATTAACGCGACAGCATGGCCGTCGTACGTTTCGGCCACGCGTTTGAATGTTTCTAACGATTTGGATGGGATGATCTGTGCAACCTGATCCCACTCAATCTGAATTTGATCTATTTCTGCCTGGTATTTGTTGGCCAGTATCTCACTTTCTTTTCGGGTTTGCTCAAGTTTTCCTTTTTGCTCGTCTATCTGTTTCTGGATATCTTCGACTTCAGCTTCATCGGCCTCAATATCTTTTAATAATTCCAGAGACTGAGTTTCTATCTTGGAATTATCCGCCTTGGTTGTATTGAGTTGAGTGAGGACGGCGGCATATTCTTTGTTTGTTTTTGCGCTATTAAGCGAGGCTCTTAATCTGGCTATTGTTTCGTCTTTGGTTTTGAGTTCTAATTCCAGGCGGTCGAATTGGACCTTGGTTAGCTGAACCTCCTCTTTCTTGGCTTCGAGGGCGTTTTGAAGACTTCTTATTAGATTTTCCTGAATAACGACATTTCTTCGACATCTTGTCAGTTTGGATTTTTCGGCTCGTAGGCGATTCTCAACACTTTGAAGTTTTAGCAGCCCATTTAATACAGGTCCCATTTAAGCTCCTTTGCGACAGCTTTAAAACTTTTTAAGCCCTTTACTATGATCGTTTATGATTTGATTTGCAACAAAAATATTTCTATTTTTTATTTTAACTGATTGCCTTATAATTGCTTCACTATGAAAGAATTGTTGAAAAAACTCATTCAGGCTGAAACAACTGACGAAAAGGGCGAATTAACCGCAGCAGAGGTGATTTCTGCCGAATTTCGCCGCTCGGGTATAGACTCCAGAATCGATAGCTGGGACCAAACCAGAGCAAATGTTGTAGCACACATAAAATCCGACGGACGTAGGGCAGGACTGCTTTTTGCCTGCCATCTTGATGTTGTCGGCCAGGGCGAGGCCACCTGGGAGCACCCGCCTTTCACGGCGGTTGAAAGCGATGGCAAAATATATGGCAGAGGCTCCGTTGATATGAAGGGCGGAACCGCCGCGGCTGTTACCGCTATCAGACAAATCGTCGATTCCGGCGTTAAGTTGCAGGGCGATATTATCTTCTCAGCAGTTGCAGGCGAAGAGACCGATAGCGTCGGGGCAAGACGGTTTGTCGATGACAAAGGCTGGCTGCCGGAGCTTGCCGGCGTGGTTATTCCTGAGCCGACGGATTTCGAGATTGTGACCGCCCATCGCGGGATGTTGTGGCTCGAAATTACAACCACAGGCAAAGCAGCCCACAGCTCGGCCCCGCAATTGGGCGTAAATGCCATAGGCTCGATGCGGCTGATTTTGAATGAGCTGGACAGTTACGAAATCAAAACCGAGCCGCATAAGC
>CAZTDF010000030.1:5011-31791 GCA_964612465.1 uncultured Pirellulales bacterium
CAGCTTTGTCACAAACCTGATGAATATATTGACATTGCCGATATGGAGAAGGCTGTGGAATGCTATAAAACTTTGATTCTGAGTTTTCTTGGGTGACTCAGTTTGTGCAGGATAAAAATTTTTAGTATTTATTGCATTTTTGTCGATATTAGTACTTGACAAAGTCGTGTTCGATCCTTAGGGTTATATTATATCGTTATTCGAGTGGAGTTTTTCAATGTTACAGATTAGGGAAAACAAGCAGAAGCAGTTGACGAGTCACAAGGTGGCTACGATGCTTATGCGCTTAAGCCTTCCGGCCTGCGTGACCAGGACTTACGGACTTGGTATTTTCGTCGGCTGGAGAAAGGAGGCTGCTCCCTAAGAGGACTTAAGATATATTTCAAAATCAAAAAGCCTTTCAGGGAGCAGAAAACCTGAAAGGCTTTTTTATTTGTTTCGGTATAATCCGCAAGACAGGCGTTCTTGCGAGGATGTGGAAGGTACGTGCATAATGAAGATCAGAGAAATGGATATTGAATTTTACAGAAGCTACTACAATTCACTTGAAGCCGGACGTGAGCCCGGGTGGCAGTACAATGAATTGAAACCCTGTGGCGTTAACTACAACAGTGTGCTGTGCGCATTGTCATACGACGTACACCACGGGAAGTTCAGAGACTATCAGAGGGAAAGCGAGGAGATAATAGCCCTTCTTGGGCTGGACACAGACAAAACGGTGATTGATATGGGGTGCGGTACGGGCGCGTTTGCCGTTCATGCTGCAAAGCACAGCAGGAAAGTTTACGCCGTCGATGTCTCAAAGGCGATGCTCAGATGCGCTCGAAGAAAGGCAAGGAAAGCCAGGCTTAACAATATCGAGTTCCATCGTGGCGGATTCCTGACGTATAACCACGAAGCGAAGCCGGTCGATGCGATTGTCTCCACAGCAGTGTTGCACCATTTACCGGATTTCTGGAAGTTGACGGGCCTTCGGCGTTTGGCGCAGATGCTTAAGATCGGCGGCAGGCTTTATCTCTTTGATGTCGTATTCTCTTTCAATATTGATGATTATGAGAGCAGGCTGAATAAATGGACAAAGTCAACCGCCGAAAGAATAGGACCTGCATTTGCTGCGGAAGTGAAAACGCACATTCGCGAAGAATACAGTACCTTCGACTGGGTCATGGAAGGTTTTTTTGAACGAGCAGGTTTCGTGATAGAGAAGGCTAATTATAAAAATGACTTTATGGTTACGTATTTGTGTACGAGAAAAGGCGAATGAACATGAATCGATGGATCACAAAGGACGAGCACAAAGGGATCGTACTCATATTGGCATCGACAGCGGCGTTTTGCCTGATGTCGGGGCTCGTGCGATACGCTTCTGATATCGATCCGTATAAGACGACGCTTTTCCGCTTCATCGTCGGATTGGGCATATTGGGCACGGCGGCGCTTCTCGGCAAGATCAAGCTGAGGTTCGTCAATGGCCCGCTGCTGTTGTTTCGCGGTCTGACCGGCGGCATCGCGATCCTGATCTTCTTCTTCTCGATATCAAAACTGGGTGTCGGCAAGGGAACCGTTCTGATTTACTCGTTCCCGATCTTCGGCAGTATATTCAGCTCGATCTTCCTGAAGGAAAAAATCGGTGCAATCCGATTCGGGGCGATTCTAATGGCCTTCGCAGGCATTTACCTTCTGGCCGCCGACAACGGTCAGGGTCTGTTGCTGCTGGGTGTTCTGGGCAAATACGAACTTATAGCCATCTTCGGTGCGATGCTCGGAGGCGTGGCCCTTGTGTCGGTCAAAAAGCTGCATGATACCGATTCCTCGTACGCTATATACTTCGCCCAATGTGTCATCGGCCTGTGGATTGTCGTCGTGCCGGCGAACATCGTGCCCTGTTCGATAGGGCTCTCCGGCGGTGTCCTGTTGGTGACCATCGGCGTCGCCTCTACGGTGGGCCAGCTTCTCTCAACAGAAGGATTCCGCTATCTGCCGGTCGCAACGGGATCTCTGCTGGGAATGCTCGTACCGGTGCTGAACTACTTGCTTGGCGTAGCGGCATTTGGCGAGGCCATTTCGTGGCGATCCATTGTTGGCTCGGCGACCATCCTCGGATCTTGTGTTGTTGTATTGCTTAGAAACAATGGTAATAGCGTGAAGTGAACGATTGAGAAAGAGGCTATACGAGCATGGAAAAGATATGGCAGATAATCGAAGTTCAGACGGATGACGAGCTTGAACACGTTCGCACGCTCTGGCGTGAATACGGCGATTTCCTGAAGATATGCTTTGCGGAAAGGGCTCATTTGTCGGAATTCAAAGAGTACCACCGCAATTATGAACAGGAGATCGCATCGTCACTGCCGGGCAGCTACGGTTCCGATAGCGGTTGCCTGCTGCTTGCCGAATACGGTGGTGAGCCGGCTGGATGTGTGGGGCTAAGAGATCTGGGCGACTGCGTATGTGAAATGAAAAGGCTTTTTGTCAAGCCGCAGTATCGTGGACTGGGCATAGGCAAAACGCTTGCAAAGGCCTTATTAGAGCAAAGTAAACTCAAAGGATATAAGTCCATGCGGCTGGATACAAACCAAAGGATGCCCGCAGCGATTGGGCTCTATCGAACACTCGGATTCAGAGATATCGCGCCTTATGAGTATTTCGATGTGGACGGCATGGTTTATTTGGAGCTGCCATTGCGATGAAATGAATGAATTAAAAGTAAATGTTTTATACAAAGGAAACAATATGTCGGCGTACCTTATTGCAAATGTTGATATTAAAGATGTTGAAAAATTTCAAGACTATACGAAAGCGACACCATCCATAATTAAACAATTTGGAGGGAAGTTTCTTGTAAGAGGCAGTGACTTTGAAATATGTGAAGGCAGTTGGAGTCCGAAAAGACTTGTTTTGGTTGAGTTTGAATCAATGCAAAAGGCAAAGCAGTTTTACAATTCACCGGAGTATCAAGCACTCATACATTTACGCCAAAGCTCAGCATACACTGAATGGGTATTTGTCGATGGACTTTCTACTGAAAGATCTGACACTTTGAATCATTGATATGTCTGATGGATGACGTCCGGCGAGATGTTATTTTACCGAACGAAGAAGTAAGGTTATTGGAATCCAATAGCAAGTGGAAGGTTGCAATGTTTATAAGAGAAGCAAAACAATCTGATATGGCCGATTTGGTGAATCTGCTTCGCGACTCGTTTCGCGATGTCGCCGAGAGATTCGAGCTAACTGAAGAGAACTGCCCCAGGTTTTTGGCGTTCTGTACAAACAAGCGCATCGAAAGCAATTTGGAGAAGGGCGTGACATACTACATCCTGGAAAAGGATGGTCGGCCTTGTGGATGCGTCGCTCTTGAGAGGGCAAAGCCGGATGTATGTTATCTTATGAGGCTTGCCGTGCTGCCGAAACACAGGGGAAAAGGCTATGGAAAAATGCTGGTACGTCATATATTCGACCGGGCACGTAAAACCGGCACCCACCGAGTCGAGATTGCTATGATTTCAAAAGACAGGAAGCTAAAGAGTTGGTATAAGAAACTCGGCTTTCTCCAGAAGAGTACAAAAAAATTTGACCATTTACCGTTCACAGTGGCGTTTATGTATAGGGAATTGAGCAGAGAGAAAGAATGACAGGACTCATCATGAAGAATCTGCTGGCCGTAGGTATCTCAGTTGTCATCGACTGCGAATCGTGCATGCAGTGGCATATCGAACAGGCAGCCAAAACCGGGGCTTCGGTGCGGGAGGTTCTTGAAGCTCTCGAGGTCGGCATCGAAATGGGCGGAGGCCCGGCAACCGTATCGGCAAGATTCGCTCTTGATGTAATGGATGGCGTGTTTAAGAAATAGCAAGAAAAGGATACAAAAAATGGAGAATATTATCTTTTACATTTTGGATGTATTTACTGAGGAGAAATATGCCGGCAATCAACTCGCAGTTGTCCGGGACGCAGCGGTTCTGTCGGATAGCCAGATGCAGCGTATCACCAGAGAGATGAACTATTCGGAGACGACGTTCATCCTGAGCGAAGAGCCGCGAGAAGGCGGATATGATGTTCGTATTTTCACGCCGGCAGCGGAGGTACCTTTTGCCGGGCACCCGACTCTGGGGACTGCCTTTTTAATACAGCACGAAATTATGAAAGAACCTGCCGAGACCGTAATCCTTAATTTGAAGGTCGGCCAGATTCCCGTTACTTCAGGTTCCAGCGGAAAAGATAAAGATATCTTATGGATGAAGCAAATGAACCCGACTTTTGGCCTGACTATCGAGACGGGTTCTGTTGCAAAAGTTTTAGGTCTGAATGAATCGGAAATAGACGATAGATTTATTGTTCAGGAAGTCTCTACCGGGCTGCCTTTTATCATCGTACCGCTCAAGAGTCTGGATGCTGTGAAACGGGTCAAGGTGAACAAAGATGAATGTTTCAAGCTGATTGAAGAAACACAGGCCAAGATGATTCTTGTTTTTTGCCCTGAAACTTATCATAGCGAAAACGACTTGAATGTCCGGGTTTTCTGTGACTACTACGACATACCGGAAGATCCGGCCACCGGGAGCGGGAATGGTTGTTTAGCCGGGTATTTAGCGAAACATCGTTATTTCGGGGACGACAAGATCGACATCCGGGTTGAACAGGGCTATGAAATATCAAGACCGTCACTGCTCTATCTTAGAGCGGAAAACAAGCAGGAAAAAATCGACGTGTTTGTCGGCGGAAAGGTCGTAATGGTTGCAAAAGGACAATTGTTATAAGGAACATCCGGACATCAGGAGAATCAGTAATCGAAGATATGAGATATATTTCGTGCGTATCGAACCTTTGAGAAATTTTGCCGGTGCTTTATTCCGCCGCTGGATCACTCGCGTTCGGTCTGCCATGGCTCCTGGTGCTCGGGCAGCCCGCCGGTTTTGGGGGTGGCCATGGTAATTGGCATCTTGATGGGTATTTTTTCGGAACTGCGGACGACTCTGCCCAGCTTTTCTTTTGTTACCCGAACAGGCTCAATGACAAGCTCGGGGACGCTGTAGGTCCAAAGGCATGAATCATAATACGCCGGGTCTTTCTGGGGCAGTCGAATAGGCTTATGTACTTTGCCGTTTGTGTCTACATATGCGATATATGTTCTTGTGAATACGCCGCTGTCTCTTTTACTGCTGAATACGATCCACCGGCTGTTGCTCGAGAAGCTATGCCAGCTTTCACTTTCGTTGCTGTTGATATCGAGCCTGCGGTGTATGTACTCGCCTGTTTGTTGAGCTGATTGGAGGTCTATCATATACAGATCGCTGCTGTGTTGGTAAACAGGGAAGCAGCCGTAATCACACATGCAGAACAGAAGCCAGCGGCCATCCGGGCTGATTCGCGGTAAAAGGATGCTGAGGCCCGTATTCTCAGCCGAAAGCACCGATTCCAGCGGGCCCCACTGGTCGCGGTCGATGTCGTAACTTGTGCGGACAAGATCGTACTTGATTTGGGCATAGGTTTCGGGGACGACATTCCGATCCGCCCACGTTATCGGCGCGCTGCAGAAGTATAAGTACCGGCCGTCGGCTGACCAGGTCGGATACGTTTCGAGCCGGTCTTTTCGGGCAAGTGCCGGTGTAGTTTTTACGGTTTTTGAGTCAACCAGATAATAAGCCATCAAGGAATCGAAGTCAATCACATCCCGGACCTCGCTTGCGGCCGAATGAAAGAACTGCCTGACTTTGTTGACGGAAAATGCGGCAACCCGCCCGCTGGGATGCCATGATGTATATCCTAACTTTGTTCCAATCTTTAGTACTTTGTTACCTTCTACCAGCAAAGCCGAACTGCCGTAATCTACGCTGCGGATGCCGATCAGCATTTTTTCGGTACGGTTTCTGCAGAAAGTATGGCAGTTCACACAACCGTGTTTGAAATAGCCATTATTCAATATAAGCGATTCGTCGAAATTACTTAGATTGCGCTGGTAGATGCCCATATCCCTCCAGATACGATGGCCCGGCCGAATCCTTCTGTATACGAGGAAAGTATCGATGTCCTCACGTGCGATTTCGACGGTGAGAGTTTGAAAGCGGGACCAGCGTTCATTTTCTGCTTTGGAAGATGATGCGCCGGCCCCGGATTCGACATAGACATCCATATTGAGCTGCCGGCCGCGGTTCAAATCCAGAAGCTCATGCCAGGCTCGCTTTGGTATCAAAATCGTGGGTGTCTTGCTGAATATCTCGATAGGTTTTCCTTTTTCGGAGTGTATTTTTACAAAATAGCCTACCCCATCCTGCTGTATGATAAAGTTCAATGGTGCGGTGTTGGGCGGGATAACGCTACCGGCGTAATCCGGCTGGATTTTTACAGGCCGGTCGATGGAACTATATTGTGTTATCGTGACTTTTCTGCCGCGGCAGGAATAAAGCAACGATACAGCGATAAATGCACATACGATTGTCGCGTAAACGAGCTTGGCTTTTTTGGTTTTATGTAATTTTAATTTCATACGCTTATGTGATTAAATCATTTTTTCGGGCTTGAGAACGCAAATATATAATAGAAGAAATAAGTATTTCGGAATTTTTTTGCTAACTCGTTGGCGGCGGCTTGTTTGTTCTTACCATAACTGTTGAGAATCCGGCTAAACTCTTCGATCTGCCGGCGTATCTGAGGATTTGGTTCATAATCGCTCAGATAAAGTGGTTTTCTTGTTCCGTATACGTAGATAAGAGCCGCTTCTTCATAATGTGTCGGTACCTTAGGGTAACCCAAGTCATGCACAAGCACGATTTTTTGGACAAATTTGCCTAAATGCTTGTTTAGCATATACCAGGCCATTAGATATTCGAAAGCCATACGGTTCTGGCTGTTCTTTTCCAGCAGCAAGGAAAGAGCTTTTTCCCTGGGCAGAGAATGAGTTGTGTAATCCTTGTCCGGGCACAAAGAGCGTAGATGCTGGACGTACTGGTCTGCAGAGAGATCCGGGTCGTTCCGGATGCGATCAAGATATTGTTTGGCCCACTCGGCGTGAAAAAGAGTTTTGCTAAGCGCACCGAGATAGATTCTTGCAGAGCCCAAATTACCTTTAACCAGATTTACCAAGACAAGTCTCTGCAGTACCATAGGACGGTCTCCGATCGCTTCAAGGCATTCGGTCAGGGCATTCTCTGCTATACTGACAAGGCCAATGTCCAAATAAAGATCGAATATCTGCCATTCTATCCATTTGTGTTCTTTGCCGGACAGGAACAGATAATCCTTGTGCTGGGGCCAGGAGAACATATCATAACCGAGCCGGCCTACATGATACAATGCCCTGTTGACTGCGTTTGATATGAAGGGATCCGTGGGATTTCGCTGGGCGGAAATGAGCAAATCAGGCCACATCTTGTGATAAGCATAGTAATCAACTTTAAATCTGGTTCTAAGATTTTCATTGCGGGAAAAGAAAACGACGCTGCCGGCAACGGCAAGCAAAAGCAGCGATTCGACGGTCCATTTGAGTTTCGGTGAGTGTCTATATAGGGAAAATATTTTTGCCGGTAGATTGGAAATATGATTTCGACGCTTTTTTGCTGATTTTCTGCCTGGCCGGTTTTTTGCAAAATGTAGCTTTTTCCCGAGTGCCCGCCAGAGGCCAAATACAAGAAGTGTCAAAGGCGGGAGCAAATAAAGCAAATATACTATTACTACTGCTCTTTTCCGAGCATCATATTTCAGAATTTTCCATGAGAAGGGCAGCAAGTTGCTAAATGCATCTATGATATTGAACTGGAAGATCAGAACGCCCAGAATATAGGGAATAGCGGCAGCGGATAATAAACAAAACAGGCTTATCTTCCAGCGGGACCTGAAAATCAGCTCATAAATCGCACAGAGAACAGCAAAAAGCAGAAAAGCTCCGCCGGCAAGGTAATAAATAGTGACGGATATGATTAGAAAAACGCTTACACAACTGAAATTCTTATTTTGTGACAGAGTTATCTTCAGGTACAAACATGCAGTAAGTAACGCACATAAAAAAGCCATTGTTGTGATAAAGTTATAAGTGTACTGCGTGTACAGAACAAGCAGGAGAATCGGCAGGGCAAGACAAATCAAGTGACTTCGCAGTGAGTTTGCAGTTTTCAGCAGGTAGTCGAAGCATAGGTACATCAGCCATGCCTGGACTGTTATAACTAATGCTCCTGCCCATGAATAGTAGAAGAGTTGTGAAAAGAAAGCTGATAGATATTCGACAGGACCGCCCGGGTATGACAGAAACGGCAGGAAAAAAGACCAGCCTTTGTAAAAAACCGGGAAATTTGTAATAATTCCGGCTCCATGATATATAAGTCTAAGATCCACATAGAGCCAGAGATACAGATAGAAAAGAGTAAAAAAGATAAAGCTTTGCAGCAACCACTCCGGGTGCCTGCTCGAATATCGCTTTGTCGTTTCTGGTTCACAAGATTGCGAAGCATCAATCCGTCCTGAAGATTTTACATGCGATTTCGGCATTGCTTTTCTATACCACAGAATACTCTTAATGGAATCGAAGCAACTGTTCGAAAGCCATTAGACAAAAACGAAATATACTATGAAGCCGGACCCTGCCGTATCGTCACAGTACTGTAATAGTCATCCCGATAATAATATGAGGTCTCGCCAGGAGCGGGCCTCGGCAACCTTATTACAGCAGGCTCACAATGATATAAGTATATACGATTCAACATAGACAGCAAGCAAACAATGGCATATGTTAAGCATAAAAAGTAAAAATTAGCTATACTCAAAACAGTTGCTAAAAGAATCTTGTGTATTCAATATAGTCTTAGAGCCTATCTGTATAAGCTTTGTATTGCCGATATATTCAAAGGTAACGTAATTTGATATGATTACGGAATATCGAGCGGTATAGAGAATATCCGGTGCAGGGGATTGTGTCGATGAAGATAAAACTGCAATGAGCGTTACAGGACAAAGAATTATGGGAGTGCATTTTAGAAAATATCATGGACTGGGAAACGACTATCTTGTTATCGACCCGAACATTCACGATGTGGATTTGACGCCGGATACAATTCGATTGATATGCGATAGAAACTTTGGAATTGGAGCGGATGGGATTCTGTACGGCCCAGTCATAAGCTCAGGCAATTTGAGTGTAAGGATTTTCAATCCCGACGGCAGCGAGGCCGAGAAAAGCGGCAACGGATTGAGGATATTCGCAAAATACTTATTTGAGAATAAGTACGTGGATAAAAAGAATTTCAGCATTGAGACGTCCGGCGGAATTGTCGAAGCATATATTGAAGATGACTCGGCGAATTTTATTAAAATCAATATGGGGAAGATAACCTTCCTCAGCACAAAAATACCGGTCAGAGGCAAAGAAAGAGAAGTGGTGGATGAAGAGCTGCAAATAAACCGAGTCAAATATAAGGTGACCTGCCTGTCTGTCGGCAATCCTCATTGCGTGATTCCGCTGGACGAAGTTACAGAGGAAAAGGCAAAAGAATTAGGCCCCGAAGTTGAGAATCACAATATGTTTCCGAATCGAATCAACATGCAGCTCCTGAAAGTCATAGACAGGGCAAATATCGAGATAAGGATTTGGGAAAGGGGAGCCGGGTATACATTAGCTTCCGGCAGTAGTTCCTGCGCAGCGGCTGGGGCGGCTTACAAATTAAAAATGGTGGACAACAAAATCAACGTGAAGATGCCGGGCGGAAAGTTGTTAGTAGAAATCAGCGAGAGCGAAGATATATATATGACCGGAGCGGTCGAAGGAGTCTTCGAGGGCCGATTTCATCTTGACCTGGAGCAAAAGATTTTAAGAATGAAATGACAATCTACGATGGGTGTGCTTCGGTGTGATAATGACGGATGATATGGAACAAAGGGCATGGCCGAGATTGAGGCCTGCAAATAACAAAGACTGTGAAAATATTGCCGAGTTAGTCTACGGCATTCTCAGAGAATATAATTTGAAGCCGGACCCGGCATGTACGGATGCCGACATTAAAGACATCGAGTCTTCTTATTTCGGCCGAGGCGGAATGTTCTTTGTGCTCGAAACCGAAGATGGCTCGATCGTCGGAGCATACGGTCTTTATCCGATTGATGAGCATACCTGCGAACTTCGTAAAATGTACCTAAATAAAGCACACAGGAGAAAAGGGCTGGGCAAGTTCTTGTTGGAAGATGCGTTGTCTAAAGCGGGGCAGCTCAGGTTCGAAAGAATGATTTTGGAAACTGCTTCGGTCTTAAAAGAGGCGATCGCTCTGTATAAGAGCTACGGTTTTGTAGAATATAATCCACAGCACATGTCAAGTCGGTGCGACCAGGCGTATCTGCTTGAATTAATATAGGCCTTCATTGTCCCAGCGTGTCACCGCCATAGCATAAAAGACTAATTCGGTCGAAATTTTGAAAAATGGTGAACTTCTGATTAAGACTGTTGGAACTCGAATTGGTCCTTGAAGACCGTTTTGAAATTGAAAACATCGTTGAAGTCGTCTATCGAATCGGTTGGTTGCGCGCTCATCCACTCGTTTCGTATCATCAGCCAGACGATTTCGCCGAAATCACGAGTCGTTTTGATGCCCCATGTATTTAATACGAGCATTGCCAGTCTTCCCCATTTTTCGAGAGCCAGTTTTTTCAGCCCCTCGCAAAGCGTTTTGCCGCTGACGTGTTTTGGTTCGGTGGCGACGTTTTTCGCCGTATAGCCAAGTGCTTCATACACAAACCTGATCGCCTGAGGACTGTATCGGCCATCCTCGGCGGCAATTTGTTCGAGATTTTTCTTCATTCCGGAAATCCACTCCTGTATTTCATAAGCGATTATGCTTATGATCCATAAGACATATTACAATCTTCATTCTAAAACAAATCCGGCCGGCAGTCAAATATATAAAGAGATTCTTGACGTGCGGGGGATTGTAGTGGAGAATTCAATCACGGCCAGCAAAGGCTGTCGGTCAGGTTGTAACCCAAAAAATGCTTGAAAGGCAATATATCATGTTGAAAAAAATCCTTTTCTTATCGTTGTTGCTGATTAGCCGGATCGGGTCGGCTCAAACTGTTGATTATTTTAACGCTCCCTTCGGTGAATTGCTTGCCGGTTCTACCGACAGGGTTGGTCTGTGGCGGGCCTCGTCCGGGTGGAAAATAAGCCGGGACAAATCCCTGCCCGTTGAAAAGAGCGAGGCTATTATAATAAAGGCCGCTCGTAACGAAGCGGAGGCTGCGCAATTAGTCGTCCGGCCAACCATGCCACTGAGCGGCTTTACAGCCCGAGCCGGGGACTTGTCCGGCCCCGACGGGGCGGTTATTTCCTCTGAAAGCGTCGAAATTCTTAAAGTCAGGTATGTCAACGTTGAGCGGCCGACCGACAAAAGTTCCGTACCCGGTTTTTGGCCGGACCCGCTGCCGCCTTTGAAAGGTCCTATTGACCTGGAGCCAAATCAGAATCAGCCGTTTTGGATTCGCATCAAGGTGCCGCGGAGTGCTCCGGCAGGAATCTATATGGGCAGCATTAAATTACAAGCACAAGATTACAACGCCAAAGTTACGCTGCGCATAGAGGTATATGATTTTGCCCTTCCCGACCGGATGACCTGCACTACGGCATTTGGTTTCTCGCCTGGCAATGTATTTCGCTATCAAAAGCTGTCCGATGCCGGACAGAGACGGCTGGTGCTCGATAAGTACTGGGCCAGTTTCAGTGCCCATCACATCTCACCTTACAATCCGGCGCCGATGGACAATATAAAGGTCACCTGGCCCGACATAAAGCCTCCGGCTCGCAAATGGGAAGAAGGCGTCGAGGTTACTAACGAAAAGCATGCTGGCAAACAATCCCTTTTGCTCTTCGATGACAAAAATGACCATAATGTTACCGTCGCTTATAAGTTTCCGATTGAAATTCCGCAAGATGGATTGCGCCTGCGTTTCTGGTATAAAACCGCTCTGCCCGAGCACGCATTTTTGGTAACATTTAACCACTACGATGCATCCGACAAATGGATTTACGGCGGCAATAACGATATCGGAATTGAAGGTTCCGGCCACTGGCAGCAGTTCGACCGGCTCATCAAGACCTTCCCGAAAGGCGCCAAATCAGTGCGTCTGAATCTCCGGGCTGCGACATGGACCGAAACCGGAGAGAAAACCGGGCTTGTCTGGTTCGACGATATTTCACTGACAAATCCCTCAACGGGTGACGAACTCCTGGAGGGCGGCGACTTCGAGCCGCCGATCCTTCCGCCTGTAGAGCGAGAGAAGCTCAAAGTTGAGCTGGATTTCTCGGACTGGGACAAGGCAATGGCACGCGGAATCGACCATTACGGCTTCAACTCCTTTCGCCTAAGCATCGCCGGTCTTGGCGGCGGCACTTTTCACGCCCGCAGCGAACCGGAGTTGCTTGGTTTTGGAGAAGATACGCCGCACTATAAGGTTCTCTTTAATTCCTACTGTTCCCAAATCCAGGCACATCTACGTCAAAAAGGCTGGCTCGACGAGGCTTTTGTCTATTGGTTCGACGAGCCGGCGCCGAGGGACTACGAATTTGTGATGAACGGTTTTCGTAAACTTAAAGAGGCTGCTCCCGACATTACTCGCATGCTGACCGAGCAGGTAGAACCGGAACTTATCGGCGGGCCTGATATCTGGTGCGCGGTCTCCAATCAGTACAAGCATGAACCTGCGGAAGAGCGTCGAAAGCACGGCGAAAAGTTCTGGTGGTATGTCTGCACGGGGCCAAAAGCGCCATATTGCACGCTGTTTATCGACCATCCCGGCACCGAACTGCGAGTCTGGCTCTGGCAGACCTGGCAGCGTAATATCGAGGGCATTCTGGTCTGGCAGACCAACTACTGGACGAGCTCCGCTGCGTATCCGGACTCCGAGCGTCCGCAGAATCCTTACGATGACCCTATGGGCTGGACCTCCGGTTACAGCACGCCCAGGGGCGATAAAAGACCATGGGGCAATGGTGACGGCCGATTCATTTATCCGCCCGAGGCCGCCGCCGATGCGCATCCATCCGGGCCGGTTCTCGAAGGACCGGTCGACAGTATCCGCTGGGAAATGCTGCGCGATGGCATAGAAGACTACGAATACTTAGTTGTCTTAAGAAAACTTATCGAAGCCAATAAAGGCAAACTTACCACCGGCCGGCAACAAAAATACGTTGCCCTGCTCGAAGTACCTGAGGATATTACAAGCGATATGACTACTTTTACCAATGATCCGGCTCCTATCGAGGCCCGACGGGACCGGATAGCTCGAGCGATATCCGAGCTCAGCAGGCTGTGATCTTTTATACTGGTCTGTATGCAGCTTCATACCGGTCGGGTCACTGGCATAACATATAGTTTAACAGCACAAAGGGCTCGCTTTTCGGAAAATGCCGAAAAAGTATGAGTAATTTACTTCACTCGCGCATAATACTTAATAGGAACATATACAGAAAATGGAAAATTGGTCAAGTGACTGAGAAATTGGGACAACAAAGCTGGGCTGGTTTCGCTAAAGGAGATGCCGATGTATGGCGAGAATTTATCGAGCGCCAGGTTCCGCGGCTATATGGCTTGTTCATGGGTCGCTGGCCGAATCGCTCGCTTGCCGAGGAACTGCTGCAGAAAACGGTTTTTGACGCTGTGCGGGGACGCGGCAGTTTTGATCCGGCGAAAGGCTGCCCCGAAGACTGGATTCTCGGTATCGCAAGGAACAATATCCGTCTGGAGATCAGAAGGCGGGCAAGCCGGCCGAGCATTAATGGCGATATCAGCCGCTATTTTGACGCTATGGATACGAAACTGTTGCCCGATGAAGTGCTGGAACGAAAGGAAATGACTGTGATTGTCCGTTCGGCTCTAAGTAGATTGGAAAGTAAAGAAAAAGCGGTCTTAGAGGCCAAGTATATTGAAGATCTTTCTGCGAACGATATCGCCCGGCAAATGAATACGACAGAAAAAGCAGTATATAGTCTGTTATATCGAGCAAAAATATCTCTTCGTCGAGAACTTGCTCGGCTTGCTTCTGTGAGCAAGAAAGAGGAAAAATGATGAAACAAAACAACGACAATCTATCGAGCGAAGATTCTGCCACACAACTGGATAAGAACTTCTCACGTCTGATGAAACTAACCGGCGAGTCTAATAAGCCCGGCAGGATATTTACAGAGTCACTAATAAACGGCGCTCTTGATGAATTGAAACAATCGGAAGTTAAGAAGGCAGAAGCAAAGAATATCACGATCCGATCCGGGTGGTTGGAGAAAGCTATGGGCTGGGCGGCTATGATTGCAGTGGCTTGCGGTGCAGGACTTGTCGTTGTTATATCCGCTTTCTTGAAAATTAACTTATTATTAGAAATCGTCGTTGTTATAACCATGGTCTTTAACTGGCTCAATTATCTTGGAGGTCGCATATAAATGAATTTCGAACAGACAAATCGAGTAAGTGTCATTGATCCGGTCACTCCCGCAATCGACAGGGTAAAGTTGATACTATTCAGGCCATTCGAATTACGCAAATGGTTTGTCATCGGCTTTTGTGCCTGGTTGGCCTATTTGGGCGGCGGCGGTGGAGGCGGCGGAGGCGGCCGCGGCGGCGGTCCTCCCTACAACGTGCCGCATGAACAAACTGAAGCGAAAGAACAAATAAAAGAAGGCATCGAGACGGCAAGAAATTATGTTTCGAACAACCTGTACTGGATTATACCGGTAGCTGTGACCGTTGTTGTTTTAGTCATTCTCATTGGCCTTTTGGTGGGCTGGCTCAACAGCAGGGGCAGGTTCATGTTTCTTCACTGCGTTGCGACAAACAAGGCCGAAGTTTCAGTCCCGTGGCATAAATTCAGAAAGCAGGGTAACAGCCTGTTCCTCTTTCGAATCGTGCTGGGGATAATCAGCTTAGTTGTTGTGGTCGTGCCTGTTATCGGCATTGTCGTGCTGATTATTATGATGGTATCCGGCTCGGCACCGGGCATAGTTTCTATTCCCGGGATTGTGATTTTAGGCCTCAGTATCTTTGTTCTTTCAATATTGCTGTTTTTGGTGAAGAAGTTTACTTTTGATTTTGTCGTGCCGATTATGTCTTTGCGAATGTCGAGCTGTACTGCCGGCTGGCGTGAATTCATGGCTGTTCTGTCGGCGAACAAGCTTCGCTTTACCCTTTACCTGCTTTTTCAGATTATAATAAAAATAGTAATAGGAGCAATAATCGGCATCGGTTTTTGCATTGGCCTGTGCTTTTGCTGTGCGAGTTGCCTGCTGTTAATACCGTATATCGGCACAGTTATACTATTGCCTGTATTGGTTTTCACGCGGGCCTATTCTCTCTACTACCTGCAGCAGTACGGCCCGGAATTCGATGTCTTCCGAACCGAAATTGAAGCTGTCGAATCTGTGTGACAATCCTTGAATGACGAGTATGAATATCCCCCCGGCTTTGACCTTGCCGGGGGGCTTATATTTGTGGATGTTTACTATTGGGCTCTTGTCCAATCCTCTTGCCTGACGCCGTTATATGTCCTCATGACGTATCCAAATTTCTTAGCCGATCTCGGCTGCAAGTCGAGCGTGAACTTAACTGTGTCCAGATCAACCTTCTCGAACATACCGAAGTCACCGCTATTGTCGATATTCCAGTAATGCGTGTTGAAGTTGCGTTTTATCTCGACCTTGACGCTAATGTCATGGGTATTTCTGACTTCTATGCCGAACGTGTGAATTTCATCCCAGCCGGAAACGTTGCCGCGACGGTCGAACCTGTAGTTTTCCGTCTTGAAATCCATTAACTTCGGCTCGACAACCACGTTGGCAACCGGCCCAAGATTCAGCTCCACGTCTTCATCGACAGGGATATACTTGAACGAAGATTGGCCAGTGTACGATAAATGTCTCTTATCACCGACGCCTCGATAGACTTTCAGCATCCCGCCGGGGATGGGAGTTTCGCCGAGCTTGTGCTCTTTGTCGTTCTTAAAGCTGAGGAACCGCACGACACTCGGCCCGTACCGCTGCTCTTCATATTTGTAGAGATTAACTACCGGCACATGGTCCACGTCGAAGCTGAGCAGCCTTTTGGACCAGCCGGTGTCAATCGTCTCGGTGCCTTCAATTGTGTACAGAAAATATTCGCTGAGACCTTCCTTTATAACTTCTTTAGGTTTCGTGGCCATCGGTGCCGATGGTTGCCCCTTCGCCACTGCCCGACTCAGCATTCTTTTAGCCTCTTTCTCTACTCCTGCTTCTAATTTATCTGTTAGGACGATTTGACCTGGGCGGCCGTATGGATATTGCCGGCGGGCAAGCTCGGCAATCTCATCGAGGATATGGACCTTACCAACGATAAGACGTGTCTGGGCATTTTCATAATCTTCACCGCTGTTGTTGGTGACTCGCACATAGCCCTTCAGACGCATAGTCTTTTCGTCTTCGGTCAATGTCCCCATATAAAACGCCCGCCAGGACAGGCCGCTGGTAAGATAGGAAATCTCAACCGGTACTTTTCCGGCCACATCACTCTCAACATTCCACAGGCCGAGGTTCCTGACTCTCGGCGGATAAACCAACTCGGCTATGTCAATTTTGTCGGTATTGGCTTTGGGCAGCATCTCCAGGCTGGTCGGGTCAATGAGTGTATTGGCCCATGAGAATTGCAGCTTGTTTTCTCCATTTTTCAGTGTTAGCGCTCTGCTTTCACGCACTAATGTCATGTCTGCTGAGTTATAAATAGTAAGCTGCACCGTATCCCGCGAGGGTAATGTGACCAAATCGACTTTTGCATGGGTAGTGCCGGTCACGGTTGCGATTATCAGCAGCAGAATTATAAAGTGTTTCATTTTACTGGCCCTTTAATTCTGTTTTCTTTCATCTGTCTTCCGATTTCTGTTCATTACGGGCGCCAATCTTCTTCTCTGTCACCGTGGTATGTTCTAAGGACGTATTCGAATTTCTTTACCGACCTTGGCTGCAGGTCGAGCGTAAACTTAACCGTATTGAGATTGACCTTCTCGAATGCACCGAAGTCGCCGCTATTGTCGATGTCCCAGTACTGTGTATTGAAGTTACGTTTTATCTCGGTCTTGACGTTAATGTCACGGGTATTCCTGACTTCTATCTTGAACGTGCGGATTTCATCCCAGCCTGAGACATTGTCACGACGGTCGAATCTGTAATTTTCCGTCTTGTAATCCATTAACTTCGGCTCGACGACCACGTTGGCAACCGGCCCAAGATTCAACTCGACGTCCTCATCGACTGGAATATACTTGAACGAAGACTGGCCTGTGTATGACAAGTGCCCCTGGTTGCCTGCGCCTCGATACACTTTCAGCATCCCGCCGGGGATGGGTGTTTCACCAAGCTTGTGCTCCTTGTCGTTTTTGAAGCTGAGGAACCGAACGACGCTCGGCCCATATCTTTGCTCTTCGAATTTATACAGATTTATGACCGGCACCTGGTCGACATTAAAACTCAGCAGCCGTTTAGACCAGCCGTTAGGTATCGTTTCGGTTCCCTCAATCGTATAAAGGAAATATTCGCTGAGACCTTCTTTTATGACCTCTTTCACCATGCTCGACATGACGGAGAGTTTCTCCATCATTACTCTACCCCTGCTTGGCTCTTCCTGCGGAGCTGGCATTGCCGGTGGCACGGGAACCACTCCTGGTCTACCATAGGGATATTGTCGCCTCGCAAGCTCTGCTATCTGGTCAAGGATATGGACCTTGCCGACAATTAATCGCGTTTGCGCGTTCTCGTAATCCTCGCCGCTATTATTGGTAACGATCACATAGCCTTTAAGCAGCATTGTCTTCTCATCCTCG
The DNA here is from genome assembly GCA_964612465.1 of uncultured Pirellulales bacterium. GTDB lineage: Bacteria > Planctomycetota > Phycisphaerae > Sedimentisphaerales > Anaerobacaceae > JAFGPJ01. The sequence continues at coordinate 22,817 of CAZTDF010000030.1, forward strand.
GTGAGCGTGCCCATATAGAATGCCCGCCACGACAGGCCGCTGGTCAGGTATGTAATTTCCACGGGGACTTTGCCGCTCACGCCGCTGTCGATATTCCACAAGCCGAGGTTCGTGACTCGGGGCGGATAGGTCAGATTAGCGATGTCAATCTTGTCCGCATTGGCCTTGGGCAGCATCTCCAGGCTGGTCGGGTCGATCAGCGTATTGGCCCATGAGAATTGCAGCTTGTTTTCGCCGTTTTTCAGCGTCAAGGCTCTGCTTTCACGCACCAGTGTCATATCCGCCGAATTATAAATGGTAAGCTGTACCGTATCCCGTGAGGGCAATGTCACCAGATCGACTTTCGCCCGGCCGACGCCGGTAATTGCCATCAGTATCAGTAACACTATTGCTATACGTTTCATTTTGCCGCTCCTTTACGATAAAGGATTGAATTTGATTATCTTCTTACTGGCAACTGTGGTTCTGCTCCCGGCCTTAGATGACGGCGATGATAGGTCATTTTTAATTCCTTCACGGCCGGCCCAGCCTCGCTGCGAGCGGGCAATTGAATCTCGAACTCGAGTGTATTGGCATCCTTTTTCTCGTACTTCATATTGCAGCTTTCCATTTCCCACTGGCCCGGGATGTGCTGTATCATGGTCAGCATGGCGGGACTGTCCTTGAAATTCTCAATCTTTGCAGTAATTTGCTCATTGGTATCATAAAGGACGACATCGCCTCGATTATTCTTGTGTGTGGGAACGCGGATGTCCTGCATTTTTCGCTGGGTCACGACGATGTCACGGCTGTCGCCGATATACAGTTCCATTTTCTCGCCGACCGGCACCAGTCCGGTCGTATCCTCGCCCAGGAAGATGGTGCTCTCATGCCCGTCGTCCTGGAAGAGCCGTGCTTTACCGCCCCACAGAGAAAACTCGCCTAAATTGCTTTTGGCTTCATTGACTATGCGATAGCTGACCGGGATTCCCACGTTTTGATTCTCCAGCTTCTCCGGGTCCCACGGCAGCCTGGCGGCATCGAATTTCCAGACCTTCGTAATCGGCACCTTCGGGGATTTTAGAAACAGCATCTGCTTTGTCTCTTCGTGAGCAATACCCTGCTCGAAAGCCTCTCCGTAATCCAGCAGCACACGGGCCTTGGCGAAATCTTCGCCGGAGAAGTTCCGAAGCACCAAGTAGCTCTTCAAGTCCACAAAAGTCTCGGCCTTGTCGGCTACGGCCTTGTAAGTAATCAATCTGTCGATATTGCTCAGAAGATAGCTGATTCGTACCGTCTCTGCATAGTCGCTGTCGCTGCTGATATCCCAGACGAGAGCAGCTTCATTGGGTGGATAACTGACACTGAGAAGTGTGACTTTATCCGTATGGTCGAGTGCTCTTAACCGAATCGAGTCGGCGTCGATGGAGACACCTTTCCATGAGAAGTCAACCTTATTGAGGCCTTTCTGCAGCGTAAGCACACGCTCTTCCTCGATCAGTGTCGCCCGTGGATTATCCAGTCGAATCACTGTTGCCGCCCGCTCAGGCAGTGCTACGAGCTTGATTCTGCCGCGAGAGATTGCGCTGCAGGCAAGTAGCAGCACAATTACCGTTAGTTTGTTTTTTCTGTCGTTCATAATTAAATCTCCTAAATTCTGTTTTTACGTTTTTATTCTGTCAGCGATTCTTCTCTTGTACCGTGATATGTTCTGACCGTATATTCAAGCGTCTGCTTACTACGCGGCTCGAGTTCCAGTATAAAACGAGCGTGCGTTGCATCGTATTTTTCGTAGGTGGTTTCGGACTGCAATGTCCAGTAAGCGGTGCCGAATCCTCGCGTGATTTCGATCTGAATCGGCAGCGTGCGTGTGTTTGTAATTTCTATTTTCCAGGAGCGAATTTCGTCCCAGCCGGAAACGTTGGCCCTGTTGTCGAAGATGTAGTTTTCCGTCTTGAAGTCCATTAGCTTCGGTTCAATCTTAACCAATCTTGCCGGCCCGAGGTTCAGCTCAACTTTTTCATCCACCGGGATGTACTTGATTTCCGTGCCGCCCACATAAGACAGATAGCTCTGTTCATCGGCATAGCTGTATATCTTTACGTCCCCGTTCGGGATCGGCGTTTGGCCCAGGTTGTGCTTGTCATCGTTTGTGAACTTGACGAATCTGATTGCCTGGTTGCCCCAGCGCTCTTCGTCGTATTTATACAAACTCTCGACGGCGATATCATCGGCCTCAAACGAAAGCAGTCTTTTGCCCCATTCGTTCGGGATTGTTTCTGTTCCATCAATCGTGTAAAGAAAATACTCGCTCAAACCTTCTTTCTTGATTTCTTTAGCTTTCAAATCCGCAAACCAATTCTGACGCTGTCCAAGCCTACCTGTTTGGTATTCTCCGTTTGTCACGCTCACACCCTTCTTGAATGCAGATTCGTCATAATCAATTATGCCCGGCCTGTCATAAGGATATTGGCGCCTTGCTAATTGGGCTATTTCGTCGAGGATGTGGACCTGGCCGACTATCAGCCGGGTCTGGGCGTTGTCGTAATCTTCGCCGGAGTTATTGCCGAGACGAACGTAGCCCTGCATTTTCATCGTCTTTTCGTTCTGCGAAAGCGTGCCCATATAAAACGCCCGCCAGGACAAACCGCTCGTGAAATATGTAATCTCGAACGGGACTTGGCCGCTAATCTCTGAGCGAATGAGCCAGCGACCAAGCTCCCGCAGCCTCGCTGGAAATACTAATTGCTGTATGTCGATTTTGCCCGCCTGTTCCAGCGGCTCTAAACTCAGCGAGGTCGGGTCGATAAGCGTATTGGCCCACATGAACTGCAGCCAGTTCCAGCCTTTTTTCAGTGTCAGGTTCCGCCGCTCCCGCACCAACGTTAAATCCGCCGAGTTATAAATCGTAAGCTGCACCTTGTCTCTTCTCGGCAGTGTCACCAACTCGATCGCGCTTGCCGGCGCAAAAGGAAGCTGCTCGGATATCGATTCTGATGTGCTCTCACCGGTGAATGGCATCTGTATTTTTGATTCAGTGTCCTGCGCGATTATTTTCATTGGTGAATCCGCTTGTGATTCGCCTTTAGCTCCTGGTCCCTTGCTTGCTATTTTGTCCTCCGACTTTGGCTCTCTCGCAAATTGCTGCTGTGTTGATTTGTCTATATTCAGATTACTCATCAGCAGCACAAAACAGGCAACCAATGCCGCAGCGACTGCTCCGGTCCAGGGCGATTTGTAGAATGGAACGATCTTCCTGTGTACCGGTTGTCCGGCCTGCTCCAAAACTTCAGAGATCAGTTCCTCAGATACGTGTGTATCTTCCCGAAGCAGGTCAAGTGCGGCGAATTTTTTAATTAGCTGCTCCAAACGCTCCCTGCACTCGGCACAGCCTGCCAGATGCTCGGAACTTATGCTCTGCTGCTCTTGCGAGCTTAATCCGAATCGGTATTCGATTAATTCATTTTCTGTAAGATGATTTTCCATATCGTTTCTACTTAAATCTCAGGCAACTTCTGCGCCAGCGTCTTAAGTGCTCTGAACATTTGTGTTTTTACAGTCCCGACCGAGCAGCCTAAAACCTTTGCCACATCGGAGTAACTGAGCTGCTGATAGTACGCCAGGACAAGCGTTGCCCGCTGCCTTTCGGGCAATAACTGGATCGCCTGCCTGACCTGTTCGGCCTGCTCGGCCTTCAACGCCTGCTCCGATGGATTATAAGAATTATCCACCACGGCGACCGCACCTAATTGATCGCTGTTCGGATTATTGCAATCGAGCTGCTGATTCAGCGATACCGCTTTGATACGTTTGCCTTGGCGAAATCCGTCTAAAGCCACACGCGTGGCGATCTGGAAAAGCCAGCCCTTAAACTGGGGGCCGCGAAATGTATGGGCTTTTTCATGCACTCGCTTGAATGTCTCCTGAAAAAGATCCTCGGCTTGTTCTCGATTTCCGCTCATTCGTATCAAATATCCCAAAACGCTATCCCCGTATCGTCGTACAAGCTCACCGAAAGCAGTCGGGTCGCCCCGGCGATGTGCGTCGATTAAGCTTTTGTCCGTGTTTTCCATCGAGGCTATTGACTCCATCTACCCTTATAGACGTCTATCTTATATCAACGGTTGACAAGGGGTAAAGTAAAGTTTGTGTAAAATCTGCTGCGGCCGATAACAACGGGCTTATCTACTGTGTTATGCGTGTTCTTAATTATCGGTGTGTAATTTTACGTCCGGCACGGTTTTATTCATTGCCCAGAATACGGCGTTGATGAGCAGTTGCCGAAAGGAGGCATTCATAAAATCGTCCGGATGACCAAGCGATGTGAAGAAAATACGGGATTTTCCGTAGTGGTTGGTCCAGGCGACCGGTTCGGGCTCCTGGTCGGGAATTGTGCCGATTAATAGCTGCTTTGTCGAATCGGCCAGGGGCATGACCTTATATAGCGAGCCGTTGCTTGTTATCGGCAGTTTCACGCCGTCAAGAATGGGATTGCCTTGAGCGTCGGCGGCTGTTGTGACGGTGCACTTCGGCCCGTTCCCGTGATGGTTATGGTAGTTGCCGCCTAACACTTCCGGATCGAACTTGGGCCATTCGGCATAGCCTTCCGGGGCGCTGCCCTTGGTGTTGAAGGCGTGGCATGCGGTCCGCAGCCCTATGAGCGGCTTACCGGCCGCTAAGTAATCGCGGAAATACTGCATCTGTTCGGGTGCTAATGCCCTTCGCCGTACAAACAGAACCGCTAAATCGGCTTTTTTCAGCGCCTCCAGGCCCGCCAGTTCGTGCCGGTCTGGCCCGGTCTTTTCCGTGCTGCCCTGGAGTATCTCACAGTACAGGCCGTATTTGATTTGCAGCTCGTGTGCGAATTCAGGCAGCGTCTCGGCGGATTTATATTCGCTCTCTGCTGAAATGAAGACCACGCGAGGACGTTTGTCGTTCTTGAAGCAGAACTGAGGCTTGCCGGTAAAGATTGTAGAGGTGATTGTCGGGCAGACATATTTCTCGGTGTGCTCGACGATAAGGTCCGTGCCGGTGAAATGGTTAACGAACGGGCGCATCCGCGAGTTGTACATCGTGTCGGTCAGATCCCGCATCAGCACGACGTTTTTGCCGAATCGAGCCATGTTCCGCAGCCCGAATGGCCTGCCTAAGACGCACATGTTCGCATGCACGCCCATGAGGATGACATTTTTAATGCCTTGCTTTTCCAGCAGGTTCCAGATTTCAACGCCGGAATCGCTGATGGCATCCTCATTGCGGATTTCAATCGTATCGATCTGGCTTTTCCACGGCCACGGGGGGCCTTGTTTACATTTCGGCTCGCAATCGCAGCCGCCGTCGGACTGATCGATCGGATAGTCGGCTTTTTCTTTTTCATTGATCCAGTTGCACCATTTGTCGATACCGTCCGGCAGGTTCACCGTTTTCGGCGCAGCCTGCGCCCGCCTGCGCGCGGGATGGTCGGCATAAGCCCCAACCGTGCCGCTCGGCGCATGGATTATCAGCACGCTTTTGTCCCGAGCCTCGCAGACAACATCGTTCATATATGGTGCAAGCTCCGCGACCCGCTCGGTTGCTCCCTTGCACCAGTGCTGGTTCCACATATCGCAGATAATGATGGCGGTTTCTTTGGGATTCCACTCGACTTTGTTCTGCACGACTCTGAACCTACCAGAATTATCGTCCAGCAGAGCGCGGCTTCGTGTCACAAGGAGCAGCGGTTTGTCGTCCGACATGCCATATACAAAAGATGATAAAACTGAAAATACTATGCAGAAAATAAGCAGTGTTCTGAATTGATGACTGTTCATAATGAAAGACTCCTGGAAAATCAGTTGCAATACATCACAGCAAATAGCATCACAAGGTTATCATGATTCACTTTTTCATCGAGTATTAGGATTACCCCTTTTCGGGCTTCCCTGTTTTTTATTGGGCAAATATACGGATAAGTGCCACGCCATGCCTTGGGACTTTCGTCTCGAAACGGTCTTTGTACGTGCCGAGATTCTTTTGCCGCCAGAGGTCGCGCAGCCGGCGGGGGCCTTCTATGCCGAGTTCCTTCCATGAGATGGCGATATTTGTTGCTATCTCGGTGGTGTTGAACAGGCCGACGGCCTTTGAGCCGTCTTCCATGTCCTTGGCCATGATGAAATACTCGTCCGTCTGGGCAATAATCGGGGCCTGCTTGCCAAGCGGATCCTGGTCGACCTCGATGACCTCGGCGTTGCACAGAATATTGAGCGTGAATTCGTCGAGCTTGTCCATATCGCCGGAGAAAATCAGCGGGGCGGCCATCAAACACCACATCGACATATACGAATACTGCTCGTTGGGTGTCAGAGAAGTTGGTCTGCCTTCGGCCTGTTTGTGCGCATCACCAACCCAGCCGATAAGGATGTAGTCGGGATCATTCCATTGTCCCGGTTTTGCATACTGCCAGTGCCGGGCATTGCTCAAGCCTATGTGATAAAATCCCGGTAAATCGGCCCCTCCGGCCAGGCCAAGGTCTCCGGTTGTGCGCCAGCAGTTTCCGCCGAGTTCACCCGCCCAGGTCCAGACGTCTCCCATTCCGTACTGACAGAGATTAAAAACAATGTCACGGTCGAGCTGGGGCAGAATCTCGCCCATTTTCAAGTAGGGTTTTTGGACCCGCTCGGCGCCTTCGCCCGTAGCTACCCCGGTGTAGGAGCACCAATCGTATTTGAGAAAGTCAAAATCCCACTCGGCGAACTTTTGCGCATCAATTTCCTCATGTTCGTATGTTCCTGTATAGCCCTGGCATGTCAGCGGGCCGGGGGACGTGTAGAGTCCGGCTTTTAGCCCCCTGGCGTGGATGTAATCGGCGAGGGCATTCATATCGGGAAAGAGTCCGTTCGAGCGGATCGCGCCGTCTGCATCTCGCGGCTCGCCGCCTATCATCGGATCGTTGGCGTCCGGTTTGACCATCCAGCAGTCGTCGATATTGACGTATGCGTAGCCGTAATCGGCCATCCCCGATTCGATCATGGCGTTGGCGGCCCGTCGCATGTGCCGGTCGGTAACGCGCCAGTAGTGAATATACCAGCTATTCCAGCCCATCGGCGGGGTCAGCGCCAGCGTATCTCCAACGACGATTTTGAAAGTCCGCTGCGACGAGCCGTGCCGATTTGCTGCTTTGAGGTTTACTGGATATTCGCCGAGTTCGGCCGGGGAAGTGCCCGTGATGATTCCGGTTGCCGCTTCCAGTTTTAGCCTCGGCGGTAAATTCTCCGCACTGAAACGGATGGGCCGTTTGCCCAGGCACGGGATGCGGTAAATGAAAGGCCTGCCGGGCCGGCAGCCATAGACTTTTGGGCCGTTGATTCGCGGCTCGGGACCGGGTTTGGGTGTTAAAATAACTTTTTCCTCTTTATATACGGGCGCATCGACGGCCTCAGGATCATCTCCGGCGACCACGAATACCGCATCGGCCCAGTCGGCGTGGTCGTAGCTCGTGTTATCACCGGCCGGATCAACCGACAGCGTCAAAGCTTTGCAGCCGGTCAAATCGATATCGATCTTTTTCGCCGGATCGCCGGCCTTTAGAACGCCGCTGTTGAACAGCAGTTTGCCGTCGCCGTAGATGCGGAAGCGTACGCTGCCGATATTACCGTTGACTTCATCATCCACGCCGACATAAGCGGAGAAGCTCCGGCACGATTTTTTCAAATCGATGTACATCAAGCTGGCAGCGTGAGTGCCGACGCCCTTGTCGAAGGTGCGACCGGCGATTGTCAGCGGTTTGCTCTGGATGGATTTATCCATCTGAGGCGTGCCCCAGCCTGCCGTCATTTTCTCCAGATTCAGGGATGAAAGCCACACCGTGCGTGCCGGCTTGTTGGATTTGGCGGCTAAGGTGCATCCCGAGAACTGTGCGACAAGAACGGCACAGGTAGTTAGCAAAAGGCAGGTTGTTCCATTGAATTGTTTGCGAATTCTACTAATCATGTTTCTCCTTCGCGGTAGGGGCAATCCCGTGTGGTTGCCCTGATTCATTCTCGGCATTCGGGCAGGCACGCGGGCCTGCCCCTACGTCCTAAAGAAGGGCGAGCCAGCCGCCGTCGACGTAGATGATCTGCCCAGTGATAAATTCGCCCGCGCGCGAGGCGAGCAGGACCGCCGTGCCTATCATGTCATCGGGCTGGCCCCACCTTCCGAGCGGGGTTTTCGACAGAACCCACCGGTTCAAATCCTCGTCAGTCCGGAGCGGCTCGGTGAGTTCCGTGGCGATATAGCCGGGCCCGATGGCGTTTACGTTGATATTGTATTTTGCCCATTCGACTGCCAGCGTTTTTGTGAGTGACAGCAGGCCGCCTTTACTGCTGGCGTACGCGGCCGTTGTAGGCCTGGCGCCATGGCACGTCAGCGAGCCGATATTGATAATCCTGCCGGCCTTGCCTGTCTGTTTTCGATGCCGGCAGAACGCTTGTGACAATACGAACGCGGAAGTAAGATTGACCTGGATGACCTGACTCCATGTTTTGAGATCGACATCTTCTGCCGGCCCGCGAATGGTCGTCCCGGCACAATTGACGAGAATATCTATGCCTCTCGTTTGGGCGATGATGCTTTCGAAGAAATCATCTATGCTTTCAATGCTGCCCAGGTCGAACGGGAAGGTCCAGATTTTCCTGCCGGTGTCGGCATGAATTTGCCGGGCGGCTGCTTCGAGCTGCTCTTTTGTGCGGGCGGCGATTGCAACGTCCGCCCCGTGCTCGGCCAGGCCTTTGGCAATGGCAAGCCCGATACCTCGACTGCCGCCGGTGACTAACGCTGTTTTTCCCGATAAGCTAAAAAGATTGCTTTCCATAGCCGGCTAATAAAGCAGAAAAGCAATCAAATAGCAAGAGAAGAAAACCGCAAGCAAATAAGCGGGGCCTATGCCGAACTGATTGGCATAGGCCCCGAATTTATACAAAACCTGTTGTAATTTCCGCAAAAGCGGTTTTACTCTTCAGCAGCTTCTCTCGGCTGGT
>CAZTDF010000031.1:0-5410 GCA_964612465.1 uncultured Pirellulales bacterium
CATCCGTGCCGAAGTACACTTCGTGCGAAGCTGCGAAATCACCTGCGCCCCACCTGAGAATAGGCGTCATTTTCGTGCCGGTCGCCCCATTGTACGGGCTCGGACTGCTCGCCTTGACCGGCGGAGCCAATGCCGCCTGCGGAACGAAATCTTTCGGTGTAGACGGACTCGACCATCGCAGTTGTGCTACTGCACCGCCGCCGTTCTCATAATACTCCATGATAAGGCTGTATGTATTTCCGGCTACCAGGTCTATCGTCCCGCGGTACTCGGTTGTGCCCTGATCTATCCAGGCATTAACGAGCTGCTGACCATTGACCCACAGTCGTACGCCATCGTCAGTGCTTGTATAGAACGTGTAGGTCTCTGTATACGCCGCTTCGACTTCACCAGTCCATCTGGCCGAGAAGCTGTCATCACCGACAGTTGCATCCGGTCCACCAGGATCGCCCCAGCTAAAGTCGATCCGGGGATCTGTGCGGGTCAGCACGAAATTTTCAAAGTTCATACCTTTGTAGTAATCACCTCGAATGCCGCCGCCGACTTTCGCAGTTGTGAAGCTCCAGACATCGCCTATATAAGTATTAGCGATATCAAATTCATCAACCCGCCAAAAGTAGGTTTTCTCAGGTTCGAGCACACCTGGATTGAAGTTTAGAATTGCCTGGGACGCTCCACCGGTTGCATTGGCCACGGTGTCGAAATCCTCGCCGAAATACACAGTGTGCAATTTCGCTCCAAAACCTGTCGTCCAGTTAAGGATCAGGTCTTCCGAGTCTACAAATTTGACCCCATCGCCTGGAACCGGTTCATATGCCTTCTTCGGCGGAATAATGAAGCTCCAGACGTTGCCCTTCCACGGACTATTCGGATCCGCATCATTGACCTCATCGATTCGCCAGTAGTAGGTCGTGCCCGGGACAAGGCCGTCCGGATAAGCATATCCGAAAAATCCGGCAATATAAAACGTATCAGGATAGTTGCCTCGGAACGCGTCACCCGTACCATCATTCACATCGTCAAAATTATCATCGAAGTACACATCGTGCGAAACCGAAAAATCCCCGGCGTACCACGACATACTGGCCCACGTGTCCGTATGCATAACACCGTCAGCCGGACTCGGCCCACGGGCATAGGGATTACCTCCCATACCATAATCTGCCACCCTTAGAATGTCCTCTATATTGGGAATTGCTGAGACAGGAAAATCCCAAATCCGAACAAATCCTGCACTGGTATCACCCGGGACATAATGCTTCGCGTACCCGGCAGTATTTCCCTCGCCATCCGTAGTCAGAACAGTGAAAGTATCGTCGGTAGGTGTCCACCGATTAGATGTCCATGCTGTGGTCAATCCCCAGTCGTCTCCTTCGGCGGTGATAGTTACCGTAGTGCCAGTGTCGTCCGTCCAGGCGGAGCCCGGTATGTCTAATATGTTGGCCATTCCGGACTCACTCCAGCCGGTCTGGGTGCCATCCGCGTGCCCCTGGTAGTACATAGGCATATCCGAATACCACACAGCCTTGCCGCCTGCGTCGAGATATTTTCGAAGAGTACAGTCTGCCGAATTCTCCTCCGCAACGGTGTCCGGCACAGCGTCCTTACAAAACACAACCACGCTGGGTGCATGGTCGGCTATGCGAGCATCCATCCAGGTCTTGAGTTGGTCTGCGTCGAGGATTTCGTAGCCGGCATCCTCGCAAGCATCTCGAATTTCTATAGTCACATTCTCAGCGGCCCAGGCTTGTGGATAAGACGCATCCCAATAAGCGGCGCGCCACTGCCCACAGGCTTGTTCTCCGGCCAATCCTAACACCAACATAAAAAAGAAGGTTAAATAAATCAGTTTTTTAAACATAATAATCCTTCTTATAAGGAAAATTTGGATAATTACGCCCTGGCCACACACCAAAGCGGCTGACAGTAATATTCACTTATTTTTAGACTCAACATCTTACTTCAAAATGATTTCTGGGCCTAAGGTTACCTCCTTCCTTAAACGGCCAATATGGGCACTTATTTAAGTAAAATCAGAAATAAACTATAACAATTCCCCCCTTTTCATAACAGACCTATAATATTCCCACTTAAACTACATTTAACATATTAATCACCTTTGCGTCAAGATTTTTTTTACAACATCCAGCCAATAAAGTGGTGCTCTATGGATAGAAGGCGGAAAGGATGAGTGATGATGAACGAGCGTCCATTTTCCATATTCTCTTTCTTTATTATCGAGTTTCCGACCTTTGTTCTACCCCTTTGAGGGTAGTGTTGGCCTTGAAATTGGCTTTGTTTTTTCGCCGCCTCCAATCGGTATAAATTCCGTAAATCATTGAGGGCTTTGCGGTTTTTTGGAGATAAAAATCGGTCGCCCAGAGACTCAAATTCGAATCACGAGACAAAAAAAGCCCCGCTTTGGGCGGGGCTAAAGTGTTAATGTTCAGATGATTATGTATTTTTCTGTTATTCGAATATTATCAGGGCAAGGATTGACGAATTATCCTGCCTTATCAACAGTAGAGCTCTTCCTTTTTTCTGAGCTATTTTAATTTCCTCACCAAACTCTTTAGTATTATTAATTGGTTTCCGATTTACTTCTTTAATCAGAACTCCCGGGACTATACCAGCCTGTTCGGCTTGTGAGCCGGGCACGACTTCTCTAACGACGACTCCACTATCGCCTTCATAGCCCAATTTTTTGGCCAATTCTTCAGTCATGTTTATTACTGAAAATCCCAATTCTTTGATAGTATCAGCGGGCAGATTTCCTCTGATTTCTCCTTCCGGCGGCCGTTTACCGAGTTTTACGGTAAATGTTTTACGTTTTCCATCTCGCAGGATAACAATTTCGACTTTAGTATCCGGGCTTAACATTGCCACTCGATTAAGAAACTCGTTGCTTTTTTCAACGGCCTGACCTTCAAATTCGACAACGACATCATAGTATTTCAATCCTGCCTTGTCTGCGGCAGAATCCTCAATAACGTCCGTTATAACTGCGCCCTTGGTATCTTTATCTAATTCGAGAGCACTTGCTAATTCAGGATACAGATCCTTGAACCAGATACCCAGGTAACCCCGAGCAACAGAACCGCCCTCACGGAGCTGTTTATAAACGTGTTTGGCCATGTTTACGGGTATCGCAAAGCCAATGCCGATATTGCCGGTCGCGCCGTAAATGGCGGTGTTCATCCCGACGACCTTTCCTTCGAGATTGATCAGGGGCCCGCCCGAGTTGCCTCGATTAATAGCTGCGTCGGTCTGAATGAAGTTTTCAATATTGGCCAGTCCGACACTTCTGCCCTTGGCGCTGACGATTCCGGCGGTTACGGTATGGCTAAAGCCCAGCGGATTGCCGATAGCAAGGACCCATTCGCCGACTTCGAGGGTATCGGAGTCTGCTAATTCGAGATAAGGCAGGTTGTCAGCGTCGATTTTGATGACTGCAATATCGGAATCCGGGTCCGTTCCGGTAATTTCAGCAGTGAATTTCCTGCCGCCCGCGAGCTCAACAGTGACTTTCTCGGCATCTTCGACCATGTGATTGTTTGTCAGGATATAGCCGTCTGGTGAGATTACAAAGCCCGAACCAAGGGCCGTTTGAGGTTGTTGATTTCTCCGCTGTGGGGAGCGTTGACGGAAGAAATAGTCGAAGAGATCGTCGCCGAACGGTGAGTTGCGGTATGTTTGGCTATCCCGGGAGACAGTTTTCTCGGCCTGGAGTCCGACGACGGCTGGTGAGGCATTTTCGGCGATCGAAGAAAAAGCTTTGCCCATCTGCCGCAGGGCGGCAATGCTGTCCGGATCCGCCGCTAAGGCAGACAACGGTGTTGTAAAGAGCAGCAGTAAGGTTGAAATTACAAGAAGACGTGAGTGATATTTGTTCTCTTTGAAGCTATTAATCTGCATTTCGTTCTCCAATATATTAGTTGAGTAAAACAGTAACAAAAATCAACGATTCGGCAATGAAATATACACGTTTTAAGTATTTTATATACGATTTTATTGTATGAAAGTTCAAAGCGTCAAAGATATTTTCATGCCTTAACTTATAAACAGATAATATTCTGACCGTCTTTTTCATAGGCGTAGCTTATGCCGGTCTTATTTAGCTGGTTATGAGGGATGGTTAGGTGGAATATCAATGGCAAATTGCGGTTTTTTTTAGCTTAGTATGAAATAATCCGGAGCAGTAGGGTTATGGACAAGTATTATGAGTGACGATTTATACCGGCAATGCCTTTTTTGTCACTTGCCGGTTTCTGTCAGGAGAACCGGTTTTCAGAATAGTAGAAATAAAATGGCTTGAAATATAATATATTGATTGAAAACGCTTTGTTAGCAGTATATAATGGCTACATTTATAAAAGCGAATATTTATCATAATTTTGAGGGTTATAAATATGAAGCTATTATGGATTTTCAGAGCTATCTTTCTTGTTATTATTGTGGCAATTGTGTTCGTTAATATCAGTTCTCCGATAATGGACAAAGATGAGCAGGGCGACTCCTCAACGGAAACGTACAATGCGAATTTACGCGCTATCATTTTTAGCAGTATAGGGATGGCGGTGTTTGTCCTTTTGTTGGATATTATGACGCCGAAGAAAAAGTTCAGCGCTCTGGCGGGAGTGTTTTTCGGCCTGTTGGTCGGCATACTTGTTAGTTGGGCTCTGGCGCCAGTGGTGGAGATGGTGAGCGGTACCTTTAGTATTGATATAACCGACTGGGCGATCACGGTGATCAAATGGCTGTTGGGTATATGTATATGTTATCTTACAATTAGTATTGTGATGCGGACCAAAGATGATGTTCGCTTCGTGATTCCTTACGTGGAATTTGCCAAGCAGACCAAGGGCTCCCGGCCGCTGGTTGTAGATACTTCGGCTATCATCGACGGGCGGATAGTGGATCTGTGCCAGAGTAAATTGTTCGATGCTCCGCTGATTGTCCCTCGTTTTGTGCTCAATGAGCTGCAGCTTATATCAGATTCGGCCGACAAGCTCAAGCGCAACCGTGGCAGGCGGGGACTCGATATACTCAACAAGATGCAGTCGGACCCTGTAATCGACGTGGAGATTGATGACTCCATACTTGCAGAGGTTGAAGAAGTTAAGGGCGTTGACCAGAAATTGCTGATGTTTTCCAAAGCCTGTAACGGCCGGCTGGCGACTACGGATTATAATCTCAGCAAGGTCGCGCGGGTGCGTGAGGTTGACGTGGTGAATATAAACGATCTGGCCAATTCGCTTAAGGTCGTTGCATTGCCCGGCGAGACGATGCAAATTAAAATCATAAAGCCGGGTGAAGAATCGGAACAGGGTATCGGTTATCTGGATGACGGGACAATGGTTGTCGTTGAAGGCGCCCGCAACAAGATCGGGCGGGAGCTGGTTATTAGCGT
>CAZTDF010000031.1:5510-29924 GCA_964612465.1 uncultured Pirellulales bacterium
GCCCGGGGGAATTCAATGTCGGCAACTGCTATGCGGGGCCCGGCGCCCGAGAAAGTGCTTCGTTTACTCGCTTTAGTGCGAATCCGTTCTCCTCCGAGAGGAATCTTTACGGTCTGATATCCCGGGACACGAACTGCGATGAGGTTGCACTTGGTATGAAAGACGACTATGTCACTTTGGGGTGACCAGTGAATCTCTCTGATAGCATCGATGTCTTCGGCTAATTTGGCAACGCGCACGAAATGGATATTGTCGCTGCGTTGAATAGCCAGAGACTGATTGGGCGGATCGATGGAGGGCCTCTCTACGACATAAGCCTCGAATTCTTGATCGGGAGACGTGAGCGATTGAACAATATTAGGTCCCGTGAAGAAATCTTTCACATATGATGGCGTAAGGTACATGGTAAAGCCGATTGCGAATCCCACCGGTACGCAAATGGGCGACAGAAGAATCGAAGCAACTACGGATATCACAATCGGCTTGACCTTTCTATCTATTTTCCTGAGCCGACTAAGACCACATGGAAGGCCTATGGCAGCTAAAGCTATGAAGACAAGGGCAAAAGGTAAAGGAATACCGATGATAGCTGTTGCAAGCAGACCAATAACTCCGCAGAAACCGGCCAGAAGCAGCAGGATTACGGAGAGATTACTGTTGCGGCTGTCAGATCTTTCGTTTTCTCCCATAATCAATCCTTTCTAAACTGATATTTCCGGATTCTTCTTTCCAGAGTTCAGGCAGCATTTGACGAACGTTAAAATGCTGAGCAGAAGACCGGCGGCGAACAACGGCCGGTAAAAGTAGGAAGCATAATCCTGCTCGGTACTATGCAGCCCCGCAATACAGAAAGAAACAACTACGATTAGGCCGGACAGAAAAAAGGCAAACCAGTCAGGTAGCGTCGGTTTAATCATCCGCCCGTAAGACGAGCAGTAGAGTATTACCACTGCAAATACAATCAATGCCGTCGATATCAGGACGGGATATAGAACCGGCGACGCCCAGGTACATGGTATCAGGAACAAAATATCCCAGTCCATTATGGATTCCGGCCAGTCGAGAAGGACTTTTAGCCATACATAATAGAAGATGTCCCAGACGGCGAAGATGATCATAAAATATGCAAATCGCTGGTGCCGATTGCAGCCGAAAAGCCAGGCGCCGGTAAGGATAAGGATAATGGTGGAAGCCTCTCTGCCGATTTCAGTAAACAAAATTCGTTTGGATATTGCGTCAATGCCAAAAACGGTCATGGGGAAGGTAAATCCGTCCGGGTGGAAGATTTCTCGCAGGTAAACAACGACAGCGGCTTCGATATACCCGAAAGCGATACTGAAAACGACGGCGATACACAGCCGTTTGAGAGTTGTTTGCAGGGATTCGGAACATATATTCGGTTGTTGCTCGCGCGCGCACATAATGTCATATTTTCTGTAATTCTTCCAATAACGCAGGAATGATTTGACTTTCCGGGACGATGGAAACTCTTCGCCCGTTGCGATAGAGATATGCTTTATTCTTTGCTGCGCATATTGCCAGCTCGGCATCGGCCGCTTCGCCTGGGCCGTTGACGACGCAGCCCATCACGGCGATGCGAAGCGGCTTGTCGATTTTGCTTATGGCTTTTTTCACCCGGCGAGCCAGTGCGATGACATCGATTTCACAGCGGGCGCAGGTCGGGCACACAATCAATTCCGGACTCGAACGTTCGTAAAGGCCGAGTGCGATCAAAATCTGTTTTGCAATTTCTGCCTCTTCAACGGGATTGCCGGCGGCGCTTACCCTGATGGTGTCACCGATGCCCTCGGCCAGCAATGTGCCCAGGGTGATAGCAGACGGCATCCGGGCATCTTCCGGAAGGCCGGCGTGGGTCAGGCCAAGGTGGATCGGGTAGTCGAAAGTCTCTGAAATGGCGCGGTTGATTTCGATGGTTCGTGCTACGTCGCTGCTTTTTGCGCTGAGGACCAGCGAATTAAAATTACGGCCTTCGAAAAGCCGGACGTAGCTTTTCATCTCCCTGAGCATCAGGGCAGTCCGCTTTTCGGCGGGGACAGGTTTCTTCCGGAGGTCCCTGATACTTGCCTCATTGACGCCGACGCGGATTGCCGTCTTGTGCATCTTGGCCGCGTCGATGATTCGGAGAATGTCCTTGCGATTTTTTATATTGCCGGGATTTAGCCGCACTTTGGCGGCGCCGGCTTCTATTGCTTCAATGGCCCGGTTGGCGCTGAAGTGCACGTCGGCGATAAGAGGGACATCTACTTTCTGCACGATTTGTGCAAAAGCAGCGGTGTCGGCCCGTCTGGGCACGGCGAGCCGGACCAGCCGGCAGCCCGCATGGGCAAGCTGTTCGATCTGCTTTACGCAGCGAGCCACGTCCACCGTTGGCACCTTTGTCATCGACTGGATAACAACAGGCCCGCGAGAGCCGATTTTAACCGTGCCGACCTTGACTGTTTTTGTTTTCCTTCTCTTAATCACACCAAAATTGTAGCTTGTTTTGTGCTTTCGGGCAAACTAAAATAATCCCAGACCGGAAGATGATTGATTTACTATTGGCCGCCGGGCTTCTTAACCATTCGTAGATCGGCGTTTGATGTATCGCGGAAAGGAAGGTAACGACAGATGTATAATTACAGACAAGAGCATGATTTTTGGACTCTTATGATGGGGAAGAGATGTATTTATGCCCTGATTTTGCTTGCAGCCGCTGCTTTTTTGCATGGGACATGCAATACAGGTTTTGCGGGTGATACCCATGTGTGGGAAAAAGTGGAGATTACCCTTCATGCCGGGAAACATTATGATAATCCGTACACGGAAGTGGAAGTCTGGGTCGATCTGAAAGGGCCGGGATTCGAGAAACGATGCTACGGTTTCTGGGATGGTGACAATGTTTTTAGGATACGTGTATTAGGCATTGCCCCGGGTTTGTGGAAATGGAGCAGCGGTTCCAATCAAGCGGATCCGGGCCTTAACGGAAAGAGTGGGGAGTTTACTGTTGTTGCTTGGTCCAAAGCCGGGGTAGGAGTAAATCCCTGCCGGCGTGGTATGATCAGGGCATCTACAAACGGTCACGCGTTTGAATATGCTGACGGGACACCGTTTTTCCTTTTGGGCGATACATGGTGGTCGGTGCCGACTTTTCGCTACAGGTGGTACGACGATGACAAGCAGCGTCCGATTGGCCCGAATGCGGGCTTCAAAGATTACGTGCGGTTTCGGCGAAAACAGGATTACAATTGCATCGCCATGATTGCGGCATTTCCGAACTGGTCCAATGACGACAAGCCTGCTTCGTTGAAGATGCCCGACGAGACGGTGCTGCGTTCGGCGTGGAAACAGGCCGGGACTGAAAGTGCAAAGGACATGCACGACGAAGATGGTAATCGTGCGTTTCTTTTCCCGGGCAAAATTCCCGGTTACGAAAAATACTTTCCCGACGTCGACCGGATCAATCCGAAATACTTCCTGAATATGGACAGGAAGATCGATTATCTCAATAGCCAGGGCTTTGCTGCGTTTATTGAGGTCTCCCGGCGTGACATTGGGCAGGGCTGGAAGAAGTATTACGAATGGCCCCAATCTTATACACGTTACATCCAGTACATCTGGAGCCGCTATCAGGCCAATATTTGCCTGTTCAGTCCGATCCATCTTGACTGGACCGGTTCGACCATACCGGCCGAGCAGTGGAACCTGGCGGCAAACCGGGTCATTGAGAAGTACGGGCATCCGCCATTCGGGACACTGGCCGGGACGAATTCGAATCCTTCGACGCTGCGGAACTTCGGCCATACGGACAAGGCCAAATGGCTTACATTCCATCAGATAGGCAACAGGCGCACTCACGACCTGTATCCGTTCCTGACCGAGATATTCAATACCTCGCCGCCGGTGCCCGGCATCAACGGAGAACCTTATTACGCTGGTATGGAGGGAGCGGATGGTGACACGGAGACATCCGCTTTGTATTGCCGTTCCGCGATGTACGGCAGCGTTTTATCCGGCGGATTGGGAGGGCACATCTACGGTGCCGGCGGATGGGACGGTGGAATGTGGGGCGGGAACGTCGAAGATGCCGCGGAGAACCATATCTGGGACGTTATCAAATGGCGATCTGCAGACCAGATGCGGCACCTGCGAACTTTTATCCTGTCCGAAGGCAGCAGGTACCGTGATCTCGTGCCCAGCGCTAATCTAATCAAGCCGAACAGGTCGGGCAAAGCCAAGTCGTGTCTCGGATGGTCTTATTGTGCTCGCACAGATGAGAAGGATTTATTCATTCTGTACTTCGAGAAGGATTGTCCTAAAGCGAACTTATCAGGCGCAATATTAAGGGGCAAGTACGAAGCCGTATGGTTCAATCCGAGGAGCGGTAGTTGGCGGGACGGAGGTGTTTTGAGTGCCAATTCCGCCGGCATAATTGACCTGCCGAACTTCCCCGGCAATTTAACCAGGTCCCGCAATGATTGGGCGATGAAGCTGACATTAAAAGACGCTCAATGAGTTAAAGCATTTGCGTTGCCGGGTGCGGATCTGCGACGTGGATGGATTATTTTTTCACCCACGTCAACTTTGCAATGCGAATGCCGTCTAAGGCGCCTTCGTTTAGGGCGGCGATGTAGTAGCGATCTTTGTAATAGATGATTTCCGGCGCCGCTACGGGTAATGTGCAGACGAAATACCTGTGGTCCTGGTTGATGCCGAACATCATCGGGTCGTTTGAATAATAGATGCTGGTCCGGGGGGCGCCTCTTTTTCGGATATCGCCTTTGAATGGGCCATACGTTTGCGTTTTAAAAAGGTAGAAGTTACCATCGCCCAGTTTCACTACATGGGGACACTCGGACGAATACGCGTTGGTGCCGGCCCGGCCGCCATACGCGGCAACGCTGGACAGACTCCAGTTTTTGAAATCTTCGGTGGTTCGGATG
This sequence comes from uncultured Pirellulales bacterium, assembly GCA_964612465.1. Lineage (GTDB taxonomy): Bacteria > Planctomycetota > Phycisphaerae > Sedimentisphaerales > Anaerobacaceae > JAFGPJ01. The sequence goes on from CAZTDF010000031.1 coordinate 10,451, forward strand.
TAAACCATTCCCTGCCGGTTCGGATAGGCCGTATAGTAGGCGTACCATTTGCCTGTGTGCGGCAGAAGTATCACATCACGGGTATTATTGCCTGGGCCTTCGGTGAACATGCCTGTTTTGCCGCCTTCTTGAATAACGCGGGTGAAGTTCTTGCCGTCTTTGCTTGTGGCGTGGCAAATGTTCACCCAATCGCCGTAGAACATGTGGTATGTGTTACCAGCTTTTACCACGTGTGGCGCCTGGAGCCCGCCGGGCGTTTCGCCCAGTGAAGGATCGGCTTCCATGGCGATGCCCATCGGTTTCCAGTTGGTGTCTGTCAGGTTTTGCCCTTCCCAGCGGTAAAAGAACCGGGTCTTGCCGTTTTTGCCGCCGGCGGTCGTACCTCGAATGCAGGACCATAGCTGCCAGGTGCCGTCCGCCGCCTGCCAGACGGCAAAGTCGACGGGCTCCTGCCTTTCGGTGGCGTATTTGTGCTCTCTCGGATTGCCGGCAACCTGCCACCACTCGCCTTCTATTTGCGGTGCCAGGATAGACTCGGATGCGTTGCTCGTGTACGCAACTACGCCCAGAGCGAAAACGGATATGAGTATTCTCGATATATTTTTCATAACACATTTTCTGCTATTGCAGGTTTATCGAGCCGCTGCTGGTCTGCATGTGCAGCTTTCCGTTTCCGTCGCCTATTGTTCCTTTGAGCTTCTTCTTGCTGACTTGGCCGCTTATCGTTATCGGCCGACCGGTTCGTATCGAGCCATAGCTGGTCGAAAGATCGACCTGGCCGGCGAAGTTTTGCGGAGCGGTCAAGTCGATACTCCCGTATGAGGTGACTAAATCTGCAACGATTTCGTCCGGCGTCGAATCCGAACAAGCGATATCGAGGTTGCCGCTGCCGGACTTGGCGGTAATGCTGTTTGTTGTCATTTGCCGGCAGGTGATACGTCCGTACGAAGTGGATAGGTTGGTCGTATTCGCGGAAGATTCTGTCAATTTGATGTCGCCGCTGCCGGAGTGCAATTTGATTGACTTGCCTTTAAGCTCGTCGGATACGATTGGGCCATAGGACGTATGCGCATCGCAATCTCCGAAAGAGACATTCGAGAGCTTGATTTTACCGCTGCTGGTTTTAAGTTTGATATCTCCGTCCGATATATCCGTGCAGGTTATAGGGCCGTAGGAAGTCGTTAATTGGGTTGAGCCCTTAATGATCTCGGCGGTAATCGAACCGCTGCCGGATTTAACTATAATGTTGTCCCCTGTAATGTTCCTGCAGTTGACGGAGCCGTAAGATGTATCCAGATTAACCGGTCCTTCGATATTTTTCGCTTTAATTGAGCCGCTGGAAGTTTTGCCGCTTGTTTGTCCTTTGATATTGGCAAGCTCAATCGCACCGTATGAGCTGGCACATTCGATATTCGTTTGCTTCGGGACGGTTATATCGTAGCTGATGCTTACTGAGCGATTGTTTCTGCTCGGCGGTTTATCAGCTTTTACCGTTAGTGTATTGCCGGCTGTTTCGAGTTCTATCTTTACCTGTTCGGCTAATAGCTGCGCTTCTTCTTCAGTTGGAGCCCTGCCGCATATCGTGGCAATGACGCTGCACTCGGTGACATCGCCGCCGGTAATTGTGATAGAGCCGAAACTGGTTTCGACAAATAGTTTTGATCCGGGATTAAGGGGTGCCTGCCGTTGGACTGTTATCTCGTATTTGGCCTGCCCCCAGCCGCCGAATTGCATATCGCATCCGGAAATAATTACAAGCAGGCATATGCAGCAGCTTATAGCCATGAACACCCTATGACGCTTATTCATTTTCGGTCCTCTCGATTATACTTTGGTTTTTTTCTATTATCTAATTCTTATCGAGCCGTTATGGGTTTCAAGATGGAGTCGGCCCTCGCCCGCCCCGATCGTGCCTTTTAAGCTGCTCTTGCTTATCTTTCCGCTTACCGTTATCGGCAGATCGGTATTTATCGAGCCGTTATGGGTCGAGGCATCAACCCGGGCGGAAAAACCGGGTGGAGTCTTTAACTCTATGCCGCCATTGTGGGTCACGATTGATATGTCGCAGACGGATGGGGCGGTGTCGGTGTAAAATGCTTTGATGCTGCCGTTATGGGTTTTCAGTTTTGTGCTGCCTGAAACTTCTCCGCACGTGACAGAGCCGTTATGAGTGTTCAAAGCGGTCGTGCCGGAAACTCTCTCAGAGGTCACTTTGCCGTTGTGCGTGGTGGCGTCAAGCCGGCCCTTGATATCCGAAATTTCAACAGCTCCGTTGTGCGTAACAAGATCGAGGTCCGTCTGGTTCGGCACTTGGACGTCGAGACTGACGCTCACGGATTTGTTTATCAATTGAGTTGGTTTGTCAATTTTGGTGATTAGGCGATTGCCCGAGGGGACAAGCGTTACTTTTACCTTTTCAGAAAGTTCGCGAGCTTCTTCATCAGTCACCGCCCGGGTGACAATAGTTGCTGTCATATTACAATCGGCAACGTCGGCACCGTTTATTTTAATTGAGCCGTTGTGGGTCTGGGCTTCGAATGCCGAGCCGGGCGATAGAGGTGCTGACAATTGAACGGTTCGTTCGTATTTTGCCTGCATCAAGCAGCCGCCGATGGAGATACAACCGGCCATAAACATGATCAGGCACAGTAAACAACCAAAAGATATCTTAGTGAAATAATGATTTTTCATTTTTACTCCTTTCAACCCGAATCTCTTTTATTCAATTAGCTTATTTTGCATTATTGCTGGTTTTTTAAACCTTGCCAATATAAAAGATTGGCCTTTAGTTAGCCCTTCTTCTCTAAATTCTTCCTTCTTTTGGTGGATTAGTCGTTGATTCTATGCAATTAGTTTCAAGAAATCTGTCTTTTTTTCTTGTTTTTGGCACTTTTATCAATGTTATGATTCATTTGCTGAAGTTGCTCGGTCTTTATTGACAATTTGAGCCAAAGAAAATGTCATTATTTGCTCAATATGCACCTGTTTTTAGACGTAAATACTTAATATTATAAATTCTGGAGGGAATTTGCCGCCATACACTTGACAAGAATATGGCGAATATAGTAAAAATAGGACATAAAAACCTGTAGATTTTTGGGATTTTACGGAATCATATAGGATTCCCCTGTCGATTATTACCAAAAATAAATTAAGGCCACCGAAGTCGTATGCTTCAGTGCTAAAAATCTTACATCAATAATTCATGGTTCGCTCTTGAATGAAGAAGAATAGTAAAAACGGCATTAGTTTTTCCTGAGCAATCGTACTGTCGGATTTTGTGAAAGTAAGAATTATTATTGGTCTTTAGTTTTATCGATCTTCTATTAAGGATGATTATTATGTGCAGAAAATTAGTATTAATGGTTTCTTTTGCCTTGGTGATTAGCTTGGCAGGCAACGCAATGGCAGCGATGCCGGCCGGATGGGAGAGCCAGGACATCGCCACGACCGGTGGTAGTGCCGATGAGAGCAACGGCACGTGGACCGTCATTGGCGATGGGGCTGACATCTGGGGTACCTCAGATGCCTTCCACTATGCTTATGTATTATTAATTGGTGACGGCGAGATAACGGCGCATGTCGTCGACAACGGCACAGGCTCTAATACATGGGCCAAGGGAGGCGTGATGATTCGCGAGACGCTGGATGCCAATTCCAAACACGCAATGATGGTACTAACCGACACCGATGGTGGCGGTATAGCCTTCCAGTCCCGACCGGACACCGGCGGCAGCTCCGTCAGCTTCCATGGGGATGTCACGGCGTCACCGCCTCATTGGATTAGGCTGGTCCGCGAAAGCGACATGATTACAGGTTACCACAGCGATGATGGTGTTGATTGGGCTGAATTCACGGACACATCGCCGGACGGCGCCATGACGAACCCGATAGAAATCTCGATGGCCGAGCAGGTTTACATCGGTTTGTGTATAACATCGCATGCGGAAGGTGAATTACGCACATACACTATGGACAATGTTAGCATTGTGCTTCCTGTTATCGCCACTAAGCCCGATCCTGCTGATGGTGCTATACATCCGGACACATGGGTAAGTATGAGCTGGAGGGCCGGACATACGGCTGTCTCACATGATGTATACTTTGGTGAGACCTTTGCCGATGTGAATGACGGAACTGGCGATACCTTCCGCGGTAATCAGACCTCGGCATTTTTTGTTGTCGGCTTTCCCGGATATTCTTATCCGGAGGGCTTTGTCCCGGGCACAACGTACTACTGGCGTATCGACGAGGTGGAGGCCGACGTCGTGACGAAGCACAAAGGCAAGGTCTGGAGCTTCTTCGTTCCACCCAAGAAGGCCTTTAATCCCAGCCCTGCCGATGGCACGATGTTTGTGGACGCCGATACAAAGCTCACGTGGTCGCCCGGTTTCGGCACAAAACTGCACACCGTCTATTTTAGCGACAATTTTGACGACGTAAACAGCGCGACCGTAGGGACTCCACATACCACTACAACTTTCAATCCAGGTCCTCTTGAGTCCAATAAGACTTACTACTGGCGTGTTGATGAATTTGATCCTCCGATGACGCATCGAGGTGAAGTCTGGAGCTTTACGACAACTATACCCGGTTTGGGTTCGGCCGTGATGGACAGGTGGGAGAACATTCTCACTACCGACATAAACACTCTCAAGGACAATCCGAATTATCCGAACAATCCTGATGTGACCGAGACGGTGACGAGTTTCGAGTGGGACGGAGATGACCTCAGCGATTACGGCGCCCGGATTGAGGGTTGGCTTTACGCCCCGGGCACAGGCGATTACACATTCTGGCTCACAAGTGACGATCAGGGTGAGTTGTGGCTCAGCACTAATGACGACCCCAGCAACGTCGAGTTGATCGCGTACGTAAAGGATTCGCCGACTTCAACCAGCGGCTGGTCCAATACCGATGAGTGGGACAAGTACGCCTCACAAATGTCGGAGCCCATTTCACTCGTGGCCGGCGGGAGATACTATATTGTGGCATTGTGGAAAGAAAGCGGCGGTGGAGACCATTGTCGGGTGGCCTGGGAAGGCCCCAGGATCCCAGCCCGCACTATAATTCCAGGAACCAATCTGTCGCCCTATGAGCCAGTGAATGCTTATGGAGCAAGGCCCGGCGACAAAACGACTGGAATAACACAGACACCCACCTTGCAGTGGAAACCCGGACTTCAAGCTGCTTCACATGAGGTGTATTTCGGGACGGATGCGGATGCTGTAGCCAATGCCACCATGTCCTCGCCCGAATACAGGGGTTCTAAGTCACTCGGTGACGAGAGCTATGATCCCGGACAACTTCTCTGGGAGACAACTTACTACTGGCGTGTTGAGGAAGTCAATGCTGCCAATCCGGCCAGTCCATGGGTAGGCAGCGTCTGGAGCTTTACGACGGCCGACTTCTTGATCGTGGATGACTTCGAAGACTATGATACCGGCGAGAATCAGATATGGTACGCCTGGAAAGATGGGCTCGGCTTTGGAGCACCGGGTGTTGATCCTTACTACTCGGGTAACGGAACAGGAGCTGCCGTCGGTGACGAAACAACAATGTCTTATACCGAGGAAACCATCATCCACAGCGGCGAACAATCGATGCCGTTGGCCTATGACAACAACAAACAGGGCTACGCCAGATATTCAGAGACGGAACTGACGCTGACAGACAAGCGTAACTGGACCGAGCAAGGTGTTGCGAATTTGTCGCTATGGTTCAGAGGCTACCCGGGATCCGTCGGCAGCTTTATCGAGGGCCCGGTCGGTACTTACACGATGACCGGCTCCGGTGCAGATATCTGGAACGTGAATGGCGTGGAAGCCGATGAGTTCCACTTTGCATATAAGATGCTCTCTGGTGCCGGCTCGATTATCGCAAAAGTCGAAAGCGTCGAAAATACGAACGCCTGGGCCAAGGCCGGTGTGATGATTCGCGAATCGCTTTATAGTGACTCGAAGCATGCTTTTGCGTGTGTTACACCTGAGAGCGGTGTTGCCTCGCAGGGTCGTCCCGATACGGGCGCTACCAGTTTCAACTACGCTCAGGCTGACATAACTGCACCTCACTGGGTGAAGCTGGAGCGTGACTTGGCCGGCAACTTTACCGTTTCTCATTCTGCCAACGGTTCGGCCTGGGATCCGGTAACGGGCGCCATTCCGCAGAATATCCAGATGGGTACGAATGTCTATATTGGTTTGGCTCTGACCAGCCATGACGCAGCTCTGACTTGTCAGGCCGTATTCTCTAACGTCACGACTATCGGCTCGGTCAGCGGTCAGTGGACGAACCAGGATATCGGCATTACCACCAACGCTCCAGAGCCGCTGTACGTGGCGGTCTCCAACAGCGCCGGCACACCTGCGGTGGTAGTCCATGATGATCCTGCCGCAGCGACAATAGACACCTGGACCGAGTGGGTGATTCCGCTGCAGGCTTTTGAAGTTCAGGGCATAGTCCTAAACAACGTTGACAGGATTGCTATTGGCCTGGGAACCCAGGGCAACATGACAATCCCCGGTGGTGCGGGCAAGATATTTATTGATGATATTCGGCTGCTTAAGCCCGCTCCGGAACCAGAGCCGTAGCTGTAAGCTGGATTATATGTAGCAGTTGAAGCTACGGATTTGCATCACAAGAAGGCCTATACCGATTTGGTTCGGTATAGGCCTTTTCTTTTATTCCCGCAAAAATCGAATTCCAGGCACATAAGAGACACAACGAAGCTGCCCGATGGGCGAAAAATTTCTAACGGGGGGTAAACCCGAGGGGCTATTTAACCGATACTCATATAGATTTATCTCTGACAAGGAGGCAATCGTCCTATAACTCAGGAGGTGAGGTAAAAACCCAATTTGCCCTGATGGCCGGAGTCGAGAGGCTTTTCGGCTGGGCGGGAGTGAGCTATCGCATTTGACATTACTATAAAAGAATATCTCAAAGAGATCGACGCAGCTTCACTGCTGACAATGGAAGAGGAACGTGACCTGGGTAGGCAGATCGTTGAGGAGAACGACCAGCGGGCCAGAGAGCAATTGGTGCGAAGCAATCTCAGGCTGGTCGTCAACATAGCGAAGAAATATGGCGACCGGGGAATGAGTCTTGGTGACTTGATTGAAGAGGGCAATCTCGGACTGATAAGGGCCGTCGATTACTTTGATCCCGAGCGAGGCGTTCGCTTCAGTACGTATGCGGCGTGGTGGATAAAACAAAGCATCAAACGTGCACTGCTGGAAAATGTTCAGCCTGTGCATATTCCCACTTATATGGTAGCCTTGATAAATCAATGGCGGCATACGGCTACGGAGCTGGAAAGCACGCTCGGCAGGTCGCCAAAAGTCGAAGAAATGGCCGAAATTATGCAAGTGCCGCTGCGGAAGGCAAAAGTTATACATCGTATCGTCGAAATTCTCAGCTCTACAGGGGAATCCAGCAGCAGCGATGAGACGGATGAGGATCAAATGCTCGAAGCGATTTTGGAGGATCCAAGCGGCGGCAGGCCGGAAGACGCATTAATTGCCGTTGAAGAAAAACTGAAAGCTTTGAGATTGCTCAATGAAATCGACCCGAGAGAAGCGGATGTTTTGAGATTGCATTACGGTCTCGATGGGAAAAAGCCGATGTCGCTCAAGGAGATCGGTAAAAAAATGGAGCTCACACGAGAGAGAATCAGGCAGATACGGCGCGATGCGCTTACCAACCTTTACGAATACATGAACGAAGAATAGCATCGAATATCATCTCGATTAAAAACTTGCATTTCCCTAATAATGTCTTAATAATAGACAATTGTAGGGTGTGCATCGTACACCATTATCACTTTGATTATAACTTTAACGTCAACCATGGAAGGCAGGTAAATGAAGGACGAAGGAATTGACCTGAAAAAATATATTCGCGACATACCCGACTGGCCGAAAAAGGGAATTTTATTTCGTGACATCACTCCATTATTAATCAATCCGAAGGCGTTTGCAGCAGCAGTGGAAGCACTATGCGCCGATTTTACAGATGCCGGCATCGAATATGTCGCCGCCGTGGAAGCCAGAGGTTTTATTTTTGGCTCTGTTGTGGCGGAAAAACTCGGCGCCGGCTTTGTGCCCATCCGCAAAAAAGGCAAGCTGCCCTGGCGGACCGAGAGCGTCAGCTACGATCTGGAATACGGCACGGATACTTTGGAAGTACATAGCGATGCAATAGAGAGCGGCGGGAACGTTTTAATGGTGGACGATCTGTTGGCGACGGGAGGGACAATGGCCGCGGCATGCAAGCTCATCGAGAAAATAGGGGGAAAAGTTGCGGGCATTGCGTTTCTTATAGAGCTTGCGGGTTTGCAGGGCAGAGAAAAAATAGCCGGTTATAAGATGGCATCTATTATTTCATACGGATGAAATATACTTACTTCTGCTTCAAAGGAGCGAATAGTGACAATGAGTAAAGACGGCCGAGATAGGATTATCCGCACAGGACCTTATCCGGAGTTGACGTTGACCGCGCTTCTCGTTGGCTATGGACTCGGTGTGCTTATTACGATTAGTATGGGCTATGCCTGCCTGATCCTGGGATTTTCGCATGAAGGCTCGGAGCTTGCTGCCGTTTTGGGTTTCGGTGTGCTCAGGGGAATTCTCCGGCGAAACAGCATTATTGAAAACAATATCAGCCAGACGGTCGCCAGTAGTGTAAACGGTGCTTCGGCGGGCGTTATGTTTTCTGTGCCGGCGTTATTTATTCTGGGCGAGACTAATTTCAATCCCTACCTGATGGTGTTTTCCTGTATTGCCGGCGGCATTCTGGGTATTGCTTTTATCATTCCGCTTCGCAAGCAGATGATCGATTTCGAACGTCTGACTTATCCGGGCGGAGTAGCGGTCGCAACCGTCCTCAAATCGCCCGGCGCCGGTGTCCACAAAGCAATGCTCCTTATGATAGGCGTTGCCCTGAGCGGAACCCTGAGTTTCATCAGCAATTTGACGGAGTTTGAGAACTGGGCTTTAGGCCAGTACATTGGTTTTCCGGACTATATGAATGGCGTCTGGTTTGTTTCGTTGATGACAATAGGAATGGCGTTTATAGCAGGCAAGGGCGGGCTTTGTTTTGTCATCGGCGGTTACGCCTGCTATTGGGTCCTGGCGCCGATTCTGGCGAAGATGAACCTGCTGCCTTCGCCGGAACAATTACAGGAACTTGGGCAGACAATGCCGGGATATTTACGGATTTCGTTGTTCAGGCCGGTCGGAATCGGCATGCTGGTCGGCGGGGCATTGACCGGAATTGTGCTTGCGCTGCCATTGATTATCAGTGCGATTCGCAGCATGCAGTCGGCAGCAAAAACCGGTACGGCAATGTCGAAAGATGAAATGCCGATCAAGTTGCTCTATGTCGGCATTGTTGGTGCGGTCATCGTTTTGGCCGTTGTTGCGGTCTCCTCAGTCGAAGAGATGGGCATTGTCAGAGGTGTCATCATGGCCGTGCTGGGAACCATTTGGATATGGATGGCCGGAGTGATTCTATCCGAGTGTATCGGCAGGACCAACTGGTCGCCTATGAGCGGAATGACCTTGATTGCCGTAACGATTCTCATTGTCATTACAAAAGGCCTGGGTGACAGAGCGGCCATTATATCCTCGGTAATGGTCGGCGCCGCCACGTGTATGGCGATGTCTCAGGCGACAGACCTTATGCTTGATTTGAAAACCGGTTATCTGGTCGGTGCTATACCACGAAGACAGCAGATAGGACAATTTGCCGCCACGTGGCTTGGGCCGGTTTTAATGATCGGTCTTTTATTTGTGCTTCATAAGGCATACGGCCTCGGTAGCGAAAAATTGCCGGCACCGCAGGGCACCGTACTGGCGAGCATGATGAAGGGAATCCTCGAAGGTAATGTTCCTGTCTTCAAGTATCTGGCCGGTGCGGGACTGGGTGCTTTGCTGAGTACAACAGGTGTCGGCGGTCTCGGGATTCAGGTCGGCCTTGGTTTCTATCTGCCGTTCAGTATTGTTCTGACATATACTATCGGGACAATTTTGCGGATTGTCAGCGATAAAATTAAAGGCAAGCACTTCAGTGAGCAGGTTGGTATTCCGATTGCGGCCGGATTGATAATCGGCGAAGGGGTTGTCGGAGTTGGTTTTGCCATATACTACATTATTACAGGAATGTAGGGGGGGAAGGAAATACTATGAGAACAATTGGCTTCTTAATGGTTACAGTCGGTTTCATCGCGGCGGCATTAGCTACGGTTGTCGATGAGAACGCCGTTAGATGGTTTTGGTATATACCCTCGATTATCGTTGGAGCAGCGGGAGTTGCGGCCATTAGAATCAATGAAGCCCGGCAGAGCAAGACGGAGCATCATGTCGCATCCAGGATTGAAACAGTGGAAGGAAGCCTTGAAAGAATCGCAAACAATATCAAGAAGCTCAATGCTGATAAGCAATCGATTAATACATACGATATGCGTCATCGAGTTGATGAATTATTTCTCGGTGACCTTGAAATGTTTGTGGATGCTCGTGAAAGCATTGGTCATCGTTACGGCCTTGCCGCGTACGGCGAAGTTATGAGCAGTTTTGCAGCAGGGGAACGCTATCTAAACCGTGTCTGGTCGGCCTCGGCCGATGGATATATCGATGAGGTTAATGCTTATCTGGAAAAAGCCCAGACGCAGTTTGCCGAAAGTCTTGCTAAAATACGTAATCTGGCGGTCAAAGGGCCGTAGAATCAAAACTACTATTTCCGCCGGTAAGACGGAAGAGCCGGTAGATGAAAATGGACTGAGAAATCTCGAAATGAAATTTGGCGATTTCTCCATCAACAGAAATGAAAGGACAAAAAAATGGCAGATTATATTCGGGTAATAGATATCGGCGGTGACGGTTTCCGGAGGGTTGATATTAAAAGCAGTGCCTTTGAGAAGATTAAAACAGAAGATGCTGATATGGTCAGGGCACAGATTACGGAAAAAATAAAAGACACTGATATTCTTAAAAAGAAAAAGGAATCTATCCCCGATCTCGATTCTCTTATGCAGTTTGTCTCCGATGGCCTTGACGGTAGTAAAATCGGGGGGATTGCCTATTCTGTAGCCGGAGTGATTGAAGACCACGGATTGATAAAAAACTCGCCGAATGCTCATTTTCTGGATGATATTAATTTGAAGAAAAAGACCGAAGGTTATGTGAAAAAAACCGGGCTCAAGTCCTTCGTTTTCAACGATATGGAAACCGCAGTGACCGGTATGGCGACACTTCTCGGAAGGCCTCGGTATTTTATGGGCATAACCTGGAGCACCGGAATCGGGCTCAGGATTTGGAGTGACGGCAAAATCCTGTCGGTGGCCGAAGGCGGCCATATGGTTATTGAGCCGTCGCCTTTTGCTCCTCTGTGCGGTTGCGGCAAAAGGGGGCATGCCGAAGCGATTATGGGCGGTGCTTCTATCGAACGCCGAGTGGTTGCCGAGGCGAATGCTCTCGGCCTGCCGAAAGAATTTAATATTACCTTCGGCAAGGAAAAAGGCCAAATCCGCCCCGCGGTATTCCTGGATAAAGCCTATCTCGGGGAATATTCCGGCCAGGCAAAAATCTGGGCGACAGACTTTTACGGCAGGATCGTCCGGGGCATGGGAATATTTCTCGCTAATATTCAAAGCCTTCTTAATCTGCCTCTGATTGCCTGGAAGGGGACTGTTGCCCGCGAGGTATTGTGGGGCAAACTTAAGCTTGAATCCGAAGTCCGCACGGTAATGAAAGAATACCTTATCGATCCTTCCTGGGCCGACAAGAAAAATCTGAGCCTGGTGGAAACTCCGGGCCCGGGTGACAGAGACGCCTTTATCGGGGCGGCCGCCGCCTTCAAGGCGATTTCCAAGGGATAAAATAACCTGAAAAATATGCCGGATAGACATGTCCCTATAGAAAATGTGCGCTTGTTTATTGGCTGTAATTAAGCCGTTGGGAAGCATGGAAGTGGCGAAAAAGAAAATTCTATATGTGAGCGGCTCAATCGGCCTGGGGCATGTCACCAGGGACCTGGCGATTGCCCGGCAACTGCGCAAGCAATATCCCGAGGTTGAGTTGTCCTGGCTGGCTGCTCATCCTGCAACGATCCCGCTCAAAGAGGCCGGTGAAAAGCTCCTGCCGGAAGCCGACATGTACGCCAATGACAGCGTTGCCGCTGAAAAAGCCGCTAGGGGCTTCGGGATGGATATAATGAAGTACGCTTCTAAAATACGGAGAGAGTGGATACACAATTTGAAAATATTCAAGCGGATAATCAGCAAGGGACTGTTTGATGTTGTTATCGGCGATGAGGCCTATGAAATCAGCACTGGTTTGTCGATGAAACTTGTCCGGTTAAAGGTTCCCTTTGTCATGATTTACGATTTTTTCGGGCTGGATTCTGTTAGCAGGAATCCCATTGAAAAGCTGGGAGTTTATTCATGGAACAGGATATGGGCAAAGTCCGATCGTAAGCTTTTTTCTGACCAAAAGAATCTGGCTCTTTTCGCAGGTGAGCCCGAGGACATTCCCGATAAAGAGCTCGGCATTCTTCTTCCCAGCCGCAGGGACCATGCTAAAACATACTATAAGTTCACAGGCTACGTTTTACCTTTCGAGCCGGCAGATTATGCTGACACGGCCGGTATTCGCAGGAGGCTGGGTTACGGCGAAGAGCTGCTGGTTGTGTGCTCCATTGGCGGTACTGCTATCGGTAGGGAGTTGCTGGAACTCTGCGGACAGGCGTACCCGGTTATCAAGCGGAAAGTCCCCGACTTGCGCATGGTTTTGATATGCGGCCCTCGCCTTTCTGTTGATTCCCTAAAAGTTCCGGATGGTGTTGAAGTCAAGGAATATGTCCCCGCTCTTTACGAGCACTTTGCCGCCAGCGACCTGGCAATAGTTCAGGCAGGCGGCACGACAACGCTTGAATTGGCCGCTCTGAGACGGCCGTTCCTATACTTTCCGCTCGCGCTTCATTGCGAACAGCAGGTTCATGTCGCAGGGCGGTTAGCCAGGCACCAGGCCGGCGTCAAAATGGAGTATTCGCAAACGACGCCCGGAATTCTCGCCGAGAAGGTCATTGCAAATCTTGGCAAAAATGTAAGTTATCCACCGATACCTGTGCAAGGGGCTCAAAAGGCCGCCCAACTAATTTGCGAGCTTCTTTGATTTCTCCGGTTTGTCCTCCTCAAAGATGTCTTACCTCCAGAGTGTTACTCCGACGAAGAATCATCATTCGAATTAGGAGGATTGACTCGCAAAAGAAATTGAATCACATAAATACATGCCTGTGTCAAGCTATCAGGGGCATTATAAAAAATCATTGGGAAGCTGATTGTAAAAGCCAGCAATGAACTTCGAAAACCAAAGCGAAGACAGAGTCCCCAGAGATCAGATTTGACAAATAACATATACCCCAACATTAAATACAATGGTGTGAAACATACGAAAAAAAGTAACACTCTTTTAGATCGTATCCTGTTTATATTGAAGAAATCTGCTCTTGGATACCAGAAACCTGATACAGCGACAATTAACACAGCAACAGGATAATAACGCACAAAAGGATTGCTGCCTTTTGTAGCATCAATAAATGCTCCCAAATCGTTCATCGTAAACCTAAATAGTAATCCGCACAGTATGTAGATGCCTATGATCAGAATCCACCCTGTAACCGCCTTCATCGCAACTCCCCACACGCTCAATCTGATAGAATGCCTAAAGCCCCCTACCACCATCACAATGAAGTATACTGAAGGCACAATTGCCGCGTACAATGCCACACGATATAAAGGTGACAGTAAAAATGAGTTGTTGGTCAGTCCTTCTATTTTGTGCTCCCATAAATTTGTTTATAAATCACATTTATATCGTCAAATAAAACCATTGAGTTTACGTTCCTCAAGCGATTTCCACGTGGTAAATGTTAATGGTAAAATCCGGATTTTTCAGAAAAGGTGAGAAATTCTCATCAAATCTGCTGTTTATGCAGGGATTGCCAAAGCCCTTCGGGCTTAGCAATGACGTTCGGCGACTCTCTGTGTTCAGGCCCGGTCTTTGGCTCTTTCGCCGCGGGCAACGCGGTAGAGCCAGTAAGCGACGGCCAGCAGCAGAATACTGCCGCCGATCTGCCCGACTGGCGGCGTGAAAGGCAGCTCAATATTGGCTAAGGCCAGGAGCTTAACGATAATGGCGTTAATGTTAAGAAACGGCAGATCAATCTGAAACTGTTTAAGGATAATGATGGGGATGGCTAATAGAATACCCATGAGGGCTTCGCCCGTGATAAGGCCGGACGCGAAAAGAAGTCCATTGCGGTTCGATTTTTCTATCTGTTCTTTTGCAGTCTGCTGTCGTGTGTGGAATCGCTTGGTGGCGTAATGAATCAGCCCGCCGAGGAAGATGGGCACGGCCAGCTCCAGCGGCAGATAGATTCCGATTGTGACGGCAAGAACCGGCGTGCGGAACGTGCTGCCGATGTGCTTGAGATATTCATCCAGAGCAATTACCGCTGCTGCGATACCCATCCCGATAAAGATATAAGTCCAGGGCAGGTCGCCTTTGAAGACGCCCTGGGCGACCGATGCCATCAGGTTTGCCTGGACGGCCGAGAGCGCATCGGGCCCGGCGCCGGGCTGGCCGCGAAATCCGTAAGCCTTGTAAAGCAGCATCAGAACCGGCGCGATGACCAGTGCACCTGCAGCAGTGCCGACGAGCTGCATGACCTGCTGCTTCCAGGGGGTGGCGCCGACGATCTGGCCGGCCTTGAGGTCCTGCATGTTGTCACCGGCGATTGCCGCGGCGCAGCAGACAACGCTGCCGATTATAATGGCTGCCGCCGGTCCGTTGATATTGTCTCGGCCCATCAGGAGGACCAAAAGCAGCGCCGAGACGGTGACGGTCGCAATGGTGACACCTGAGATGGGATTGTTCGAGGAGCCGACGAGCCCGGCCATGTAAGCCGCGACCGCCGAGAAGACAAAGCCTGCGACCAGCATAACCGCGGCCATCGGCAACGAGACCGTGACATCCTTGACGAAGTACTGGTAGACCAGAAAGAGCGGAATAATCGAGGCGATAATGAGAATGAGCACCCACTTCATGGACATGTCTTTTTCGGTCCTTGCGATTGTTTTCTCGCCGTCGGTGACCTGCCGGTAGGCGCGCAGACCGCTGGCGATACCGCTGAAAAGCGATTTTCGCATGGCGAAGATGGTCCACAAACCGCCGAGCAGCATTCCGCCGACTCCAAGGTACCGGGTCCGTTTCGACCAGATTCGCCCGGCGTAATCCACCGCTTCGACGGCAGTTCCAAGCTGAGCATCGACGTCGGCATTATGTTTTATTGCTGCTTCGATCTGGGCCGTCGTTGTATCCGGATCAATGTTTTCGTATGCCAGGGTGAACACGTTCCACCCATCCGGATTTTCCGTTTCACTTTCGAGTTGGTATACGGGCCATTGGTCCTGGGCGGCCACAATTGGAATGGCGGCGTACCAGTTCAGGGCGCCGCCGAGAAAAATCAGCACGGCGATGTTCAGCCCGACGATGTAACCCACCGAGAGCAGGGCGGGACTGAGATTGGAGCCAAAGTAGGCAATAGAGCCTTTGACACGGCCGGCCACCTCAACCAGCTCGGGCCAGAAGCCGATACCTTTTGCCCCGACCTTAAAAAGGGCGCCTGCTACGGATGCCACGGCGATATACACAACGCCGGAGCCACCCTGCTGGCCCGTTTCGAGCACTTCTGCAGTGGCGATTCCTTCGGGGAACTTCAAGTCACCTTCGACAATCAGAGAGCGCCTGAGCGGAATGGTAAAGAGCACACCGAGCGTTCCACCGAAACCGGCGATAATCGTTACCCAGAAGAAGTTGAAATCTTCCCAGAAGCCCATGATGACCAGCGCCGGCAGCGTGAAAATCACACCGGCAGCCAGAGATTCTCCCGCAGATGCCGCGGTCTGTACGATATTGTTCTCCAGGATGTTGCTCTTTCGAAACAGCCGCAGCACGCCCATCGAGATGACCGCCGCCGGTATCGACGCCGAGACCGTCATCCCGGCAAACAATCCCAGATAAGCGTTTGCCGCCGCTAAGATCATCGAAAGAAGTACACCCAGGATAAGTGCTTTGATTGTAATTTCAGGTAATGACCGTCCGTGTAGATTCATATCTCACCTATTCCATATAGTAAGAAAATAGCAATTTCCGAGTCAACTGCCAAGGCGTACGAGAACTCCTCTTATCATTTTACAAACTGTCTGACAAAGTATTTCGGCGTCAGCGGCTCGCCTGTCGCGCGTTCGATCATCTTGTTCCAGTGATAGACCGCGCCGACTTCGAAGACCTTTTTGCGTAGAAAATCTCCGACTTTTCTTTGGCCAACATAACCGACGTTCTCATCAGATTTGAGCTTTAGTTCCTTGTGGACGATACGGTTATGCAGTTGAGAGGCCAGCAGCTCGCCCAGCATATAGTTGTGATAGTAGCACGGGGCAATGGCGAAGTGTATCTTAGCGGCCCAGTCGGGCGCATCTCGGCCTTCGGGTCTCCTGACGAACTGGTATTTCTCGACCAATCGCCACCACAGGGAATTCAAATCCTGATCCGGATCAGCGTAAAGCTGCTTCTCGAAGTCATACATTACCATCGCCCAGCGTGCGAAGATAAGCTGTTTGAGTTGCATGTACTTGCCGCTGACCTTTTCAATCTCCCGGCGCTGCACGTCCGAAAGGTTCAGCATCTGCTGCATCCACGCCGGATTTCGACTCAGCCGGCCAAAGAACATAGCAACGGCCTCGGTAGTAAACGCATGTGCCGGCTCGCGCAGCAGATACGGCACCTCGGGGTCGTGATATTTATCATATATCGCATGCCCAAGCTCGTGCAGCGTTGTTTCCATCCACGACTCATTGTTCTTAATATTGCAGAGTATTCGCACATCACCTTCCTTGTCAATATCGGTGCAGAAGGCATGCGGGTTTTTGCCCTCACGCTCGTACAGGTCACTTTTGGCAAGCACCGACTCGACGTCGAGTCCGATTCCTGCGTAGAAGGTTGCCGCCAGTTCCTTTACATCCTTGTCGGCGTAGTATGCGTCCAAATCCAGCTCATATACCATGGGCGTTTCCTGGAAGAACGGATCGTGGTAATGCCACGGCATCAATTGTGAGACTTCGATGCCACAGTTGGCCGCCAGCTTCTTGTCAAGATCGGCCTTCAGTGCGGCAAAGGGTGCGTTTGTTAGTTCATAAAGTTCGGCAAAGATCTTATCCAGTTCGTCGACGTCCTGCTCGACAATGGTAAGGTACATTGTATGATAGTTTTCGAATCCCAAATTCTTGGCAACCTGATTGCGCAGTTTGACCAGCCGGATAAGGTCTTTCGCAACTACCGTCCCGACTTGCTTGCTCGCCAGCCAAGCCTGCTTTCTCTTGCTTGAATCAGCCTGGTTTTTCAGGATGTCCTTAATTTCATTATCGGTGACCTTTTCTTCTCGAATGGTGCCCCGGAAAGTGCTGAAGTTCTCTTCAATTTCCGTACTTAAATCCACGATTGTCTTGAGCATCTCCGGCTCTATCTGGTTTCCAAGATAGCTTCTGTACAGCACGTCCAACTGCCGCGCGGATAGAGCATCCTTGACCTGTCCGGATTCTTTCCAGTCTTTGAGCAATGCAAACTCCTGAGGATCGCTGTAAATCTGGCGAATCTGTAGTGTCAGGCTGCTTGCTCTTTCGTAATCCTCCGGCTTACCTGTAGTTGCCGCGTCCCACCAGGCAAGACTCTGCTGCTTCGCCAGCGGCTTGACCTTTTCCTCATGTGCTGCAATGAATCCTTCTAAATCATCTTGCTTTGCCCTGGACGTGCAGCCGAAAAGGAAAATGCCTGCTGTCAACATCATAATCAGGATTAAAAGTGTTTTCATTGTTTCATGCTCCTAATCTCATGCCACGTTGCCATTTTGTTACCAACACCCTTCTTCCCGCCGGATGTTACCATGTCCGACTTTCGAAATCAAGTAGGTTCTCGAATTGTCCGGATGTCATATTGACCTATTTTTAAGGTTCCGGAATTTCTTCTTTGAATTCGGACGATAACCGAAGTAATATACGCGATTATGGCTAAAAACAAATACCTGACAGCACCGGTTCCATCGAAGAAAATGCCCTCCGGCATGCCCTATATTCTCAGCAACGAGGCCGCGGAAAGGTTTGCCTTTTACGGCATGAGTTCCATCCTTGTAGTCTTTATGACTAAGTATCTCATGGGCCCGAACGGCGCGCTAAGCACAATGACAGATGAATCGGCAAAAGCGTGGTTCCATTGGTTTACCGCTGCGGTATATTTTATGGCGATCGTCGGTGCCGTAATTTCCGATGTATGGCTTGGTAAATTCAAAACCATCATTTTGTTCTCAGTGGTTTATTGTGCGGGATACTTCGCTCTGGCCTGGGACCACACACGGCAGGGATTGACCGCAGGGCTGGTTTTGATTGCTATCGGCTCAGGGATTATTAAACCATGTGTCTCGGCGAATGTTGGAGATCAGTTCGGCCCTTCTAACAAGCATTTGATCGAAAGGTTCTATGGCTGGTTTTACTTTTCGATCAATCTGGGGGCGGCTGTTTCTATGTTTCTTTGTCCGTTTCTGTTGGATAAGTATGGGCCCAGGGTGGGCTTCGGCGTTCCCGCGATTTTTATGGTTCTCGCTCTACTGGCCTACTGGCTGGGACGTCGCAGGCTCGTGCATATACCACCTTCCGGAAAAATCGATTGGCTTGAGACTATCGATAGGGATGGAATCATCACCCTGGGCAAACTCTGTATTATCTTTGTCTATGTCGCGATGTTTTTCGCGCTGTTCTACCAATCCGAATCGGCATGGGTCCTCCAGGCTGAGAACATGAAATTAAGATGGCTTTGGATTAATTGGCGGCCCGCCCAAATGCAGGCGGCAAATCCGTTTCTTGTTATGATTCTGATTCCTGTTTTCTCATACCTGATTTATCCGGCGCTGAACCGGCTCTGGACCATGACACCCCTGCGGCGGATCGGTATCGGGATGTTCCTGACGGCCGGCAGCTTTCTCGTCCCGATATGGATTGAGAATCAGATCGCAAGCGGCGGCCGGCCTTCTATCGGGTGGCAGTTCTTCGCTTATATCTTCTTAACCGGAGCCGAGGTTATGGTTTCCGTCACAGCACTCGAGTTTGCCTATACACAGGCTCCGAAGAAGATGAAGTCTTTGATTCAATCGATTAATCTTTTGTCTATTTCACTTGGCAATGTCATCTCCGCGGTGGTCAATCAAACGATCAGGAATACCGACGGCACGAGTAAATTACCCGGAGCCAGCTATTACTGGTTCTTTATGATTGCTATGTTAGTAACCGCAATGCTGTTTATTCCGATTGCGCGCTGGTACAAACAGAGAGAGTACATCCAGGACGAAGCCGCAGCGGAATCTTCAG
>CAZTDF010000031.1:30024-31228 GCA_964612465.1 uncultured Pirellulales bacterium
ATCGTATTCCAGTCGTCACGATTGACGATTGTCTTGTCTTCGTTAATCGCAAGGAACATCTTGCCGGGGCAATAAAGCGTGCCGGACCAGGCCACGGGATTCTTGTATTCGAGGATATCCGCCTGGTACGCTTTATTCGGCGACTGGAAACGGAACCACAGGCCGCTGTTGCAGGGCCATTCGGTTCGGTAGGTGAGGGTTGCCACGAAGTCTTTATAACTTTCCTTTGTGAACAAATCGCCCGGGGCGTTGTTCTCGCCCTGCGTTCCGACGAGCATTCCGTCCTGTACGTCCCACTTGGCGTCGCCGCTCGTTTCCCAGCCGGTCAGATCCTTGCCGTTGAAGAGTTTGACAATGCCCTTCTGGTCGGACCAGATATTGACCGTTCTTAGCGTGACATCCGGCATTTCCGGCAGGGCGGCACTTGGCACCGGCTCATACCAGAACGTCGCGCTCGACCAGTCGTCCTGCGTCTCGGCAAGACCGTTCTTCCATGCTATCTGCTGGATTGTAATGCGGCACTCTTTTCGCCACGAAATCGGATCGGGAAGATGCCAGCGATACATCGAGACAAAATTGTTCTCGTCCAGATTGCAGCCGTTGTAGAGATACGGCGTCTGCTGCATGCCGTAGGACAAGCCCACATAATCCTCGCTGCCCGTCCCGCAGATGGTGGGAAATTCCGTATCGCCGTCCATATAGACTTTTATCTCGCCTTCACCCCACCATTGTCCGGACGTCAGGTTGCGGATGCCGATAACGGCGCCTATAAAGCGGCCCTTGTTTTTTCGCTGAGGCAGCATGACAAAGTCACTTTTGGTTGTCGTCGGATTCTCCCTGCGGAACAGCACGTGCAGCCGGCCGACATCCCTCGGGTGCTTGTCTTTAATTGTGTAGTCGATCTGATAGAACAAAGGAACGTTCTTTTCGCCTTCGTTGGTCAGCGTGATTTTCGCACGTTTGTTGAACGGCATGGGCAGCCAGATATTCATGCCGGCATTTCTGCCCAGCGAGTGTACTGCTGAGTGATACGGCATGACTTTGCCGTGAGCGAAACCCATAAAATCGCCGATGGGACATTCGATGCTCGGATGTCCCTGGCCGTCCCACCAGGAACGCAGCACGAGGCTTCGCAGGTTGAGCGGATTGTTGCTGGTGGTCATCCAGATATGGCGGATGGTGCCCGGGCCTTCGATGTCACAAA
>CAZTDF010000032.1:0-11749 GCA_964612465.1 uncultured Pirellulales bacterium
GCCGCCGGCAACGATTACCGTGCCGGGCAGGAAAGTGTGCTCTATGCCGCCTGAGAGTTTCCAGCCGGAGATGTCCACCGCATAAGAGTTGGAGTTGATAAGCTGGATATATTCTTCATCCTGATTACCGGAAGCCGGATTATACTCGAAGCTTTCAAAGTTTATAGCCGGATTGGCAGGCTGGGCGTTCGGAATGAGCGCCGAATAAGAACCGGAAATATTGTATCTGCCGGCGTTATCTACATTGTGGGTCACAAACAAGTGTGTCCTGCGCACCGCCAGATAATCATTCTTAAGCACATCGATCGCATACTGGAAGGACTGGTCCCGAGGGTATCCGCCTTGCCCTCCCCATGACCAGGGATTCGCCCATTTGTTGTAATCAAGAGCAACGTCCGAAGCCATCGCAGCAACCAATTCGTCTATATGATTCTCGATAAATAGCTCATCGTATGGTGTGCCCGGTGCTTTTAGCAGCTCGTCCATTACCGTACGCAGCCTCCGCAGATACATTTGGCGCACGGTTGCATCATTTAGAAGCGCATCTATGAGGTGATTCCAGTGGTAGTTCCACTCCTGGCAGTCCTGTTTGCCGACGAAAGGATGAGAGGGTTTTACGTCTGTTGGTTTACCGGGGACCCGGTCGTCGGCGGCATAGATATAGTCATGGTATGACGAGCCTGTCCAGTTCGAGCCCCACGTCAGGTCATGGTCCCACGGCATGAAGAACCATTCGCCGGAGCCGTCGGAATCGCGATAAAGGTAATGATTCTTATGGGGATGATCGTTTTGATGTGTGATTATCGTTCCGACAAGATAATTGAGCGTGAGGGGCAGATTGACCTGATCGAAGATATTATTGTGGAGTGTTATACCGCCGGTGTTGTTGATGCTTGAAATAAAATAGGATATATCTGAGGTGTTTTCCCACTGGCGTGTTTTCTTTTCGCCTGGACCGGTAAAGGTGCTATACATCTTGTACAAAGCACCATCAGGATCAAGACCTTCACGTTCGAGCATCTCTTCCTCCGGCTCTTCTATGAATATTTGTACGCCGTAGAATTGCCCATTTCGCTGAGCTCTCATCGGGAACGACTCGCTTCCCGGGCAGCCGCACCAGTCGTATGCTTCAAACGCAAGATTTTGCCGCAGATAAGCCTTGTCACTGTATGTGCTGTTCAGATTGAATTCATCGACTCGCGGTTTGTTGGGATCGTATGAAAATTTATAACCTCGATTAAAGTTGAACTTGAAATGTTTTTTCGGTGCTCCTGCCGTACTTCCACCTCTCCGATGGATTACTATATTATCATAAAATTCGCCTATATAGTAAACCGAACCTCGCGTGCCGCCGTCTGTTTCCGAGGCGCTGACGTTCTCCACGAACCACTCAATTACGGGAAGACTGGAATTTATGGAACTATCGACTACAACCGTTCCGAAATACTCGGGCGAATCGTTGGGGTAAGGGTACAACGGGAAGCGCGAGACGTTGCCCTTTGTGTCGTTTGCTGTTACTTTCCAGCGTATCATATCGCCGGGATTATAGTTTACCGAAGGAACGGTTGTGGTGTAGATGCCGTCACCTTCCATTTCGTCTGCTCCCATACCGTCGTCCAGCATCGGTAAACCTTCACCAGGCAGCCAGCGACTCCCATATTCGAAATTGACGTAGCAGAGCAGATTGACTTCATTAACCGGTTCAAAGGTTTCTGTGACCTCGGCGGTGATAATCAGGTCTTCGTTGTCATATGGCCGCGGCGGATTCTCCGTGACATTGCTAATAGCAGGCCCAAGGTTGGCGCTTATGCTGCTGTTATCTCTGCCAGGCGTGGGCTCGTAAAAGTATCCTTCAATCATTGATGGAAGCTCTATTGTTTCGACCTTGGTAGCGATAAGTTCCGGCAAAATCAATAAATCCGAACTGCTCAAATTAGTATTGAGCCCGTGTATTGCCAGCATGTTATTGCCGGTCCGCAGCGCGCCGATGTGGTCGGTAATATCGAAATCCTCGAAGACCTCAGCATCGGAATCTTCACGAGTTGCGGTGGCGCCTTCGTTCCACGCCATGTTTTCCGGGTCGTCCGCATTAAAACTGGCAACAGGAACGCCGTTGAGATAGGCGACGAAGCCGTCTTCGAACTTCATTCGCAAAGTCAGCTCGTCAATATCTATGATGTCACTAACTTCAAAAAGGATGCGGGTATATACTGTCTGATTGTTATTTCTCATAGCGCCGACGTCGAGGCCGATAAGCCCGGCGTAGTCGTAACCTATGCCGGTGACACCAGTGAGCCATGCAGAGTCGTTAAACGCCGGCGCTGTCCAGCTCAAACCAAGCGAACCATTGATTGGGATTAATGCTTTCGCAGCGGCAATCTCCGGGATTAATATTGTATCTATACTTGTGCTGCCGGTGCCTCCGCTGAGTCCGTAGGAAATACCGGCAAATTGAGGGGGGTATTCGTCGTATGCCTGCAGAATTGTCCGGCCATCGGGATGGACAAGGGCCAGAAATTCGCCGCCGGCCCGGAGCTGAAAGTTAGTATGTAGCTGTCCGTCCGCATCACGACGATTTTTCCCGGAGGCGAAAACAACCAGAAATCCACCACGAGCAATATCGACCGCCGGAAATTCCCACTTTTCCAAATCGTCGGCTTCATCGGTAAGAAACCAACTGTCCAGGTTGATTGCCTCTTCTGTTGGATTGTATATTTCGATCCAGTCGGAAGGATCGCCGTCTTCGTCCAGCAATTCGCCGTTTCTCAGCGGTGGTTCACTGTCGTTGCGTGCCACAAATTCGTTGATAACCAACAGCTCGGCGTTCGCAGAGCCTAATATGCACGTAGTTGCTATCAAGGTAAGTAGTGAAATTTTCATATATCTGAGCATTCTTTGCCGGTCCTTTTATTGATATGGTCTATTTACCATCTTCGTTGTTATATCCGGAGTCTACTGTATAGAAGCCGGCGCAGGTGAGGCGGCCTGCCAGTTTTCAGGATCGTTGCCGTAGTCGGTCGGGACTTTTCGTGTTAAAGCCATGCCATTGCCGTCCGCTTCGACGGGCCAGAGATCGACGCCGCCCGGACAATCCTCCGGATGAGAGCCGTCGCTGTAATTGACCCTGTCGATACGGATGTATTGGCGCACGCCCTCCTTGTCCACGTCGCCGGGCATGCTAAGCTCCAGGCGTTCGCCGGCATTGCTCAGGTTGCTCTCATATGGGCCAAAAATTATCTCGGCGGGCACGGCCGGGTAACGCCATGAAAACGCCGCCGGCTTTTTGACTACCAAGAGATATCCGCCGGCAGGAATTGTTACCGGCGCATCGCCTGCGAACGTGAATTCGATGCCGTCGGTGAACTTCCACGGCTCGGCTTTGTCGTAGCGGTATAATGTGACCGGCTCGGCGCTGATATTGTGCAGTTCGATATATTCGTATTGGTCGTTGGTGTAAGAGCCGCCGTCGGGCCAGTCAGGATGGTACATTATTTCGCTGATCACGATGGGGCCGACCTTCGGATGAGCATTAGCGGAGCCCGGCGTATTCTCATCCATTGCTACGAAGTTGTAGTTGTCGGTGCTGGATTTATAATAACGCCCGAAAGAGACGCCGGTTTCAGAAGCGCCGAAATCCTCCACGTTGCGATAGCCCGTTAATACATCGTTTTGGGCGGAACTTAGGTACAACCGCTCGCCGTTCTCGCTCAGGGCAAACGGCTCATAAGCACCCGGATCATTAGCATTGCCGAAATTCATGTCTTCGTATATAACCAGGTAACCGTTCGGGCCGATTGTGGTCCCGTTGGCAATCTTGTATTTGAAGAGGTTATCGTTGCTGTCACTGATGAACCAGCCGCCAATGTCAATGGCGGTCCCGGTCGTATTGTATAATTCAATCCAGTCCGAAGCCTCAGCGTGCGAATGGGACAGGACTTCGTTAATCACCACGGCACCCGGTTCGGGTATTATGCCGTTGTCATCGGAGCCCGGCGAGCCGCCCGCGTAAGCGCTCGGACGCCAGGAGTCTTTTTGATCCCAACTGCTCAGATCAGGATTCGCAGCATCTATTATCGTCAGTGAAAAACCTTCACCATCGGTAATCGAGCGCCAGCCGTCTTCGTAGCGGAAGTTCAGTATCGTTCGGCCGATGGCATCGGCCAGTTCGATTCTCTCTCCTGCATTGTTCAGCCTGCCGGAGTATTGTCCTGCGATGTTGACATTTGTGCCGTATCGTGCTTCGAAGACATTGCGGTCCTGAACGACGACTACATGTTCGCCTGCTGCAAGCTCGATGCCCGGGAAGGTAAAATCGATGCCGTTCGTGAAACTGACCAGATTCAGGTTTATTGTTTCGGCGCCGATATTCTTTAACTCAATGAATTCTTCGTTCGGGTCCTGTGGATGGTACATTATCTCTGTGATGCGCAGATTCTCCGCTAACGGACCGACTGCAAAGACCGCTTCGTTCAGTGCACTCCACTCTTCGCCGCTCAGTACCCTTGCCTTGACCCGGGTGCTCTGGGGCAGTGTAACCGGTTCGGTATATTCTTGGACACGATCCAGATCTTTGTCGCCGGAATCGCCTCCGATTGCGAGAAGCTCGGCCGAGATAAGAAAATCGGAGCTTGTGGCGGAGCTGTTCATGGCCTGGATGGCCAGTAAATTGTTGCCCTGCTGTAAAGCAGTAAGAAAAGTAGAAATATCGATGCTCTCGAAGTCTACTGCTAAAGAGTCGGGGTGGCTGGCACTGGCCCTGGAGTTCCAGGCCGGCGTGCCATTGAAGTTTCGCCTTGCCACCTCAACGCCGTTAAGGTAGGCGACAAAGCCGTCATCGTACCTGACATTAAGCGTCAAAGAAGTGTAGTTGGCATCGATTGTGAATGGGATGCGGACATAACATGTAGCGTTTGTGGCATACATTTGCTCTCTGAGGTCAATGCTGATAAAGTCCTCGAAACCAATGGTCCTTTCAAACCCGACGCCGCCAGGTGAGCCGGTGCTGGATAACCATGCCGAATCATCGAAAACTCCGCCGCCTTTCCAGTTTTCGCTGATATCGCCGATAGGGACGACCGCTCGCTTATCTGCGTTCTCAGGCACCAGGAAGGTCGCCGGTTGTGGTGCTTTTGATGAGCGGGGGTCGGAGCCGTCCAGCGTGTAATAGATCGTGCCGGTCGGCGAGTCCATAGTGAGATTGAATCCACTGGGAACTTGACCACCGTCCCGGTTGAAGACAGGCGGAGCAAAAAACTGGCTGTCTATCCATTCCAGTCGAGTTGCCAGCCACTGCTTCATCCAGTCGATTTCCTCCTGGTGGGTGTCGGCAATAAACCAGTTGGGCCAGAGGTAGCGACCGAGGATATTCCAGCGGTCAAAATTTCGAGCCTGCGCCTCGTCCAGCAAGGCATCGTACATATCAATGTCACCGAGAAGTTTTTCGGTGGAATACACATCTTTACGAAGTGCATACCACCGGTCCCAGTAATGTAATTCAAACTCCGGGTCCTCGAAGAGTCGCCGGTACCATTCGTATGAGGGGTAACCTTCGTAGCCGGGCGTCCACAAACCTCTGACCTCGTGGTACCAGCCCTCTGGCCGCCATCCCTCGTAGTAGTTTGCATTGCCCAGAGAAAGATTGTAGTCCCAGACCGGGCCCATATTGAGTTTGCCCCCGCGGTCCTTGTATAAATATGTGCTAAGGCGAATTCCATCGATGTTTTTGGTCAGTTCGACTATGATGTGGTGGTCGATGAACGAGTCAATATCGATATACCTGGCATAACCGTCGACCGGATCAGTGAAGTCCGAGCCTGACAGAACCGACTCAAAATTCCTGATGTAGTTTTGAATCCAGGCCATCTGCTGATTTGTGATCTCCGTTGAGTCCGGTTCAACATAGATTAAACGGATACCAATGTTCGTGCGAAAGTACTGCTCGCCTGAGTCGATCTTATCGTTCTTGATAATATACCCGCCTGTAATGGCCGGCTCAGTGTTGTCAGCCGGGTCAAGTTTTGTGATATCGACGCGATTTCTATTCCGTTTGATATTCTCCATAAGCGCGTATACGCCCACGTAGTCGCTCATCGATACTTCCCCTCCGTTCGTATTTAGAAACATCTCGATGAACCGTGTGCGAACAGCATATCGACCGATATCATTGCTCCACTGGTACGAAAGGACATTGCGCATAAGCGACTTGTCCGAGTAGGGTCCTTGCAGGATCCAATCTGATTCGGCGGGAAAACCAAGAATAGAAACATCTTTATCGTCATCGTATTCGTCCCAGGTTTCCAGGCGATATTGCTTTTTGGGCCAACTTGCTGAGGTTTTGCCGCGAACGTTGATACCTGCTCTACCGATGAACTCGTGCGCATCTGTAATCCTTGCCCGGCCCCCCGTAGAGGTGTCGATGAAGCCGGCAAAGTTAAGGGTCTGTTGGTTTTGGCCGATGCGTTCGTTAAAAGTATCGACGATAGCGATAGGCAGATTGGAGCTAAAATTACGGACGTCCGGTCCGAGGAAAATGTAAGCTTGTGTCACAATCTTTGAGGGCTTGAAGTCCGTTTTGGTTGCGATTGCCTTCAGAGTTGTTGTCTCGCTGATTGGAATAGGAGATATGTACGGAATGTCCGGTTCTGTGCCGTCTATACTATAATAAATAGAGGTTCCCTCAGTTTCACAGGCGATCGTAAGCGAAATTGCTCTATCATAAAAACCAGGATCGTGACTGAACTCTACGTCGGCAACAAAACCCTGGTACACACCTACATTTTCCGCTCCCGGACTGGGGGAAGCGAAAAGCTGCCAATTATCACTGGCGTCCGGGTAGCGACCGTAGGAAATATCACTGGTCTGCTCGCTAAAGATGATACTATCAATCAAAGTAGCACCATCGCTGTCGAACAGCCCAATCTCCTCACCGTTGGCATCGAGTTTATAGTTCGTGTGCAGGCCGGCATCGGTTATATCGTTGTCGGCCCATATTAACAGATAACCACCTGCTGGTATGGTCGTTGCAGCAGTATTGTTAGCTGGTATCCGCCATCTGGTGGGGACGGACAGATTGTCCGTCAGGTACATGCCGCCGATATTGATAGCATCGGGACCGAAATTGTGGATTTCGATCCAGTCATCGTACTGGCCCTGCGGGTCCTGGATACAATCGCTGTTGGAAGCCATGAACTCATTGATTGCCAGCGGTATTCCTTCCAGGTTCGATTGATCAGCCAGGAGGGCGAAATCGTATAGATTGATTATATCATCAGCATTAAGGTTGGCGATGCTTTCCGGCGGGGCCAGCCACTGCACGTCGAAAACCTGCGCATCCGGCAAATCGACCAGGTAGTTCCGGATCAAGTCGCTTTCCGGGTACTTTGAATACAAAGAACCAACTAAAAATACCGCTAAGATCAGGCAGAGTGATGAAAATTTTATACATCTAAGCATCTTATGTTCCCTTCCTCATAAATGGCTTGTGCTGCTAACAGTGATTTAATCCCTATAACTTCCGATCTTTGCTTATCTTAACATACAGAGAATGGTTAAGTCAATGTTTATTTATTTTACTACAGCGGATCCGGTTTAGTTGATACTGCTCAGGGATATTGCTGATGAGGATACTTGTTGGATTTGAGAGTTATTGGCGTAGTTTTTAACCTGGCGTGGCAATGCTATTTTCAAGAAGCTCATCTTCTTCAGACGAGGTTTCCGGTGAAGATTTGGCCTCCAACGGCAGGAAGACGGTAAAGGTTGTGCCCTGATCCACTTGGCTTTCAACCTCGATTCTGCCGCCGTGCATCATCACGATTTTGTGAACGATGGCGAGCCCTAATCCCGTCCCTTTAATCTGTTTGCCTTGCCGGTTTACGCGATAAAAACGCTCGAATATTTTAGGAAGCGCTTCTTTTGGTATCCCCATGCCCGTATCACTGACACGGATTACCCAATCTACATCCCGTCTTTGAGCATCGACAAATACCCAGCCTCCTTCCGGTGTGAATTTGACAGCGTTACTCACGAGATTTGTTAAGACCTGAATCACTTTAGCCTGGTCGAATTCTGCTTTAGAAAGGTCGTCAGCGGAGGCAAACGACAGCTTAACGGCGTTCTTCTTCGCAAAGAGTGTCATTGTCTCCTGAACTTCCGAGAGAACTTCCTTTATATCGTGACTACGTATATCCAGTTTCGTCTTCCCTGCTCCAAGCCTCTGGAAATCCAAAAGGTTATTAATAAGATCACTGAGTCTGTCGGCATTCCTCTTTGCGATTCCCAGGAATTTCTTTTGTTTTTTATTAATTGGGCCTAATACTCCATCCAGGACGATGCCGAGGCCTTCTATCATCCCGGTTAGTGGTGTTCGCAGTTCATGAGAGACGGTGGATATAAACTGTGATTTCAGTTCCATTGTCTCTTTGAGTTTCTCTTCCGCTTTTTTACGCTCGGTAATATCCCTAATAACGCCTATCGATCTGGTCGTTTCACCGTTGGAATCTTTGATAATACTCAATGAAATATCAACGTCGATGAGCGTGCCGTCCTTCTTTACCATGACGGTTTCCAGATGGTGCTGCATTCCTTTTTGTCTGATATCATGGTCTCTTATTCTGTCCCATTCATGGGCAGGGTAAAGGGATCTGATGGGTTTGAGGTATAAATCATCCTTGCCCATCCCTAAAAATCCCTCCGTAAACTGATTCCATGAAATCAGCCGCTTCTGCTTATCGACCAATGTAATCGCGACGGCCGAGTTTTCGAAGATCGTTCGGTACTTTTCTTCCATGAACCGGCGTTCGTCTTGAGCCTTCTTACGCTGGGTGATGTCATCCATCGCGATAATCAGACGGGTGCAGCCGTCAATCATAACCGGTTCGATGCTGACGCAGAACCAGGGCATAATCTGCTCGTTTTGTACTTTAAGCGTCGGATGTATTTCCAATTTCCGAACAGGTTGACCCGAATCCAGCACACAGTTTATAGCGTTTTTGAACAAACATTTTGCGCAAGCTTTTCCGAATCCGTATCCTTTGTCACTGTCGGTGCTGTTGACGCATCCCAAAGCGAGACCGATCGGCTGATTGATGATTTGTGGATATTCTCTGTGTAGCATTTGCTTGACAACACTGTTAACACGAATGACTATCATATTCTCATCAACTAACAGCATCCCGATGGGCGGCGCATCAAATATTGCTTCCAGATTCTTCTGCTTTCTGTCGAGTGCCTGCTCCATTTTCTTGCGTTTGATGGCATTTTCGATAGCTTTTGGAATAGCTTTAAGATACTTTTGGTCGAGATCTTTTGGCAGATAGTCATAAGCGCCGGCCCTCCAGGCTTTAATAGCCACTTGTTCATCAGCAGCTCCTGTAGTCAGTATAATGGGGGTGTTCTTTACTGAATTCAGGATATCGAGTGCTGTGCCATCTCCAAGTGAATAATCAGAGACTATAATATCAAACTGTTCGGAATCGAGTATGCTTTGGGCTTCTGAAACGGAGCCAGCTATTTTGTAATCATATAGAAGCTTTTCATTTTCCAAAAACCGTTCAAAAGCTATCTGGTCAAGCCCGTCATCTTCAATCAGCAAGACTTTGTACGTTGTATGTTCCATAATCTCAGCAGCCAATTTTTTGTATGTTACCTGGATTTTTTGTTTTCCAACCCTCACAGATTCTCTAAATGAACTCACTGTGCTTTTGTTCGTCACGCAATCATTCTTCAGATCTCTGACGACCCGAGTACGGCTTTAATTCTGCCGCCGTACCTACGTGTTCACTCTGGAGATTGTAGTGATCTATAGCGAGTCGGACAATCGCTCGAAACTCTTCCCTTTCCTGGAGGTTCCACGGCTTTGGAATGAACTTAAAAACGCTTTCCTGATGGATCGCCATCGTCAGGGCGGTTGTATTCGTATATCCCGAGAGTACCATCTTGACAATTTTGGGATATTCTTTTGTGACGATTTTGAGAAGCTCGGCTCCGTCCATCTCAGGCATACGCATATCAGTTACCAGTACGTGGATTTCATGTTGCCGAAGGATTTCAAGTGCTTCTTCACCGCTTCTGGCGAAACACATGTTGTATGGTTCATCCAAGAGACTCCTTACTATGGATCTAAGGACTATACCATCATCATCCACAAACAATACTGTTCTCTCTTTCATGGCTTGATACTTCCGATTCGTTTTTGATCTTTTTCCTGCATAGTGGGAGTTTCATTGTGAATTTAGTGCCTTTGCCGGCGGAACTGTCCACGAGGAGATTCCCCTTATGTTTTGACACAACAATATCGTATGATATACTCAAGCCCAGACCAGTGCCGTGTCCGACAGGTTTGGTTGTAAAAAAAGGATCGAATATGTGCGGTAAGTCGTCAGATCCGATACCAGGGCCGGTGTCGGAGATTTCACAGACTAAATCGTCATGCGTTGCATATGTCCTTATTTCAATGCTTCCTTTCTGAATTCTTTTCTGAGATTTGACGGCCTGAGCGGCATTAATAATAAGATTGAGAAGCACCTGGTTTATCTGCCCTGCGTTGCAGATAATTGAAGGCACTTCGGAGAGTTCTGCTTTGACATTAATGCCGTATTTGACTTCATTCCTTGCCACACTGAGCGTCGTGTTAATGCCGTCATTGATATTGTATGTGTCGAGGTTTCCTAACTGGTCAACTCTCGAGAAGTCTCTTAATGTTTGCACAATACTCGTGACTCTTTTGATGCCTTCTCGCGAGTCATTAAATAATCCAGCGATGTCTTCAAGAATAAAGTCAATTTTCATCAAATTCCGGGTTTTATCTATAACACTTGATTTGTCCAACAGTTCCGATTTTTCCGAAGCTTCAATGTCACCGATTAGTTTGCCATACATTTGAAGCAATTCCCGCATTTTCGACACGTAACCTTCCAGTGTCTCGAAATTGCTGGCGACAAAGCCTATCGGAGTATTCAACTCGTGTGCAACACCTGCAGCAAGCTGACCGATGGAAACCAATTTCGCGTTTAGCACGCGTTCTGATTGCATATCTTTCAGCTCTCGATTCGCCTTTTCAAGCTCCTTGCAGGCGAGCTTTGCGCTCTGTTCCGCTTCTTTGCGATCGGTGATTTCTCGGCCGAGTTTATCTATCGATGTGGTTGTCATCTTTAGGTCGTCGGTCATCTTTTTGAAAGAAGCTGCTACTCGACCGATTTCGTCAGTTGACTTGATATCTATTTGGGCGTCTAAGTTACCCTTACCTATTTCAGCCGCAGCGGCTTTCAGCTTCTGGAGAGGTATGTAGATAGAACGAGCGATGATGAAGCCTGAGCCCAAAGCCAATACTAAAGCGACGATGGCGAAGATAGAGACTAATCGTCTGCTATGTTCAGTTATGTCTTGTTTCCGTTTCGTTGCCGAACTTACTGTTCTGTTGGAATTCGCGAGTGCTTCATCATGTTCGGCCCCTATTCTGCGAGCATAAGCTTCAAGATTTTGTTCATGAATCCTTTTCTGGTCCCAATATCCGCTGCTCTGTAATACTTTAATGGCTTCCTCCGGTCTCCCATTATTGACTAATTCGATAGATATGTTTTCCATCTCCACAAGGGCAAGATGTGCTTTGTTGGCATTTGAAAGCAATCCCCTGTCTCTTCTTGCATCTTTATCAATCGCTTCGGTTACTACGCTGTCAAATTCTGACTTGGCATCCTCCTTGGCATCCTTGTAGCGTTGTTCCCATTCCTTATCTTGGGTAAAAGCATAATTC
>CAZTDF010000032.1:11849-30710 GCA_964612465.1 uncultured Pirellulales bacterium
CTTGGCATCCTTGTAGCGTTGTTCCCATTCCTTATCTTGGGTAAAAGCATAATTCCTCGCAGACTGAGTTGAGACCTCATCATAGTAACGTATGGCTTGAGCTAAGTCTTCCAAATACGCGGTCTCATTCATTGATTCAAGACTTCCCGGTATGTCTCTACTCAATGGTTCAGAGATTTGATTGAGTTGGAACAGCGAGACATGACCTACAACTGCAACCCACATTGCGATCGCGAGAAATCCAAGATTCAATCTTTGACTTATTCGCACTTTACATATCCTAAGTCTTTAGTTGCCCCCACCACATCGAACCGAGAGGAATGGTACAAATCTGGTATTTGCCCCATTCAAAGTTCCTCTTCCATCCTTGTTTACTCGCTATTACTGTCGTTCCTCCGGCGCAAAACATTTCCTGAGAGACTTTGACATCTGGTGAGATTGCAATGCCAGATTCCCGTCTCTGATTTACACTTATCGACAATCCACAAGAGGAGATTAATCTGATCGGTATTTTTTGATGCAAGAATACGTGTTACTGCCTAAGAATATAAGACAAGTCCTGCTCACAAGACCACTAAGAATCCTATAATTCACGGCCAGGAACAGTTAGCGGTACGTTATCTCGCCTTTGCGAGAGATATGCGTTAGCACATTGCAGTAAGTTTTCACAAGGACTCTTACCGATCATTGGCAAGATGTCCGGCGGTAAAATCACTCCAGAGCGTGTTTGTCCTTAAGTGGTAACAATGAGCAACCGATACTGATAGCTGGCTATTTCGGCGATTTTCAGTGTTAGAGCTTACAAATTGCTATGGATACTAAGAATCCGTTAATTTCGTTTCTTACTGAAAAGAAGATTCTCGATGAGGGAACACTTCGAACTGTGATCGACAAGCACGAAAAGACAGGACAAAGTCTTATAACCATACTGAAAAAGGATAATCTCCTTGATGAAGAGCAGTTAACGAAGGTTGTTGCGAGTACAAGCGGGATCGAATTTGTAAATCTTGCACCTGAGATGGTGGAGCCTATGGTGGCTCATCTGGTATCCTACGAGATGGCCAGTCGGCACAACGTGATTCCGATAAAGAGAGAGGACGACAAGCTGCGCGTTGCGATGAGTTCTCCTCTAAATCTGTCTGTCCGAGATCAAATCGAAATGAAGACCGGATACAAGGTCATTCCGGTTGCCGCCACACCCACTGCCATAAAGCGTGCGATACGTTACCATTTCGACGTAACAAATGTGACAAAGCAGGCCATAGTTTCGATGCGGTTGCATGAAGGGCCTGATAAGAGTATCCGATATGATGAGCCGGAAACAGCAAAAGTTGGCGACTCTCCTATTGCCAAGCTCGTTTCTTCTATCATAGGTGGTGCTATCGACACCAGAGCAAGCGATATACATATCGAGCCACAGGGCTCTGACGTAAGGGTGAGGTACCGTGTAGACGGAACCTTACGCTCCTCACTCACTGTCCCTTCGTCGGTACAGCAGGAAATGGTCTCACATATTAAGATTATGGCAAATATGGACATTTCTGAGCGAAGGATTCCTCAGGATGGTCATGTGACTACAACTCGCGATGGCAACGCTTACGATCTGAGAATATCGTCTCTGCCGGGGATAACCGGTGAGAAGATAGTAATCAGAATTCTCAATAAGGATGCAGATAGGTGGTCGATAGATGATATCGTGACTTCACCGCAGGACAATCAGAAACTCAGATCAATTGTTGAAAATCCTTACGGGATGCTCTTGCTGACCGGCCCAACCGGATGTGGAAAAACCACTACCCTTTATGCGATCCTTCAGCTACTTAATACGCTTGATAGAAATATTGTCACTGTTGAAGACCCTGTTGAATATCGGCTTGATGGTATTACGCAGGTACAGATTAGCCCCGTCGCAGGAAGGACTTTCGGCCTGACTCTGCGGAGTATCCTCCGGCAGGACCCGGACATCATTCTCATTGGCGAGATTCGTGATGTTGAAACCGCCGAAATAGCGGTCAGCGCAGCTCTGACCGGGCACTTGGTCTTAAGTACACTGCATACAAATGACGCTGCAGGTGCAATTTCGCGTTTGATGAACTTCGGGATAGCGCCATTTCTTGTTGCTTCAGCCCTCCTGGGAACCGTGGGCCAAAGGCTGATGAGGGTATCTTGTCCACAGTGCAGGCAAGCTTATAAGGCATCTGAGCAAGAATTAGAGCTTCTATGTGGCCAATCCAATCAAGACAAGAATATTGAACTGTATCGGATGGCTGGATGCGAAGTTTGCTCTCAAACCGGATACCGCGGACGTAAGAGCATCTACGAGATACTGCGTATTTCCCCGAGCATAAGGAAGATGATTGTCCATGGAGACAGCGATAGTGCAATTAAGGAATTAGCTATAAAAGAAGGCATGCGAACACTTCGTGATAGTGCGATCGCCGAAGTTGTCGGCGGTGTAACAACACTGGATGAGCTAACGCGGATTGTCGAGATTTGAGGATGGTGTAATGACAGTTTACGAGTACACGGCAAGAGATGGAGCCGGTAACGAGTTTGACGGCTCCTACAGCGATATCGACAGCGTTTCAATGCTGCGCAACGAACTGGCCAAGATGGGTTATGTGCTGTTAAAAACCCGCCGGGAAAAAAAGGCTGCGAAAAAACAGAGGATAAAGCAGGCAGAAGTGGTGGCTTTTACATATCAGTTTGCAGGGATGTGTTCGGCAGGACTGCCAATTGCGAAATGCTTCGGAATATTGGAAGAACAGACGGAAAATCCGTCCTTCAAGTGCGTAATCGCCGAGATCAGGCAAGACATCGAGGCGGGCTCAAGTCTGAAAAATGCCTTCGAGAAACACAGAAAACTATTCTCTGAATTCTTTCTGGGAATGGTTGAGGCCGGTGAATCTGCAAGTAAATTGTCTGAAGCTCTCAATATGAGTGCCGAATATCTCGAAAAGCGGATGGATCTCAATCGAAAGGTCAGATCCGCTTTTGCTTATCCGGTTTTCGTAGGCGTGGTCTGTCTTTTAGTACTGACCGGCTTGTTGGTATTTGTCGTACCTGTTTTCGTAAAAATATACCAGCAGTTGCATGTAACGCTACCCGGGCCTACGCTGTTTCTGGTGGGTTTAAGCAACTTGATAAGGCACAGGTGGTGGGCAATTCTTCTTGCTATAATTCCGGTGGTGATTGGGTTGCGACGTATTTCGAAGTCACCCTCACTCAGAACCAGGCTGGATGTGTTCAAACTGAATATGCCGGTTTTCGGCAGGCTGAACCGCCTGGTTGTGGTTTCACAATTTGTGCGGACCTTTGCGATGCTGGCTTCGGTTGGCGTACCATTAATCGATGCCCTGCATGTGGCAAGCGTGGTTGCTCACAATCACAAGATTACCGAGATAGCTGATGAATTGCAAGCGGCAATCAAGGCGGGCCACCCCGTTGGAACGTCACTGAAGAAATATGATATCTTTCCTCCCATGATTACACAGTTAGCAACATCCGGCGAGGAAGCAGGAATGTTGGCAGAAATGCTCAACAAAGGGATTGATTTCATTAACAAAGATATTGACAGAACGATCCATGCTTTGCTTGCGAGATTGGAGCCGACTTTGACGGTTGTTATGGGTGTTGTCGTTGGCGTTATTCTCATGGCGGTATATTTGCCCATGTTCGATTACATGCAGCGTCTGCACTAATCAGAGTGGGGTAAAGAACTCAGTCGGATTGAATACGTAGTTCGAGTATTTTTCGCAAAATGGACCGAATAATATAAACTCTCCCTTAAAAGTATCCGACACATCGAAAAAAGCGAGTATCCTTTCTTGTCTTGGACGGGCCAACCTAACTTTTAGATACGAATCAAAATGGGTGATTCTGTTAGAAAAAAGAGTCTTGGCTTTTGATATAAGTTGGCGCCAAAGGGTTTTACGCTGGTTGAGCTAATGATAATTGTCTTGATCCTCGGCATGCTGGCGGTCATTGCTATCCCAAGAATCATGGGAGGCGCAGTAGCTGCCAAGACAAATGTCGACATGATAAACTCATAGATAGAATTGTATTACCAGAACACCGGTGATTGGCCGAACAACTTGAAGAAAGTTACCAAAAACACTGACTACTTTCCCGACGGGAAGCCAATATGTCCAGTAACTGGTGCTGTATACCCCAACAGTCTTCTTGGCACCAACAGGGTGGATGCCAGCGGCCATGTCCACTAACAGGGAGCGGTTTACAGGAATATTATCTTATCGGTTTTCCGAGATCAACACAACCCGATAAGATGAACCGTATCGCCTTGAGATTATTAGGCAATAGTCCGAATTACCCGATTTTGTTATTGTGTGCTTTTTTATAAAGCCGGCAATCTCCTGTGCCGATAACATAGCTGCGGACCAAAGTACTTAAATCAAAGTCTTTCCAACTTAGAAAGGAAGATTAAATGAGACATAGAAAAGGCTTTACATTAGTCGAATTAATGATCGTGGTTCTGATCCTTGGAGCGCTGGCGGCAATCGCTGTTCCAAGAATCATGGGAGGTGCAGCTGCTGCCAAGGCCAATGGCTGTGCGACCAATATCGACCTGATAAACACGCAGATCGAATTGTTCTTTGCGAACACCGGCGATTGGCCCGCCAACCTGCAGGCAGTAACGACAGACACCGATTATTTTCCCGACGGTGAACCAGTCTGTCCTGTAACCGGCTTAGCATACCCCAACGTGTTAACTGCTAACCACAGGGTTGACGACAGCGAGCATGGGCACTAACGAGAAGCGGTTTGCGGTAAGAACAGTCAAACTAATGTAACTGTGACGCTAGCGGGTATTCTGCTTGTATCGGCACCAAAGCTGGCTAATAAGAAAGTCGGGGTACGACATGATAACAGAAAACATGACAACGCAAGTGCTATATGTTATCTTCTTGGCGCTAAAACCAACTGAGCGTTGGCGCGCTGCCAGGCATCCGTTTGGCGCTTCCTCCGCAGTCGAGGGATGGTTAACAGTTTTTGCGATGGTGGCTCTAATCACAGCGGTCATACTCATTATCTGGCTTATCACAGATAATAGACGTTCTGAGGATCGCCTTAAGCGGGAGATCGCCGGACTAACAGCCGCCAACAAAAATCAGTACGCCAAGTACAGACGTTCTGAGGATAGCCTTAAGCGGGAGATCGCCGGACTAACAGCCGCCAATGAAAAGCTGCAACAAGAAATCACCAAGCTGGGCCAACAGACACCAGCCAAGGCGTCTGAGAAGATGCCGTCGGAAAAGTCTAAGGAAGTGCAAGAGTCTAAACAACCTGTAGCAATCGAAGAAAACTAGCGCTTATTGGGGCAGGGAGTCAAATGAGCAGTCCGGCCCCCTCCTGCAATTGACTTCAACCATGGGAATTCGTTACAAAAGCGGCGCCGCATCGGAGGTCACAATGCAAAAAGGAGGCAAGGGATTCACGTTTGTAGAGCTGACCAGGAGAAGAAAAGGTTTCAGCCTTGTCGAAGTGGTTATGGTCGTATTGTTTATCGGCATACTTGCGGTCATAGCCATACCGAGGCTGAACATGGCTGTCGTCTCCCGGTACAAAGCTGAGGCCACGACGAAAAAAATTGTCACCGACCTTCGCCTCACACGCAGACTTGCTATTTCCGATGCCGCAAACAATACCGAGGGCTTTTCACTGAGGATGCTCGGCCCTGATCCGTATACCGGCTATGAGATGATAAATCTTGATACCGAAGCGATTTTAGATTCTTGCACCTTCGATACGGAAGTGACCGTTGCTGGTGTGGCGGATGAATTCGAATTTGGTCCCTTGGGAAATTTGACGAGTACTAAAACGCAGATCACTGTCTCTGCTGAAGGAAAAACCTTTACAATCAACATTATTCCGGCAACCGGTACGATAAAATGCGTCGAGAGCTAAAAATCGTAAATTGCAAATTGCAAATCGCGAATCGATACAAGGGGCTCATTCTCACCGAGGTTGTTATGGCCTCGGCCCTGCTGCTTATCGTGATGGTCCCGATTTTGAAGGCCCTGACCAGCGCTCAGGTAAGTTCGGCAATAATCGAGCAAAAAACACGCAGCCTGATGTTCGCCCAGGCCAAGCTCGATGACATAAAGGCACGCTCAATCTATAGCTACGGCAGCTCGTTCACCGAAGCGAACACACCTGTCGATGGGTCATACCTGTGCACGGTAAGTGACAGCGGCGCCGCTTCGGACCTTCGACAGATAACAGTCGAAGTCGGCTACGACCTCGATGGCAGTAACACTCTTAATGCTCAGGAAGTTGACGTCACTCTTGCCACCCTCGTTGCGAGGAGATGGTAGGGGCAAATCTTCCCGCCAAGCGCAAGCTGCGAAGAGCAAGCTCTTGCGTTATCGGCTCTCCTATCAGCCTGAGAAATCAATCGCTTTTTGACAACTATAGCGGCCGATAAATACGCTCTCTGGGTTCCAATATGCCGGGTTTGGACGCAGCCCCTCTTCCTTCTAAAATTCTCTTATAAGTCGGAACTTAGCCTAATGACAGCTCAGTCTCTTGTCGAAGTTAATGAGTTAAGGAGTGGAAGTAATGGAGGCATTGTCTATCAAAATGAAGCACGGGAGCAATATAACTCGTTTCTGTCCGGGGCTAACGCTGCTGGAGATGGTTATCGCTATGGCGATAATGGCCATTCTCTTTGCCGTTTTGGTGCCGCAGCTCAGGGCCATACAGAACAGTTGGGATTCCAATGCTAATAGTGCCGAAGCACTGCAAAACGGCAGAGTTCTGATCGACCACTTAAACCGCAATCTCTCCAAGGCCGCTCGAATTACCGCCGTTAGTGACTCGAATACGGTTAACGGTTACATCGAGTTCACGGACAACGATGCGAACAGCTTCCGATACGACGTCAATGGTGCAAGCAACTATGTCGAGTTCGGCCTCGTCGGGAGCCTCTCGGATCTGGCCGGACCGGTCAACCAGTTCCAGTTCACTTGCTACGATGCCTGTGACCTCAATATCCCAATTACAAACACAGGCGCCATTCGGAGCGTAAAAGTCGAAACCACACTTGCGAATACAGCCTTGCTTGGACAGAACAAGACCTTTACCACGCAGGCTTACCTCCGTGCAAATAACTGCTATCCCTTGGTTGTCACCAAAGCCACTCCGTTCGAGTATGACATATTGAAGGGGCAGGCTCCGGCTTTGTTGCAGATAGACAGCACCCACTACCTTTGTGCCTATGCTGGAAATCTCGACCACGGCGACGCGGTCGTCCTGGCTGTTAATCCCACCACGTGGGCCGTCAGCCGCGCCGCGCCTTTTGAATACGATGCCACGCAGGGAAAGACTCCGGCTTTGTCACAGATAGATGCGACTCACTTTCTCTGCGCCTATTCCGGTGCAGGCAATGACGGCTGGGCGGTAGTTTTGACGGTTGATACGGGTACCTGGAATGTTACGAAGGAAACTCCTTTTGAATACGACACGGATTATGGAGCGACTCCCGCCCTGGCGAAGATAGACAACAGTCATTATCTTTGCGTGTACACAGACGGGTTCTCCGACGGCCAGGCGGTGGTTCTGACGGTTAATACAGGCACTTGGATTATTACGAAGGGGACTCCTTTTGAATACGACACGGATCATGCAGTTACTCCCGCCTTAGCGAAGATAGACGACAGTCATTATCTTTGTGTGTACGCCGACAAGTTCTCCGACGGCCAGGCGGTAGTTCTGACGGTCAACACAGGTACCTGGAACATTACGAAGGCAGCTCCTTTCGAATACGACATCACGAATGGCCAGAGTCCTGCTTTGCTGCAGATAGATCCGACCCACTACCTGTGTG
Source organism: uncultured Pirellulales bacterium (assembly GCA_964612465.1). GTDB lineage: Bacteria > Planctomycetota > Phycisphaerae > Sedimentisphaerales > Anaerobacaceae > JAFGPJ01. Next base: position 19,696 of record CAZTDF010000032.1, read on the forward strand.
CTTATACGGGTCCGGTTAACTCTGGCTGGGCCGTTGTTCTGACAGTGAACACCGGCGACTGGTCGATTTCCAGGGAAACTGCCTTTGAGTATGACGAGACGACCGGTATTATTCCCGATTTGGCGCAGATGGATCCAGACAACTATCTTTGTGTTTCTTCAGGACAGGCCGGTGCCGGCAATGCCGCCGTACTGACCGTGGATTCCAGTGTCTGGACGATATCAAGGGCAACAGACTTTTTTGAGTATGAAAGTACGGTAGCGACGACTCCCTGCCTGGCAAAGATAGACCCGGCTCACTATCTCTGTGCCTATACCAGCCTCGGTGATGACGGCTGGTCGGTAATATTGAAATCCACAGGCTACGTGCTGCCATGAAGGTTGCGAGCGTATGAAAGTTGGCGGAAGAAACAATAGAAACAATGGTTCGGCGTTTTTATTAGTGGTATTTGTAATAGCGCTACTGGCTGCAGTCGTCATGGGCATGCTGCAAATAAACACCGAAGAGATTCAGGTTATGCGGAATCAAATCTATGCTGCCGAGGCCCTGGCTACTGCAGAAGCCGGATTAAATGACGCTTTCTCCGAGATTCGAGCCGATTCAAGCTGGAGCATCGGCTTTACGGACAAAGCCTTCAATGGTGGCTCATACACCGTCGCCGTCGGCGGCTCTTTACCTAATCTCACTATTACGTCAACCGGCACTACGTCGCAAGGCTTTGTCGCCAGAGTAGGGGCTGACCTAACCATCTCGAGCAGTAGTCCTTACATAATAAGAATTGACAGTGCGAGGATAAACGAATGAAACTCGGCACAAAAACTGCGTTGGGAGTTGACATTTCGGAAAGTCTCATAAGTTTGGCACTGCTTAAGCAGAGCACCAAAGGCATTGAATTACTCAAGGTCGGCAGCGCCCCTGTTCCCGATGGGGCGATCAAGGACGGTAACATTGAGGAGCCCGAAATCCTTGCCAAAGCTATAAAGGAGCTGAAGTCTCGCAATAGAATCCGGGCAAGAAAAGCTGCGGTATCTTTATCTACAGGATCCACGATTACCCACATCCTGGAGGCACCCAAAGGGGCCCCGAGCAATATCGGGCAGTTCGTTCAAAATGAACTCAAGAGTTACATTGCCTTGTCGGGCAAAGAAATTACCTTTGACTTCTGCGGAATCAACTCAGGACAAGAGTCGGGAAACCGTCTGCTTGCGGTTGCCGCCGATAGCCAGGAATTAGCTGTGCTTACCAGAATGTGCAGTCGGGCGGGGCTTGATTTAGAGACCGTCGAACCGCCAATACTCGGCTATGTTAGAGCACTTTTCGGTGAAAGAATAGAGGGGAGATTTGACAGTGATGTGCTTATTGCAATATTGCATGGCAGTGCCCTGACTTTGTGCGTATTTAGAAAACAAGTGCTGGATTTTGTCAGAGTGGAGGATATCAGCGCAGATAAAGCAGCGCCTGACGAGCTGTGCCGGTGGCTTGCTGGTGAAATAAATGCGATTATTCAATTTTATGATATCGAGGTTGCAGATAGCTCTGAAAAGTGGGAAGTCACAATAGTCGCGGATGGTGTGCAATTGCCTGACGACGCAATGACTTCTTTGAGCGCCAATATTGCGAGTGCCGGCCTGGAGGTCAGGACGGGTGAAAACGCATGTCAGGATACAATCGTTGACCAAAACAGTTGCAAAGGAAAACCGTCGGCGCTTGCGATTGGCCTGGCCATGGGGCTTTTGGATACGCGCCAGACTGGTTTGAAGATTAATCTGGTCCCTCCGGAATCTGCTGAAGTTAAAGCTGTCAAAAAGCAACTCGTGCTCGCAACTGCCGTAATTGTCGTGGTGGTCCCGTTGCTTATGCTGGCGGTTGGGGCTGGTTTTAGCCGGCTGGCTGACAAAACCAAGAGAAGCGTTGTCCATCGCAAACAGACGGAGATGTCCCAGGACATGCAGATCCTGTTTAGAGAGCAGCAACTCTTAGAGCGGCAAATCGAGCTACTGTCAAACAGACCGGGCGGGCTGAACGACATTTTGGGTTCTCGCCCGGCTCTGAATTGGGCGAAGATCCTGGATGACATCAGAGGCCACACACCCGAAGCCGTGCGCATAACCACGATGCATTGCACCGGCGATGGCGAGATGACCCTGGAAGGCCTGGCGCTGTCATACGAGGCGGCTCGTTTGTTCATCAAGACGCTGAACGACTCGGATTACATTAGTTCAGCTTCTCTGGTCGAGACAACGAGAGGAGAGGAGTCGAGTGGATTAGTTGTGTATAAGATCGATTGTGCCCTGATCATAGAAAAGAGTAATAGCTGATGTTAGTTGACAATCTTGCCAAATTGGGTAGTTCAACAAGAAATGCCACTTCGGCAGCGCTGATTGTGATTGCAGCATTTGCAATGTACAAATGGACGGTAACACCACAAACCACTTATCTGTCCTCGGCGAGGGGCTATGAGTCTGCCATGGACAAGATTGTGGAGCAAAGCAAGAGTATCGCCGGACAAATTGAGATCAAGAAAAAAGAGTTGCAAGTATTGCGTGAAAACTCCGCTCAACTTCAGTGCGTGCTATTTACACCTGACCAGGCAAAAGAGTTTTTCAGTGATTTACAGATCATTTCCGAACAAGCAGGCTGTGCAGTCTACTCCATTAACTTGATTGCCGATGAGCGATACCCTGAGAATGAGCGTTTAGGCGTGGTGACTAAGAGTGCAGCGCTAAGCGTAGTAGGGGTCTACAGGGACATAGTGAAGTTAATGGAAAGGCTACAGGCACGCACTCAGGAAGTTTGGATAGACGAAATAGAAGTGCAAACTCTCGACCCTGATTCGGACAAGGCCAGATGTGACCTAACTGTTACAATTTGTCAAATCATGTACAAGGATACCTTATGAATAACCAGAAACATGCAAAAACAATCTTCTCCTGCATCATTTTAGCCATTGCTATGTGGTACGTTCTCGTACAATTCCAACCAGTCCTGGGCGCAGAGAACCAACCATTGCCGGTTGGCCGTGACAATCCTTTTGCAAAAATCACCAGACCTACAAAATCCAGCCCAGTGACAGCGCTTCTTACCTCTTTAGGCTCCGATGAAGAAAAGCCGGAGTTGTTTATGCAGACAGTAATGCTGAAATTTCTCGATGCCAAAAGCCTTCAGCAAGTGGTGGGAATGATGTCTTCTGAATACGGGACCGTAGCAATCAATGAGAAGAACAATTCCTTGATAATCTGCGACACAAAGGAGAACCTTGCCAGGATTATGTCTGAGATAGAAAAGGCCGACAGAACGCCACAACAGGTTATGATAGAGGTGGTCATTGTGGATGTTCAACTGCGTGACACAACCGAAATCGGTGTTAATTGGGACATCCTTTCAGATAAGAACTATGATATTAAATACAGACAAAACTTTACGACGCGCCTTGGTTCTACTGTTGCCGACGGCGAGAGTATCGGGAATGCTACTGCCTTCAACACCACAGGTTTCGGCGGGGACTTCAGTGTCATAAGTGGTACAATTCGCAATGTTGTTGCAATGCTGCAGAATAAAAGGGACGTCGAGATAATCGCGAGCCCAAGGGCTTTGATGGTCAGTGGAGAATCCGCCAATATCAAAGCTGTTGAAGAAATTCCTTATAGCGAGGTGAGCGACACTGCTGCCGGAGGTGCAGGGGCGATTACATCTACTAAATTCAAAGAAGTCGGTGTTAATCTGCAGGTCAGCGGGACCATAACTGATGGGAATAACATTTTTCTGACAGTTGATACGGAACAGAATGTCATGACAAGCGAGAGTTCGACCGGGGTACCTGTGGTCGACACTCGACGAGTCAGTACATCGCTCTTACTAAAGGACGGCCAAATCGTCGTTATAGGAGGCTTAAGACGGCAGGAAACAACCAAAGAAGTTGATCAGATCCCGATTCTCGGTGATATTCCGCTAATTGGCTTACTGTTCAAATATACTAACACTGTGATAAACAATACCGAGCTGATCGTGTTTCTCTCGCCACATATTTATAAAGAAGGAGAGCCGATTCCCGAGGACGCGATGTCAAAGTTCAAGGAGATAACCGACAGGCCAATGCTTTTATTGCCGGAGGAGGCTAAACTAAGAGATCACCGCGACCAGCTTAACCAGCATGCTAAGGAACAGACTGTTGCCATTGAATAGCTACAGCAGAAAATCGCCGAATGTGAGTAAGTAGAGAACGGATTGAAAGAATGTCGCGAGATCCTCGAGAATTCTGTTGAGGAGCAGGCTGCAACCACTGAACAACTTCAGCTCGAAGTCGCCAAGCGCAAGCAGGCCGAGAGAAACGTCAAAAAGGAAATGCTGCTGGACAGGATGATGATGCTGCAAAACAAAAGAGATGATGATTCTATTAAAGAACTGCTATCGACTTTGGCTTCGTTGGACAAAATTCTTAGCCGGGAAATATGGGAAGCTTTGAGTTCCTCGAAAAAAGTCTTAGCTGACGAAGGGAAGTAGCGTGCCTGGACATTTCAGGGACCCGTATGCTCCTATAAATACATTGGTATAGTAAGGAATTCTAAATCTTCTCGCCATTTTTCAGACATCAGCTGGGTTTTGCTAATCCTATGACGAATTAAGGTCGATGAATATTTCTGGAGTTATTCTTCGGTTAAGAGAATCCAATGACTCAGATAGGGATTATTGAGGGTAAGTGGGAATGTTCGGAGCGTTTAAGTCAAATAAAAAAGTCGCCCCAGCCAGGATACTTGTCGTCGATGATGAACCCGACTGTCTCAGCATCATCCAATGCCGCCTTGAATGGTGCCACTATGAGGTTATTACCGCAGGCGATGGAGCCGAGGGGCTCCAAATCGCAGAAAATAAGAATCCGGATATAGTCCTTCTTGATAATAACATGCCTGTTATGGATGGCCACGAGATGCTCGAACGCATGAGAAAACATCCGATATTAAGAGACACGCCTGTAATAATGGTCACGGCACTCTGCGAGATGCATGACATAACAGCAGCTTCCGCTCTTGGCATTGCAGACTATGTTACCAAGCCGGTTGATTTCACAAGTCTGCTTGAAAAGATTTCCAACATTTTGGGAAATAGAGTGTCGAGATCTGTCAAAAAGTAGATTCGGAAAGGCAACAACAGCTTGGAGGACCTTTTGATTGCCAACCTCCTGATAAAACGTCGTAATTATCGGATCCTTATGTTCCATAGTAACAGCATCGATATCGCCTTGCGATGACTTAAAGACAGATATCATCGGAAGCATTTCGCAGGGCAAAGCGGCATACACTGGCGTCATATAGGCGTCATAACTTTCTCTCGAGTTTTATGGCCCTGAGTGTCATAGAAATTCCAGAAGTGACCGATGATTAATGCCGATACTTTTTTCTGATGAGTATTAATGGATGTTTGGGGTTGGAGAATCCGAAACGATTGACAAATCATGTAAAGGACCGGAATATGGAAGAAATTATCGAGCGCCCCGTATCAATTGTAGCTGTCACTCGCGAGACCACGGTCAAGTCGGCCGTGGACATTATGTCCGGAAACCGCATTGGCTGTCTGATCGTGAATGATCGTAGCGGGAAATTTGCAGGTATTGTGACAGAGCGTGATATCGTCAGTCGAGCGGTTGCCTCTTCGATGGACCTTGAAAAAACCAAGATCATGGAGATTATGACTCCGCAGGTTGTTTCTTGCTCTGTTGGGACTCCCGCCGGCCGGGCGCGAGAGATTATGACCGCAAATCACATTCGCCATCTTCCTGTTATTGACAACGGCGTGGTTGTCGGAATCCTATCGGCTCGTGATTTGATGGGACAACAACTTCTTGAAGATAGAGCGGCGGCTGAAGATGTTGCGATGCTTGCCAATTGCCTTAAGAGCATAGAGCTAAGTGAAGCAGCCAATACGGTCACCGAAGAAGTGCCCAGGCTTTTTCAGGCCACCAGGTGTCTGCTGTGTCTTTGGGATACCTCATCCGGTTCTCACGAGGATAGTGACAAGCCCCCAATTGTGGTAAGCGACACCGATTGTTTATGCAGCAAAGAACACCTCAAACCTCCGGTCGAAGGCAACGAATTATTGGGCGAAAGCGGATTTTATCGTGACAGTGTTCCGGATGAGTGCCGGATGGCCGGTGCGCAAAGACCCCGCATGGTGATTCCGCTGTCGATCCTGGGTCTTAAAGAAAACACAAAAGAACAGTTGTCCGGCTATTTGTGCATGTGCGGACTGGCTCATGGCAGCATAGTCAACAGGGAGCTGACTTCTTATAAGGCGAAACTCACGCGGGAAATTCTGACATCTCATCTGACCAACGCGAGTCTCTATCATCAGGCGAGGCTAACGTCTTTGACCGATGCGCTCACGGGCGTTGGCTCAAGGAGACTTCTCGAGGACAAGCTCGAAGCGGAATGTGCCCGTGCCATAAGGTACAAGCATCCATTCTCGATAGCCATCATCGACCTCGATAATTTTAAAACTATTAATGATGTATTTGGCCATGCCACAGGTGACGATGCCCTCAAAAAATTTGCCGAATGCATGAAAAACCAGAAGAGGATCCCGGATATACTCGCCCGCTATGGAGGTGACGAGTTTGTCGTCCTGATGCCTGAAACCGAAGCGAGCGATGCTCTGACATTCATGGAGAGGATTCGAGCGAAAGTCCAGCAAATAGAGGTTCAGGAAAACGTCTCGATGACGATCAGTTGCGGGATTGCCCAAAGTTTGCCCGATTTCAGCGACTCTTCCAGCAACGTGATTCGCAGGGCGGACCTGGCTCTGTACGAAGCCAAGAGCGCCGGCCGGAATTGTGCCATGCTCTGGAATGAAAAAATGTCAAAGGTTCTCAAAGCCGGCGACATTGAGTTTGAAAGGATTAAGAAGCTTAAAAGACGTGTTGCAGGCCTGTCGGAGCAGGCGGAGAAGATGTTTATGCAGAGCATCTGGGGATTGGTCCAGGCTCTTGAGGCCAAAGATCCTTATGCAAAAAAACATTCCGAAAGCGTGATGCATTATGCCGTCGCTATTGCCGGGATGATGAAAATTCCCCCCAAACAGTTAGATGTTCTTAGCCGTGCTGCTATGATTCACGATATCGGAAATATCGGGATTCCTGATGCAATTCTATCCAAACCGGGAAGGTTAACGCCCCGTGAGCGCAAGATCATTGAGCAGCATCCGCTTATTGCTGTACGCATACTTGACAAAATGAGCTTTCTTGAACAAGAGGTTAAAATTGTTCGAGCCCATCATGAGAAATGGAACGGCCAGGGATATCCGGATGGTCTTTTGAATACTTCTATACCTATTGGTGCTCGCATTTTAGCTGTAGCTGATACGTTTGATGCACTTATTTCAGATCGATCGTATCATAATTCGCGGTCTGTTGCCGAAGCGATCGGGATATTAACCGATTCATCCGGATACGATTTCGATCCCGAAGCCGTTAAAGCGTTGACCTTGTGGGTCCGGAAGGTTCAAAACCAGCTCGGCGATGTGGATCAACTTACGCCGGAAGATTTGCTGGATTCACAAAAGCACCTCGACGGTAGATCTATGGCTGAGCTTGTTGCTGATACTTACGCAGTTGACGCTTGATATTTTCGATACGGACATTAAAAGGCGGATGCGAGGAAAAATAACTGCCGAGATCAAATTGGCTCGGAGGCGAGTTCAGTTCTGCTAAGCGTGAGAATAATTGCACACAGGCGCTTGGCTCATAACCTGCCGCGGCAACCAGACGCACTCCGAGCCGGTCCGCTTCGGATTCCAGATCCTTTGAATAAGCGCTCTCGAGGAATTGCACACCGACCTTGCGCAGCCAGCCTGAAAGGACCCCGCGAATCGGTGCCGCCCGGGATGCTACGGCAATTGCCGAATTGCTGACGATACGGTTCATTGCGTGTCCCCGGATAGTGTGAGCCATCTCATGTCCCAGGATGCATGCAATCTCATTCTGATCGTACCGGCACAGTTCAATCAGCGATTGGGTCACAAAGATGAAACCTCCCGGCAGAGCAAAGGCATTGGGCTCGGGGCCTTTGACGGTTTCAAAACTGAATCTGCGTGATTTGTTGGCGACACAAGCGGCAAGACGATTGCCTATTTCATTTAACGCCTGGTCTGTCTGCGATTCCTGCTCCCGCCCCAATTGCTGCCTGATTTCACGTGCCAGGTCCAGGCCGACTTCATGTTCGACTTTGATAGCGTCGGCCTCGCTGCCGGTTACCGATTGCCACATCCACCTGGCCTTTCGAACTTTCGGCCCGACCTTTCGGCCCAGATTGTAGAATAGACCGCTCAATTTAAGTCGTCTCCAAAACAAGCCCTAAGGCAGGATTGGCCGGAGCCTTGATATTCAAATCCGAAGCCTAAGGTACAAAAGGTCATAAAAGCAATCATAAAACTATATTCTTCTTAAGGTTACATGTGTTTTTTGTGCCAAACAAGCATTGCATAACTATAGCGGACACAGTGCATGCTGTCAATGGAAACAAAAGCGCAATAACAATGGAAGTGCTGCCATTTTCTCGATGAACAGACAAAAGAATACTCTGCTTGACAACGTCACAATCTCTGTTAGATTGATTGGGAGCTTAGAAGTCGTTTATAGTATCAAAAGGCGTTCTGTTTAAGTTTGAGAGGAGTTGACTAACTTATGACTCGTAAAACATACCTGTTATTGATTTGCATGATACTCTTCTGGGATTATGTCTGTTCAGGAAAGCTTGCGCAACTCGAATGGGGCAATCCAAAGGTCAATGTAAAGCAAGATGCGTCTCAGTGGATCATCCAGGGGGAACGTCTCACAGTAGTAGTTGACTCAAATACCCTTGCAATGCAAGTCAGGGACAAAGACATTTCATGGAACATAGAGGGTTCAACACCGGGAGATCTGACTATCGAACATAGTGGCCGGAACATCCCTTTATGTCTTAAAGATGCGAAACAAATTAAAATAGAACCTTATGAAACAGGATTCAAGTCTGGAATAAAAATCCAGTTGAATGACTACCTCCATGAAGACGAGTTGTTGGAAATTGGCTTACAGCTTAATATATGCCTGCAGGCTCCCAGCGAGGATCTGGTTTGCGAACTGGTTGCCCGGGAAGATGCCGCTGCTGTTAAACAATGTTTATGGCCGGCCCCCTTTGAAAAGGCAAGTTTCGATTTCACAGTTGTCCCTTTCATGCAGGGAATGTTGCTGCCAAAGGAATGGTCGCAGCGCGTTAGGCTTTATGACACAATCTCTTACGGGCGCGGTCTCTACATGCCCTGGTGGGGCTGCCAGAAAGGTGATTCTGCAGCAATGGTTATTCTTGAGACGCCCGCCGACGGCGGCTGCCACTTTTCACATCCTGTAGGCGGACCAACGAGGCTTGGTTCTCGCTGGGTGCATTCTCTGGGAAAACTTTCATATCCGAGGCGGGCCAGATTGTGTTTCTTCCGGAAGGGCAATTATGTAACACTTGCCAAAAGATACCGACGTTATGTCATTGAAAATGGATCTTTCGTTTCGTTAAATGAGAAGATTGCCCGTAATCCAATTGTAAAGCGTTTGATCGGCTCTCCTGTAATTCACACTCATATTCTAATACACATCCAGCCGGAGTCGAGTTATTACAATAAGAAGGACCCTGAAAAGAATCATTATTTTGTCAGGTTTGACAAGAGAGCAGAACAATTACGTGCCCTGGAAAAGAAGGGGGTCAACCAGGCCTATATTCACTTGGATGGCTGGGGATTTCGGGGATATGACAATCTGCATCCTGATATTTTGCCTCCGAGCCCGGAGGCAGGGGGGTGGGAAGGCCTTCGTGCTCTTGCTCAGACTTGCGAAGACCTGGGATATGTTTTTGCCCTGCACGACCAATACCGCGATTATTATCTCGATGCAAAATCGTACGACCAGCGACATACTATAATGCAGGAAAACGGCAGCAGGTATTTTGGCAGCACCTGGTATGGCGGCAAACAATCAATTCTTTGTTCCAGTCTGGCTCTTGGGCATGTAACCAAGAACTACCGTTCTATTCTTAATAATAATGTCAAAGTCAGGGGCGCATATCTGGATGTTTTTGCAGTTGTCCCGCCGGATGAGTGTTACAATCCGGAACATCCTGTTACGAGAAAACAGTGCCTTGATTATAGGGGAGACTGTTTCGATTTTATCCGCACTCAGGTTGGAGTAGTCAGTTCCGAAGAACCCGCCGATTGGGCGATTCCCCACCTCGATTTAGTTCATCACGCTCCGTTTGCCTTGAGTCCAAATCCCGGTAATGGGCCGGCGATGGGCATACCCGTTCCCCTATTCAGCCTGGTTTATCATGATTCAATTTTTATTCCCTGGTCGCTTGGAAAAGGAGCATGGGGCATTCCGGAAAATGACTCAGGTTATTTACATGGTCTGGCCCATGCCGGCCTGCCGTATTTATCAATTACGCCCGCTGAATCGGAATTGCAGCGAGTTCGGACTATGTGTAATCTCAATAAAAGGCTTGCTTTAGTAGAAATGACCGGCCATGAATTTCTGGATGACGAGTATCGGCGGCAGCAGACAATTTTTGCAGATGGCACAAAAGTATTGATCGATCTTGACAAAGACACTTATACAATTGTTCCGGAGTTATAAGGAATGGAACTCTTAATTTTGTGCAATGGCAAAGGTAATAAGATTAAGAGTAAGTAAATTATAGCCAAAAGCTGCCAACACGGGATAATCCTGCTACTACCAATTTGTCCTTTTCGTCACCTTTTCTATATGTGATTCCAACATACCGTAAAATGGGGGATAATAATAATTTCAGTAAAGAAGAACCGATACCACGATTGTCAGTATAAACAACTAAAATGCTGGATTCCCTCTTTCGCGGGAATAACAGCAATGCTTAATCGGCTCTAATTAGCTAAGTTTGATATAAGTATTTATATATAGCGGCATTAAGGAAATGAGAGTGTTGGGGCTCGAACCCAAGACCTACGGCTTAAAAGGCCGTTGCTCT
>CAZTDF010000033.1:0-30671 GCA_964612465.1 uncultured Pirellulales bacterium
TTCTCTTCTTCCACGTGGAAGCCGTGTTTGAGTTGTAAGTTGACTTGCAGATACATTAAGTACAAATCACAAACCTCACTCCAACTCTGTCCCTCCACCTAATACGCCTTAGGTGGTTGCCCAGGAACTATGGATACTTTTACACGCCAGTAAGCCAAAATCCAGAAGAGCACCTGACTTCACTTATTTATTTGTACCAAACTATCCCTATATCCGTCAAGAAAAATGTCAAAAAATATGCCCTAATTTCGAATAAATTCTTCAAAAATACACAAATTCAGCAATTACAGGCTCTTAAAATGCTCTATAGAGAAATATTTACCCAAAATTCGGTTTTCAGCTAATTTTTTTGTGCTTCACAAGGCCACTTTTTATCTCAACAAACTATCAATAGTTACTCGGTTTTATTCGATTCTGCACTGCTTTCGGCGTTATCATCATCGGTTTGACTATCAGTATCTGTATTTTCCGGAGTCTGCTCAGGTGTGGCCTGCTCGGACTCTTCCGATGTTTTTAATTCTGTTTGCGGAGAATCCTCAGCCGCTTTTTCCTGTGGTTCATCTTTGGATACGGCCTCAGGCTGTTGACCTTGCTGGTCGTCTGACTTGTCCGGTTCGGCATCAGTGGTTTTGCTTTCGTCAGTAACATCTTTCTGTTTTTTAAGCTGGGCCACATGTGCATCGGAAAGAACTCTCTCAGGACCTGATGGAGCTCGCTGCCGGCCTGTCTCGGCTGCCTGCTCCTCCTCGGCAGCCCACTTAACCCTTCGCAAACTCAAACCGATTTTACGGGCATCAGTATCAACCTTAAGAATCTTTACTTCAACTTCGTCGCCGACCTTAACAATATCCTGAGGTTTATCAATCTTGTGGTCGGCGAGTTCCGAAATATGCAAGAGCCCCTCTAATTCCTGTTCGAGTTCAACGAATGCGCCGAAATTAGTAAGCTTTGCCACCTTGCCTTTGATAATATGTCCGGGAATGTATTTATCGGGGATAGCATGTATCCAGGGATCTTCTGTCATTTGTTTTATGCCCAGGGAGACCCGCCGCTTTTCTTCATTAACATCCAGAACAATACATTTAATTTCCTGCCCCTTATGCAGGGCTTCACCGGGATGGCTGTGCTTTCTTGTCCAGCTTAAATCCGAAATGTGAATCATACCGTCGATTCCCGGCTCTACCTCCACGAAAGCGCCGAAATTGGTCAAACTACGTACTTTTGCGCTAACAATCGCACCGGACGGATATTTCTGAGAAGCTATCGCCCATGGATTGGTTTGAGTCTGCTTGAGCCCCAGCGAGATTTCCTGCTTTTCCTTGTTAACACTCAGCACAACGACCTCTATTTCATCACCGAGATTCACAAGCTCGCTCGGATGCGCAAGGCGCTTGGTCCAGCTCATCTCGCTGATATGCACAAGACCCTCAATACCATCTTCAAGCCGCATGAAAACACCATAGCTCATTACATTTACAACTTTGCCCTTGACCGTTGCCCCGACAGGATAACGCTGTTCGACATCCTTCCAGGGGCTGGATGTCTTCTGCTTGAAGCCCAGCGAAATCTTCTCGTGCTCTTTATCGACACCGACAACAATGCATTCGATCTCCTGATCGAGTTCGACAATTTCCGATGGATGCGATATTCTGCCCCAGCTCAAATCGGAAATGTGCAGCAGACCGTCCAGACCTCCCAAATCCACGAACACACCGAAGTCGGCGATGTTTTTCACAATACCCTTTCGCAATTGTCCGACCTCGATTTCCGACAGGATTTTCTCCTTGCTGCTCCGGCGTTCCTCTTCTATGAGTTTGCGCCTGGATATAACAATGTTTCTGCCTTCTATGTCTATCTTGAGAATCTTGCAATCCACTTCTTTGCCGATGAACCTGCTGATATCGCCCGGCTTCCTGATATCCACCTGAGATGCCGGCAAAAACACAGGCACTCCAATATCCACGAGCAGACCGCCCTTGATCCGTCTTATGACCTTACCCTTAACAACATCACCCTCTTGTTTCGTATCGAGAATTGTTTTCCAGCCTCTCATGAGGTCGGCTTTGCGTTTGTTCAACAGAATAAGGCCGCTTTCAGAGTCTGTATCTTCAAGCAGAACTTCGATCTCTTTGCCCGGCTCTATCTCGTCGGGACTGTCAAATTCAATCGCATCGACTATCCCTTCGCTTTTCAGGCCTACCTCCACAATAACGTCATTTCCTATCCGCGATACAATAGTTCCTTTAAGAATGGTACCCGGCAGACGTAAATCCACCTTTGTTTGCAGAGCTTCCTCCAGAAACGCAGTTTCCTGATCACCAAACATCTCGTTGACCTGCTGCTCGAGTTTCTCTTGTGTCAGACCTAACTTATTAACTATATTTCTATCTACCATCGAATTAAATCCCTCTGTGGAGCATGTGTTCACGACTTATCGGCGCCCCACATTTACGCCGATGAGCTTCTGTGCAACATTGCACAAATACTATTTTTCGGTTAATCATTATAAAAAAAAGCCATTTGCCCACGCAGCAAATGCAAATTACATCACGCCAATACTTTACCAATCTGACACTTTTAACAGATAATAATAGTTTTTTCAAGAATGACTTTGTTTTTTTTATGAAAAGCTTTACCTCACTCGCCGCCGTGATCAGAAACTTCCAGGTTCTTCACAAACTCGTTTATGATCCAGTCAGGGGTTGAAGCACCCGCAGTAACGCCGGCCGATTTCCTGCCGGAAAGCACACTTTTATCAAGCTCATTCCAGTTTTGGAGGTGATATGTTTCTTTATTTACTTTTTTGCACAACTCCGCCAGCCTGCTCGTGTTGGCACTTTCCAGGCCCCCGAGAACAAACATTATGTCCACCTGCCTGCACAACTGTACCGCCGATTCCTGTCTCTTTATTGCCTCTCTGCACAAAGTATTGATCACTTTCAACTCGCTGAAAGTGCCGCTTGCCATGGCGCCCAGCATCCTGCCGAAGTGGTCAGGACTTTGCGTCGTCTGGCAAACAACGCCCAGCTTGGCATTTTGAGGCAGCTTATGCAGGTCCGACTCCTCGGTAATGACGATAACATCTTTGGCACAGCCTACAACCGCCTGGACTTCGGGATGATTCTCCTCGCCGATGATCACAACTTTATAACCATCCCTTTCGAGTTCGCCGGCTATGTGCTGGACCCTCTTAACCAATATGCACGTGGCATCGACAATGTTGAGTCCTTTGTCTTTAAGCCTCGCTATCTGTTTGGGAGCGGCTCCGTGAGATCGTATAAGAACCGTGCCCGAGTGAATATCCTGAACTTTACTTACAGTTTTCAGACCGCTTTTTGCCAGCCGCTCCACCATATCTTTATTATGAATGATAGGGCCGAAACTATAAACATCATTTTCTTTTATCAGAATCTTTTCAGCAACACTGATAGCGTTTCTAACACCGTGACAAAATCCGCACTTTTCTGCAACTGAGACTTTCATAAAAACATATTCAAATATCAAACCAAAGCTTAAGGCCGTTCAAAATTATATTAACCCTTCCCAAAATTACTCTGGTCAGGATTATTTTAGGATGGAATTTTATACTAAATTGCCGATATAATCTACCAAAACTTTCTTACCCGGGAATCAGCAGTCAAAAAGCTGTTGATATTTTGTTAAGATTATTCTTGACGGTTATGCACGAATCGGTTTAATTTGTAGGTGAGGGTCGAGAAAATAAAGTTTGTTAGGTTGTAAAGGCCTATTATTAAATGGCTTGTGTTTTTTAGGGATGGTAAAAATATCTTAATCATCTTGGAAAGGAATAAATGATGCGAACTGTCAAACTTTCAGTTATTTTTAGTTTATGTGCCTGTGTTTTACTTGTAAATGGCTGCAACTCGGAGCTGCAGGACCTGCGAATCCAGAACAATACACAGCAAAAGCTCATAGACCAACTTCAGGCCGAGCTGGCGGCAAATACGTTGCGACTCGAGCAGATGAAGAAACAACTCGCCGCTGCTCAGCAAACCGATAGTATCGAAGTCGAGTCGCTGCAGCAGCAAATTGCCGCACTCGAGGAAG
Source organism: uncultured Pirellulales bacterium (assembly GCA_964612465.1). Taxonomy (GTDB): domain Bacteria; phylum Planctomycetota; class Phycisphaerae; order Sedimentisphaerales; family Anaerobacaceae; genus JAFGPJ01. Next base: position 4,069 of record CAZTDF010000033.1, read on the forward strand.
ACCTTGCCAAAAAGAAAGAATTGATTGCTTCGATGCAGCAAAGGCTGCTTTTGGGCGGAGCGGCACTGCCGGTGGAACTCAGCACTTTACTGGAAGACTTTGCCAAACAACAGCCCGATATGGTTACGTACGATTCGAGCCGGGGCGTTGTAAAATTCAAGAGCGACCTGCTTTTCGACAAGGGCAGTGATAATGTGGCGGCATCGGCAATTGAGGCGATAAAATCGCTTACTGCAATTCTCAACTCCGAACAAGGCAAGAAATTCGATGTAATAATTGCCGGGCACACCGATGATATTCCTATTCAAAAGCCTGAGACACGAGCAAAACATCCTACCAACTGGCACTTATCGGCACATAGAGCAATAGCCGTGCTGAAGGTTATGGAAAGTAACAATATCGAATCAAAGCGTCTGAGCGCACGAGGTTTTGGTGAATATAGACCGATTGCGGCAAATCAGCCCGGCAAAAAGGGCAATCCGCAAAACAGACGGGTGGAAATTTATATTGTAGCTGAGGGAGTATAATATTGAATTTGCGATTGCCACTTGCCGATTGCCGATTTCAAATCGCAAATCGAAAATCGAAAACTTCTCTTGAATGATAGAGCGCACTTTAATCATTATCAAGCCGGATGGTATACAGCGGCATTTGGCTGGCCAGATTATCTCGCGGCTTGAAAAAAAAGGCCTGAAACTCGTCGCGGCAAAATTTATGCAAATCCCTGCCGAACTGGCCCGTCAACATTATGCCGCCCATCAGGATAAGCAGTTTTTTGCCCCGGCAGTGAAGTTTATGAGTTCGGCGCCGTCGCTTTTAATGGTATGGGAAGCTGACGGCTGCGTAGATATGGTTCGCAAAATGATAGGCAGTACCTTCGGATATGAAGCCCAGCCGGGTACTATTCGCGGAGACTTCGGCTGCTCCCAAAGATATAACCTCATTCACGGATCGGACAGCCCGGAATCAGCCCTGAAAGAAATCAAGTTATTCTTCGAACCCGATGAAATAGTCGATTATGAGCTGTCGGATGCTCCATGGCTCTACAGCAAAAGAATTAGTCCGAAAAAGTAAGGCTTTACCGGCTTTCCTTATAGAAGATCCCAGCCAGGGTCTCGGGAGCCTGACAAAAGCAATCCACGCAATAGCTTAAAAGCTATATGAAATTAGGAAAAAACGCTTTTTGCTTGAATAAGTTTCGTTTTTATAGTAAAATAAATATTTATTAATTGATACTCTACTGGAGGTGGATATTAGGATGAAAAAGCTTGTTTGTGCCCTCATATGGCTGTTGCCGGTTTTCACATCTCAGGCAATAACAATCACTGTCGACGATAACGGACCTGCGGACTTCGATAACATTCAGGATGCAATCGACTATTCCGTACACGGTGATACGATTGTTGTCAAGCCCGGCAACTACAACCGGATGGTTTTATTCAACAACAAGTCTGTTACGCTTATGAGCGAAAATCCCAATGACCTGGCCGTCGTCCAATCAACGATTATTGCTGTCGATTCGGGCTACAGCGTGAGTTTCGATTTCGGAGAGGGTCGTAATTCGGTCCTTACAGGCTTTACTATTACCGGCTGGGGCATCCACTGTTACGGTACTTCGCCGACAATCTCAATGAACATTATCAGGGGTTGCGACGGTCACGGCATCCACGGAGAAGACAACGCTGCACCTGTGATCTCGGGCAATACGATAAGTTCCAACGCCGGCTACGGGATATACTATTGTGACGGACCGATAGAATACAATACTATATCGGAAAACAAAGGCGGTATAGCTTATTCTAACGGGCCAATAATCGGCAACAATATTACGAAAAACTTCGACAACAGTTCAAACAACAGCGGCGGCGCTCTGTTTTTCTGCAAGGGTCTGATTGCCGGCAACAAACTTGTCGAAAATCATGCACGGTACAATGGTGGTGCATGCTACCAATGTACAGGTCACATCACGGGCAACAGGATCATTGGAAATACGAGCCAGAATGCGGGCGGTGCGCTAAGTCATTGCCGCGGCAGAATCACCAATAACATTATTGCCGGCAACAAGTCCAGAAACGGCGGCGGCTTATTCGGTTGTTCCCAAATATACAACAATACCATTGTGGGCAACATCGCCGAAGAGAACGGTGCAGCTATAAGCCAGTCCCCGGGTTATATCAGAAACAATATAATAGCATTTAACAGTGCAAACCTCATCGGCGGGATTTATGGACAAGGTACGAGTTCTTACAATGCGTTCTGCTCGAATGAAGGCGGAAACTTCGGTGGCGGCGTATCGAACGGCCCGGGTGATATTATCATTAACGACCCGCTTTTTGCCAGTAACGGTTACTGGGACAACAACGAAACGCCCGATGAAAGCGACGACTCCTGGGTCGATGGAGACTACCACGTCACATCTCAAGCCGGCAGATGGAACCCCGTTGACCAAAGCTGGATTAGCGACAGTCTCACCAGCCCCTGCATAGATGCCGGCGGTGAACCTAATGACCCTAATTCAGACTGGACGGCGGAATTGTGGCCGCACGGCAGGCGCATCAATATCGGTGCTTATGGCGGAACGAACCAGGCAAGTATGTCACTGTCGGATGCCGGTAATATTGCCGACCTGAATCCGGATGTGAACGATGCCAACGACTGGGTGGATTACAACGATATGTTACTGTTGGCGGACAAGTGGTTATCCAATGAAGTCCCGTTAGCCGAAGACCTGGACAGAAATGGAATAGTAGATTTCGCAGATTATGCGATTCTTGTAAACAACTTCCAGCCGAAGATATTCCCCCCGCAGCCGCCGGATCCCAATCCTATGACTTGGCAGACCCCACCTTACGCAACCTCAAGAACTGCAATTGAAATGGCAGCAACAATCGCCACTTCATCCGACGACAGCAGTGTGGAGTACTATTTTGAATGTATTTCTCTCGGCGGGCATGACAGCGGCTGGCAGGAGGAGCCGAATTACACGGACACTGGCCTGACTGCCGGCACGGAATACTCCTACATGGTCAAAGCTCGCAACACAGCCAATCTCGCCGAAACCGCTTCCTCAGAACTGAGTTCGGCAACCACCTTTCCTGAGGATACCACACCTCCGAGCCCTAATCCGGCGACGTGGCAAAATGCGCCTTATGTCTCTTCAGCCAATTCAATTCGTATGGTAGCTACAACAGCATCCGATGAAAACGGTGTAGAGTATTATTTCGCCTGCACCTCAAATCCGGCATATAACAGCAACTGGCAGGATAATTCCGTCTACCAGCTAACTTCTCTGCCGAAGGGCACATACAGCTTCGTTGTAAAAGTTCGGGACAAATCACCCAATCAAAATACGACCGGCGATTCGGTCCAGGTCACCGTCGATCTCCAGCCTCCAACGCCTGATCCCATGCGTTGGGCCCCTGGCGGCGAACCTCGCGAAGTCTCTGGCGGCGGCGGAACCTTCGATTACTGGGCTGAGATGACTGCGGCGGAAGCTACAGATCCCGGCGGTAACGTGCAGTATTTCTTCGAGTGTACTAGCCGGTCCGGCTTCAACAGCACCTGGCAAAGCTCAAGCACATACAGAGTAAAAGTTGGAAGAAGCGGACAAGTTCAGACTTTCCGTGTTAAAGCACGTGACATCTACGGCAACCAGACTGCCCCGTCGCCCGAGCTGCCGGCCATTTAATAAATACAAAACAAAACGCACAAGCCGGACTGTCACGATGATTGTTCTGGTATTTGCACTTGCGGATTAATCCGGCTCCGGCGGCAAGCCCGAATCGATTTAGCGAGTCACAGGCAGCAGGAGAAAAATCAACGCCCGGTCCAGAAAGAAAAACGCCAACTCCTCGGACTGGCAGCTCCGGCAGGATTTCGACATCAAGTCGCTGTGGTCCGCCGATATTCGCTGCTCCCGGAAAAAACCGCCCCTGCAGGCCCGGGACGGCATGGCCGCGGCGAACGACCGGTTGTACCTCGCTACTAAAAGTGGCAAAGTGCTTTGTTTTGACAAACAATAGCGAATCGGGTATCGTATTGAAGTAAGAAGTTCTGATAATTGAAATCCTGCTTAGGTATGACAGAAATGAAACAATACCGGCGTTTTGCGTTTTTCATTTTGATTTCTGCATGTTTGGCCCGGCCTGTATTCGGTTGCGCGATTCCCGTTTTTCGCTACGCTCTGGAGCGTTGGGCTCCTGATGCTTATGAAGCCGTCATAATCCACCGCGGCCCGCTTGCCGATGATGATCCTGCTTCTTCGCTGTTAAAAGGCGACGAGGCGGAATTCCTGAATCTGAGTATCTCGACGATGGATTTGGAGACATCGGCGGAAAATGAGGTGACAAGTCTTTTGGGCGGGGCCGTTCCGGAAACTCTGCCGGCCCTGGCGATCTGGTACCCCCTGCAAAAAGGCCGGGCGGCACCGTTCTGGACCGGTGAATTTACGCCGGCGGCGGTCAAGGCTCTGATTCAGTCGCCGAAGCGGCTGCAGTTGGCCCAGCGTCTGACGGATGGCCAAACGGCCGTGTGGATTGTTGTCGAATCAGGCAACGCCGCCAAAGACAAGGCGGCCATGCAGAAACTTGACCAGCAACTTGCCACGGCGACAAAAGAGCTTACGGAAATGGCGACGCAGCTTGCCGAGGAACTGGAGACGCCCGGGCTGTCGTACGAATTCTCGACGCTGGCAATCTCACGCTCCGATCCAAAGGAACAAATGCTGCTTGAGATACTGTTGAAGAGCGAGTCGGACCTGGGGGACTATGCGGACGAGGCGATTGTGTTTCCGGTATTCGGACGAGGCCGGACGCTCTATGCTCTTGCCTCGGAAGGGATCAACGCCGATACGATTCGGGAGACGGTCGCTTTTATTACGGGCCCGTGCGGCTGCGAATTAAAAATGCTCAACCCCGGTGTAGATTTGCTGATGGCCGTAAACTGGGACGCCGCCGCGATGCAGTTCTATCAGGAGTTCTACGAAATGGCCGAAGAGCCGCTGCCGGAGCTGACCGGTGTATTCCCGGATGAGCCGGCCGATGCCAGTCTCAATGCACAGGGCCAAGTTGTTGCCGCGGCGATTAGCAAATCACCCCAACCGCTCTCTGCACCGATCATCGAAACACCGGAGCGGAAGGTTCGCGGCTTCGGCGTGATGGGAACGACCGCTGTTTCCCTGACCGCCATCCTGGTGGTTGCTGCTTTAGGGACCTTTGCTATGAGCCGTTTCAGAAAGGGACATCCATGATTGTCCGGAAGCCGGTAACAAACGGAGGTATTAGAGTTGCAATAATAGCGAATGTGAAAGTAAAGGATGCTTTGAGCAAATAGTAGTTCTTATGACAATTTCACGTTTGATAATTAGAGAGATTCTACATCGCAAGCTCAATTTCGCATTAGGATTACTATCTGTCGCGGTGGCTGTAGGATGCCTTGCTGGTTCGCTTACACTGGTGAGATTACATGATGCTCGGACGCAATCAATTCTCGTACAAAAAAGAATCGAGACTCAGGAAAAGATGCGTGTTCTGGAAGATGACGTTAGGAGAGCGATGCAAAAACTCGGATTCAACATTGTTATTCTTCCCAAAGACCAAAACCTCAGCGACTGGTATGCAGATGATTATGGAGATAAGTATATGCCGGAGAAGTACCTTTCTCGGCTTCAGGAGTCCGGGATTGTGACTATTGAACACCTTGTGCCAAGACTGCGTCAGAAGGTGAAGTGGCCCGAAACAAAATGGGCGGTTATCCTTGTAGGTACATCGGATAAAAAAGCTGTTAATCCTGTTCTGTATTCCCATGAGTTGAGTATCGAGGCAGTTCCGCGGGGAAAGATTGTATTGGGTTACGAAGTTCAACAGGGACTTGGACTGAATGTTGGTGACAGGATTCGATTTATGGGCAATGAATTTGTTGTACACAGGTGCAATGGAGAGTTGGGCACAGAGGATGATATGTCAGTATGGATAAATCTGCAGGAAGCACAGGAACTACTTAATAAAAAGGGATTTATAAACGAGATTCTCGCTTTTGAATGTCGCAGCGCCTGGGCGGACCTGCCAAAAGTCAGGGCCGAAATTACACGGATACTCCCAGGCACACAGGTGATTGAAAAGGCATCAAATGTGCTTGCAAAAGTACATGCCTATACTAAAGTGGAGGATGAAGGAAAGGCTGCTATTGAAAGGGAGAGAGAACATATGGCTCAATTGAGAGTAACCAGGACACGTTTTGTCAGAATTCTGGTTTCATTGGTAATGGTTATATGCCTCGTGTGGATTGCATTGTTGGCAGTGGGGAATGTACGAGGACGACGAACGGAGATAGGTATACTGCGCACACTGGGTTTTCGCTCCCGACAGATACTTTACATTTTTTTGTCAAGGGCTATCGTAATCGGCCTTTTCGGCGGGATTCTGGGATTCCTGGCTGGAAGCTTTCTCGGCAGCAATTGGTCGGAGCCGGTCGGTGAAAGCAGGTATGAGTGGATGTTAAATTTCGAGCTGTTTGGGCTTGCGGTATGTGTGGCGATGGTAATCGCGGTAGCCGCCAGTTGGATTCCAGCAATGCTTGCTGCCAGGCAGGACCCGGCTGTCGCTTTGCGGCAGGAGTAACCGACCTAATTGGAAATTGGTTATGCTTTTTGAAAGAATTCAATTGTGAAAATTTGGCACATACTGGCAAGGGAAATACTGCACCGCTGGCTTAGTTTTACATTAGGAACTTTTGCTGTTATCGTTGCCGTTGGTTCGCTGACAGGGGCGGTGACGTTGCTGAAGTTACATGACCTTCAAACTCAGAAGATATTGAACGATAAAGAAGAAGAAACCGAGAAGAAGATGGCGGTTTTGAAAGATGAAATGCGAAAGGCAACATTGAAACTGAAATTTAACCTTTTGATTCTTCCAAAACAACAGAGTATTCGAGACTTGCATATCAAAGGTTATCCTTCGGAATATATGCCGGAGGAATATGTTACGCGTTTGGCGAATTCGGGAATTATTGTCGTTCGTCATTTCTTGCCGAGCCTGCAGCAAAGAATAAAATGGCCGGAGAAAAATCGCACGATTACTCTGGTCGGGGCGCGAGGTGAAGTCCCGAACCTCCACAAAGATCCAAGGAAGCCCCTTGTTCAGCCGGTACCCCTGGGAACTATAGTGCTCGGATACGGATTGCACCAGAGTCTCGGACTGGAAGTTGGTGACAAGGTCAAGCTTCTTGGCAAAGAATTCACCGTTCACAAGTGCTACGAAGAACGTGGCAGTAAAGATGACTTCACAGCATGGATTCATTTAAGCCAGGCGCAGGAGCTTATCGACAAAGAAGGGCTTATCAACGCGATTCTTGCTCTCGAATGCCTTTGCCAGGGAGCGGAAGGCCTGCTGGAGAAGGTTCGAGAAGAGATAAGGCAGATTCTTCCGGGAACGCAGGTTATCGAGATGGGAACCAAGGCTATTGCCAGAGCCGAGGCCAGAGTAAAAGTGGGTCAGGAAGCAAAAGCGTCAGTTGAGAGAGAGAGGCGGCACAGAACTCAGATGCGCTCTGAGCGTGAATTTTTTGCGGCTGTGCTGGTCCCCTTAGTTATGGTGGCTTGCGCTGTATGGATCGGCTTACTTGCGTTTAACAATGTCCGTGACCGTAAAGTTGAAATTGGAATTCAAAGAGCGATAGGTTTCCGGGCTGGACAAATTATGTTTTTATTTCTTTCAAAGTTTTTTGTAATGGGATTGCTTGGAGGTTTTTTGGGGATCTTTGCCGGTCTCGGTTTAGGCAGGTGGCTCGCGTTCGTGCTGGAGGATGATATGGAAGGAATTGTTACTGCTGGTGAACTGTTCAATCCTGGCCTGTTTTTGCTGTGCCTGATTATAGCGCCGGTGTTAACTGTCATATCCGGCTGGCTTCCGACCATGGTCGCAATTCGACAGGACCCGGCAGATGTGTTGAGAGAAGAGTAAATCTCTACAGAAGAAGAGACCATTAAAAAACGACAATGGTAAATCGAACTACCGCTATGTGCTTTGGATTTCTAATTACGAGTTTTTAGGTAAACAAGATGGTTGAGTTCAAAAATGTTACTAAGATTTATGACGGCCCGGAAGGCAAGGTGGCGGCTCTCGATAGGGTCTCGTTATCTGTCCAGCCGGGGGAATTCTTAGCAGTATGTGGTCCGAGCGGCTGTGGAAAAACCACGCTGCTGTTGACCGCCGGCGGCCTTCTGCGGCCAAGTGACGGACAGATGAGTCTCGATGGACAGGACCCCTACGTACTGAGTCCAGAGATGCGAAGCAGACTGCGGGCCCGCACGATCGGATTCGTCTTTCAGCAGTTCCACCTGATACCCTACCTGACGGTTCGGCAGAACATTTTAGCTCCGTCGCTGGCCTTTCCGACAAAAGAGGCTGATCAAAGAGCGCAAGAACTCGTCAGTCGTTTCGGTCTGGATGAACGCGCCGGCCATGTGCCGGCCCAGATTAGCACCGGCCAGAGGCAGCGTACGGCCCTGGCGCGAGCTCTCTTGAATAAACCGAAAATTATATTAGCTGACGAACCTACCGGAAATCTGGACGAGGGTAATGCAAATACTGTGTTAGGCTACCTCAGTCAATATGTCGCCGAGGGTGGATGTGTGCTGCTTGTTACCCACGATGTCCGGACAGCCACACACGCAACACGCAGCTTACAGATGAGCCAGGGACGGTTGGTTGAGTAGGCCGACGCCCCCGGTGAATATTTCGAAAGGGAGAAAAATGAGAACGATAACTATTGCTCTGATCATCGTAGCGGCCGGAATTCTTCTCAGTCAGCCCAATGTAGGTTTGGCAAACCAGAATCAGCCGCTCATCGATCAAATCGGTGTCACTCGCGGAATCTGTGTGGTGCTCGGCGATGCCGGGTGTCAGCGTACTCTTCAGCTCGCCGGCAACAGCGAACTGTTGATCTATCTCCAACTGCCGCGAGCCGAGGATGTACAAGCTGCATGCAAAATCGCCGACGAGGCCGGGCTCTACGGCAATCGTATCTTTATCGAGAAAGGCGCCACATCAAAATTGCATCTGGCGGATAACCTGGCCGACGCCCTGATAGCCGTCGGGCGGCAAACCGACGTTTCCGAAGCCGAGGTGCTCAGAGTCCTGCGACCGGGCGGCAAAGCCCTGCTGGGACGCAAGGTTCTGATCAAGCCGTCTCTTAATGGCGTCGATGATTGGAGTCACCCGTATCATGGCCCGGACAATAATCCGCAATCAGAAGACAGAGTCGTTCGAGCACCCTATCTGACACAGTTTCTGGCTGAGCCGCGCTATGCGCCGATGCCTCAGGTAGCGGTGGCTTCGGCCGGTCGTACGTTCAAGGCGTTCGGACACGTAGCCTTCAAAACACGGGAAGAGACCTTCCTTAACAAGCTCGTGGCGTTCGACGGCTATAATGGCACGATGCTCTGGCAGCGGGACCTAACTGAGGGCGTGATGATACATCGCAATACAATGATTGCAACACCGACGACATTGTATGTCGGTGACGATAAGTCCTGTAAGCTAATTGATACAGCTACCGGCAAATTGAAGGATGAAATTATCCCACCGGTGGAAAAAGCCGGCGGGACATTCTGGAAATGGATGGCTCTGGAGGACGGTGTTCTCTATGCACTTATGGGAGAGCAGGAACAAAGAGACCCAACAATGCGATGGCGCCGGGAGTTGCACGGCTGGCCTTGGAACCCGATATCAAAAGGCTTTAATCAACCTGACGGTATCAGGGACAGCGAGAAGGCGTATGTAGCCCATCCGTGGGGCTTCGGTCGAAATGTACTGGCAATTGACCCAAAAACGAAACATGTCCTGTGGAGCTATCGAGAAGATGAGCCGGTTGACAGCCGGGCAATGTGTATGAAAAACGGTCGAATCTTCATCTTTCGATTTGGAGCGTATCTGACCTGTCTGAATGCGAAAACCGGTGAGGTCTTATGGCGAAAGACGCCGGAGAATGCCCCCGAATTATTTAAGTCGCTTGGTACTTTTCTGAACCGCCAGGACTGGCGCACTAACTGGCGAACTACAGGTTATCTTCAGTGCAGCGATAAGGCCTTGTATTTTGCCGGTCCTCCAATCGGTAAGCTTCTTGCCGTTTCAACCGAAGACGGGCGCATCCTTTGGGAGAACTCCTACAATAACTTTCAGCTAATCCTGCGGGAAGATGGTCTATATGGTATCAGCGGTCAAATTGATGAAGGCAATCTCAGCAAGAAGTTTGATCCGCTCACTGGAGCAGTATTGGCGGAGTTTAAGACAGCTCGTCGGGCATGTACTCGGCCAACGGGATCTGTCGATGCCATATTCTACCGGGCAGGAGGTGGGACGACGCGATTGGACTTGGCCAGCGGGCGTCCGGACTGGATTTCACCTATGCGCCCCCCATGTCATGATGGTGTGACCATTGCCAATGGTCTATTATACTTCTGGCCGTCGGTCTGTGATTGCCAGCTTACGCTCTACGGCATCACCTGCCTCGGACCGGCAGGGGACTTCGAGTTTAGCCCACATGCAACCCAGGCAGAACGTCTTGAGAAGAGCGCCAACGATTTGACAAAAGTCGCAAACTTTTCCGAATCCCCGGCCGACTGGCCCGCATTTCGCGCCGACAATACCGGCAGCGCCACCTCCGCAGCAATCATCCCCAATAAGGTCAAATTGCTCTGGCGATTCGAACCGAAAGCGATATTCCTCTCGGCGGCACCTCTGCCGACCGCTCCTGTCGCCGCCGGTGGGCTTGTGTTTACCGGCGGGCCCGATGGTATCGTCCGGGCCTTCGACGCTGCCAGCGGCGATTTGCGATGGAAAGCATATACAGGCGGGGCAATCCGAATTCCGCCGACAATCTGGAAGGGGCGTGCCCTGGTCGGCTCCGGCGACGGATGGGTATACGCATTCGAGGCGCAGACGGGCCGGCTGCTCTGGCGGTTTCGTGCAGCTCCGGTAGAGCGGACGATTCCCGTTTACGGTTCACTGATGTCCACCTGGCCCGCCGCCAGCGGAGTGCTGGTTAATGACGGTATTGCCTACGTCGCGGCGGGTATCGCCAACTACGACGGTACTTATGTCTATGCACTCGACGCCGCGACCGGCCAGATAAAGTGGCAGAACAACACATCGGGACATCTGGACCGGCAGGCACGTACCGGAGTGAGCGTGCAGGGCCATCAACTACTTCACGACGGCAAGCTCTACTTAGCCAGCGGCACATCTATCTCGCCGGCTGTTTATGACATTACTGATGGAAAATGCCTTAACAACCCTGCTTTGCTCCGACACTTTAGACAAAATAATATCATTACGTCGCAAAGCCCCCGCGGGTGGGAACTGTCACTGCTCGGCGACCAGGTCGTGGCATGCGGCAAGCCTTTCTACGGGCACCCGAAATACGAAGTCTTCGACAATACCGTCTTCGGCAAGGTCTTTCTCGCATCAGCCGGCGGTCGGGACATTGCCTGGGTGAGCAACCAGCAGAACAAAAGGATTATGTCCTTAGATAAGATCGACAGAAACATGCTGAGGAAAAGAATGGCCGCGCCGAGTAATCGTTTCAACCTTGACTTCAACAGGCTCGGTATTAAGAACAAGCCGTTGTGGAATTACAACTGTAAGGACAGTGTCGCTCTGGCGGTTTGTAAGAACGCCGTCGTGGCGGCCTGTAAATCGGAGATTGTAGCCCTGGACCTTCAGGACGGCAAAGTCCTCTGGTCGCAACCGGTGCCGGCGGCCCCGGTTCCCTGGGGTCTGGCCATAGACCGTAACGGCCGTGCAGTAGTCACCCTCGAAAACGGACAGGTACTGTGCTTGGGCAACAGCAGGGGAAAATTATTATCGGCTTGCCTTAAATAACTGATGTACAGACTGCCTGATTATGCGGCAAATGGAGATTAGTCTTATGATGGAACTTTTGCAACGTTTCAATTTATCTGCTCTGGTATTGCTTTTGTATAGCGCTGGTTGTGCTACGGTTGAACACGCACCCTCGTCTCCGGACGAGAAATATACCGAGCAAAATGCGCTTGGCATGATAAGGGCAAGCCGGGGGACACTCGCGCCCGTTTACGCTCCCTTGGCCGAGCAGATTGCGACGGATTTCAACCTGCGGGAGAAAGAAGGTATCGGTATAGACCTCGGCAGCGGCCCGGGGACGCTCATTCTCGAACTATGCAGACATACCCGGCTGCATTGGATCAACGCCGATATCAATCCGCATTTCTTTCCGTATTTTTATAAGCAGGCGCAGCAGCGAGGTTATGGTCACCGTGTCAGTGCCGTCTTCGCCGATGCCTGCGCCCTGCCTTTTCGCGATAACTATGCGGACATCATTGTCAGCAGGGGTTCTTTTCCTTTCTGGCAGGACAAGAGACGAGCGTTCGGTGAGATATATCGCGTTCTGAAACCCGGAGCGGTCGCTTACATCGGGCGCGGATTTTCGAGAAACCTGCCCGTTGCAACGGCGAAAAAAATTCGCGGTAAGCAAGGCGGAAAAATGAAATATAATCTGGATAAAGCGGCAGACGAGCTGCGGCAAATTATGAAGGTGCTGCAAATCAAAGAATGGAAAATTCACAGGCCGAATCCTCCGGGCAGCGATAAAGTCAATTACGGCATCTGGATCGAATTCCATAAGCCCTGAAACTAAAAGGAGCAAGACATGCGGCGTCATGCATATAGAAGCGGAAGAAATAAGCGATCGGGATCCGGATTCACGCTCATCGAATTATTAGTAGTAATCGCGATTATCGCCCTGCTGATGGCCATACTTTTGCCGGCTCTTGGCAGCGCCCGGAAGCTTGCCCGCAGGACCGTGTGTATGGCCAACGTGCGCCGTCTGGCCATCTCAATGAAACTATACATCGATAACAACGACGACAAATTTCCGCCGGACCGGCTTAGAAAAGCGACAGAATACATCGAGGTCGGCCCGTACAGGCGCTACAGGCCGAGATGGATATGGTTTCTCAATGAAGGGATGGGATATGTCATAAATCCCTATGAGTACGAAACGGAGGAAGATTTCAACGCGGCCCTGGAAATGGACAACGATTATTATATGTGCCCGTCACTGAAGCATTACGCATACGCCAACAACATACGTAACGGTGCCTATGGTTACAATTATCAGTACCTCGGAAACACGCGCCCGCATCCCTCCGGCATGGGTTGTGCGAACTATCCATCCTGGTTTTCAAAAATCAAATCTCCCGCCCGGACTATCGTCTTCTGCGACAGCCGGGGCTGCAATATCCCGCATGGCGAGCACGCCTATCTGGTAGATCCACCGAAGATGGCGGTCAGCAAGGGCGCTGTGGATTTTTCACCGAAAAACGCGTCTCTTGGTCCGTTAAAATATTCGCCGGCGGATGCAAGGCATTTCGGCATGGCAAACGTTGCGTTTCTGGACGGCCACGCCGAAGCCAAAAAGTACGAGGATTTGGGATACGAGGTCGACCCCGTCACAAAGCGTCCCGTGGAGAAAGGGCTCAATGACGTTGGAGGTCCCGGCAACAATCAGCTCTGGACCGGGACGGGCAGGGATGAACCGCCTATTTGAAAAGGCCTGAAAATTCGCTTTTCGATCCGGCTTTCAATATGACAGCGAAGGCGGAAATCCATATATCAATGGATTTCCATAGAGTCATGGTTTTGTGCTATTGAGGTATTCTTCCAAATTCGTGTAACCGTCGGCGTCAGTGTCTGCATTTCCATCGGCGGGATTATCGAAATCGAAACCGTGCTGTTTTTCCCAGTCATCGGGCATGCCGTCTTTGTCGCAATCTTTGGGAGGCTCGGCGGATTTCAGCTCGGGCCAGCCGCCGACCTGCTGCTCATCATTAATGATTTTTCCCGTGCCGTTTCTTACCTCGCTGACAATTCGTATGTCCACAGCGTCCCGTTTGGCAAGCACGGCTCCGGCTTCCGCCAGAACACGCTCGTACGCGGTCATCGCATCATCCGTTTTAACTGCCGGGACCGGTATCGGGTTTGACTGCTTATAAGCTTTTATGTCTTCCTCTGAAAATTTGCTGAAGCTCACAAGCGACCACGGATTGTCGGGATAGCTGCCGTTCATGCAGTTGCCGCTGAACCAGGCCCTGGCGGAGGTAGTGCTTTCCGAAAATGCAAGGTTGTCCGTTGAATTGAAGCCGGCTTTATAATAGTTGCCGGCGAAGTTCATTTTCGTAATGCTGTTCGTGCCGTTCGAGCCATCGGCGTTATAGCCCGCAGCACTACCCGCCCAGTTGTAAATCACGTTGTTTCTGAAATCGAGAAAGAAGCCTTCCGGATCCAGGCTGCGGTCGATGTAATTGCCGGGGCGGGGAAGCCGGGCATGATGATGGGCGTAGAGATTATGATGGTAAGTGTACCCGTTGCCGAAACTTCCGCGTATGAGCGAGCCGTAGCCGTGCGGGCCCTTGTGATGAATCGAATCGTGCAGGCTTTCGGAAATGATGCACCACTGGACAGTAACATTGCCGAGTTGCCCTCTCGATGAGGCCGAGAGCGTTTCATCCACGGACCAGCTCGCCGAGCAATGATCAACTATAATATCACGACCTGACGAGATCGACAGAGAATCGCTCTCGGCTTTCGCATTACCTCCGGGCCGGCACCGGATATGCCGGACTATTACATGGTCGGCTGCAATCACAAGGGCGTGGTTCTTCAAACAGATGCCGTCGCCGGGGGCGGTCTGGCCCGCTATGGTGATGTATGGTTTGGTAATGGCTATTGCCGATTTCAAAGCCACAGTTCCGGATACGCGGAAAATCACCGTTCTGGGGCCGTCGGCCTTCACCGCTTCTCGCAGACTGCCGGGCCCGCTGTCGTCGAGGTTTGTAACGAAGAGCACCTTGCCGCCCCGGCCTCCAATTGATTGGGCACCAAAGCCCTCGGCCCCGGGAAAAGCAGGCACGGATACCGCCGTTTCAGGAATCAACAGAGTTCCACATACGGCAAGAAATATAACCAAAGAGCGATATATCATATACTTTTTCAGCCAATTTAAATTTAGGGTTTTTCAATAACCGAAACACATTGCTCCGTTTTATGCCGGACTAAGATAACGTATTTTGAAGTGAAATGCAAATAACAGCGGCCGGTAAAATTGCCGGCCCCGCACCAATTCAGCTTATGCTTATGCCAAATCGATGCGGGGCCGAACAAAGAATTTTATTCTGTTCGCAACGTTTTCTTTCAGGTCACTCCAGGCTGTTTGTCTCCGAAGGCGGCGAGTTAGATTCGTTATCCCCGGTTTCCATCGAGCTGTTACGCTCGATTTCCTCTCTTAATTGCTCGATGGCCGCGGGCAGCTCATTGCTCATCATCTCAGCACTATTTTTCACATCTTCAATCTGGCTTTGCAATTTTTCCTGGCTTAGTTTGACGGCACTCATGGAATTATCAAATGCCAGGAGGTCTTTTTGAATCTTCTCCTGGAATCTAAGCTGTTCCTGGTCGCTCAGATCCATCGCACTGACCAATTCCCGGATGTTGCTTTGAAGAACTTCCTGCATCTTCAACAGATCATCAGCAAGGGTAGTTATTCTGGTTGTCACCGCTTGGAAATTTTGCCGGAGCTCTTCGACCTTACCTTGCCATTGCTGCTGGTTCTGCTCAATCACAGCCACTTTGTTGGTAAATTCACTGCTATTGCTCTGCACCGTCTCGTAAAGCCTTGCCTGCTCATCTTTGACAACGGTGATATCAGCGGCCATATCCGCAGCTACATTCTTAGAGTTGTCCCGCACATCTTCAATTCCGGTCTGTAGCTCGGTCTGGTTCTGCTCAAGCAGGGCGATTTTGTCAGTCGTCTGCCTGTTACTATTTTGCACGGTCTTTTGCAGCCTGGCCTGCTCCTGGCTGACGACAGCAGTATTGTCAGCTACGTTCCGGATATTGTTCTGCACCTGTTCAATTCCGGCCTGCAACTCGTGCTGGTTCTTTTCGATACGCACCCTTAAAGCGGCTATTTGTCGAGCATTAGTCTCAACCATCGCCTGCAAATCGAGCTGCTTGTTTTCAATTTTCGCCATTTCCTCATTACATCCGGCTAAACCAAAGCCGATTGCGATTATAACCAAAACCAAAATGGTTCTTATGAAAGGGCTTTTCACATTAAATCCTTTTGTCAATTCCATACTCGATTCCTTTCTTTTTTAAACTCATCCCATATCAGTTAAATTAGACCTACCATTCATTAAGACTATCGGCACAATCAGTCTGAAATCATTAGTTTTTATGGGACGGACCGAAAAATCTACCGATGGCAAAAAAATCGGGCAACTTTCTTGGCAGCGCGACTATTCATTCATCATCTCTTCCAATATTTCAACGGCGTCTCCCACCAGTTTGGGGCAAACGGAAGTGAATAAGCCGTTTTCTTTTGCGGCTGCGGCCTCTGCCGGCCTACTTATGTCGCAGCCAAGCAATTCTCTGCAAACAATAGAACCATTGCAATTTTCGAACCGGCGGGCAAATTCTCTAACCATTCCGTAAATTTTCTCTCTTACCTCTTTGTCATGTATATCGGCGTTTCCATATTTGAGGCCAAGAACCATAAACACGCCGGTTACCGCCCCGCATGTCTGGGCCATTCGCCCCATTCCATCGCCGAATCCTCGGGCAATCTTCAGGGCATTCTCCCGAGAAAGACCAAAATCTTCGGCGTAAACTGAAATTACCGCCTGCGAGCAGTTGGAACTTTCCTTGAAAATATTCACCGCCTGTTCAGGTTTCGCACTCATAAAATTGACTCCCGGTATTTTCGATTTACATTCAGAGTTTTCTCTTTAAGATTATGCTGGACATGCTTTCTAAAATCAAATGCGATTGTAGAAGATATGCAAATATATTTTCTGTTCGGCAGAACACCCCCATAATCTTCCGACAACTCTTCCGGCCTGACAGCCCCGGATGAGGTTGCCACAGCAATTCTTTAAGGCCGGCAAATCACTTGAATCGGTGCTTTAGCTGCGCCCGCCAAGGCCCGCAGTCGAGAAAGGGTGCGTCGAAAATCCGGATTAATAACGACCCCGGCCACCACCCGCTCCCTCCATCATCTGCTGCTCATACATCATTTCGTCATACATCTCCATGCCTTCATACGCGCCGCCTTGCCCGGAACGACTACCTCTACGCCTGGTTGCGTTAAAGTCCTTGAAAGGCTCCTGCGTCTCTCTCTCCAATTTTGCAATGTAGTTAAACATTGTCTGCATATCTTTGGACCAGTACGTAGTACCGACAGGCATATGCTCGATGTTGATCCCGTCAAAACTGTAGAGCATATCGTAATAATGTCTGGTCCGACGAGTACTGTCACCCCACCAATCATTTATCGACATGGCATCCACCATTACAGCACCGGTACTATAATCAATAAACTCCGGCACATTTGTCTTCTCCTCGGGCCTGGCAAGACCGGCATACCGATCTCCTAAATAATCTGAGCCGCGCCCGCCTAAGCTGCGTCCGCGTTGGGGTTTTGGCTTTTCGATCTCGGTTTCAATAACATCCCCTATGGCTTCTCCCTTGCTTATCTTGAAATCCTCGCTATACCAATGGCCCAATACATACTGGCTGACTGTAACGGTGATTGTCTTGGCAGCCTCCTGTATATCTCGTGCAAAGAAGTACGACCTTCCGGAAATCTCTACCGGCTCGGTGACATCGGAAAAATCGCTCCATAAAATGACTTTATTCTTTTGTGATATGTCCTGCTCACTTAGTTTATTCGTCCCTGCCACGGGATTGAAAACACCTAACCGGATTCTGTATCTGTAGGTCTTCTTCGGCTCAACAGTGTCATCATGGGCCCAGAACATCATAGGTTCTCGTAATTTTGAGAAATCCGTTAGCCTGTTAAATGCAATTTCGTCGTAATCGTAATAAACATCATTTATCGTCGGTTCCCTTCTTAGAGGTCCTCCTCGACCGTCTCCGAGGCGTTCATTTCCGTAGAGTCCGAGCGAGTCCATCATCGGGCCAGTTGTTCCCGTTCGGTTTCTCGAAGAACGCCTTCTATCGCCTGTACGTCCTCCTTCGCCCATGTACCCGGAGGTGGTGGTTTGGCGATCCCTGCTCCGATCTCTGCTCCGCGAGTTAGTACCTCCACTTCCGTACATATCTCCCATACCACCGGATGAAATACCAGAACCGGTGCGGGATGTTCGTCCCATGGTGCCTGTCCTTGAGTCGGCGCGCCTGCTGCGTTTATCCTCAAGCTCCTTCTCACGTTTCTCTTTTTCTGCTTCTCTGGCGTCCCGCCTCTCTTCCAACGTTTCTTTTCTTTGCAAATCCAAAAATTTCCGGTGCAGAACTGGAGGAAACCACTCTTCTTTAGCGGATGCAATCTGATAAGCCTGAGGCTGCAGCAAATCTATCTGCACCTGTTTATTATCAAATTGGAGCATCTGCACCTTTAAACCGCCCGGCGGTAAGTCTTCAATATCTTCGATAATTCGAAACATTTTTTGATAATGATCAGTCTTTGTTCGAGGAACATTCTGCCAATCACCCCAGGTACCATCGCTGTTCAATTCCTGTCTTTGTAAGTTTACGGCGGCAAAAATCGGCCTGGCAAGGCATGGGTCAGCCCATTGTTCTTCGACGTCTTCTACAAAATGTTCATGTAACTTATCGTATAATTGCTCGATATCAAACTTCGCCTCCACCGTTACAAGATCGATATCATTCGGCTCGTTTCCGGCTTTGTCATAAGGATTCTCCGGGGTTACTTCATTGATCGGCACATAAGCCACCGCTCTAATATGCTCGACTGCCACATCGTTAACTTCACCAATACGAGGAAGGCTATAGATACCTGCAACGCTTGCATCGTCTCCAAGCTCATAAGGTGCCACCGGCCACAGCGTCGTGTCCACATTATTGATCGACGAATCCAGCAGAGCGAGGAAGTCATCGACTCTTGGCTTATAGGGATCCAGTTTATCGGGCGGTTCGTTCAGCTTTTGCCTCAGAAGCTGAGCTTGCTCATACACGTAATTATCTATCGAGCTGGGGCTGAAGTTCCGGTCATCCCAGGATACCATATTGGGGCTCAAAATCACACGCGTGATCAGAAGCCAGGCGCAAACAAGGCCCACAATCACCAGAATGATCTTCTCAACGTGTTCTTCGAAAAAACTGCCTATACTGCTTAACTTAATCATATCTAATATCCTACTTTGCCTTTGTTCCCGACCAGCTCACTATTTTTATTCTTCATCTTTTCCGGCAAGGGTGTCCAAAACCGGTTCCGGTACCAATTTGTCGTAGCCTTTTACATCGAAGATATATTCGCAGATCAAATCCAATGAAACCACGTTCTCGTCCCCATAGCAGTAATATCTGTGCGTTTGATCGTTCGGATTGATCGAGCCCAGTTTACTTTCCAGGATCGTGATCTGATTATGTTTAAAAGTCTGGACCGGCTGGTTTGGGTCCGGATAGCCCCGGAATTGATGCTCCTTGGCACTGCAGAGTTCCTTCATGAACGGCAAGACCGACTTCGTGCTGACTATAACACTGAAATTAAAGTGCGTGACATCAATGTCATCGGTACAGTATCTTCCCGTACACGATTCCGACAATCCGGGAGCCCCGGTGCGGACATAGGCGGGCCTGTCGGCATCCTCGCCCTGTTTCTTCACTCTCGAGTCCCTGAATCCCCTGGATACGCCACCGCCGCCGCCTCTCGGTCTTTTGAGGCCCATTGTGAAAGAAATACCCATAAACCGCTTGGCCGGCGCCGTCAGAACATTGTCATGACCTGTGTTTATTTTATCAATCGTCTGGAAAATATCTTCGATAATCCAGTATGCCAACTGGTGATACCAGCAATCTTCAATGGCGTCTTCCTGCTTTACATCGTACTTGTAATCCGCCCAATATTCATACCCACTAACATCAGCCGGATTAACATAGACGGAAATAATCTTTGCTCTGTCCTTGCACATTTCATCAACGATCATCCGATCAATGCTACCGTACCTCTGCGAGCCTCCATAGAGACTCATTCCTGAGTAGCCTCTCGCAGACGACATCCTCGAAGACGACATCATTGAACCCCCTCTGCCTCTCGAACGGCTGCGAGATGATGAATTCTCCAGACCTCTTTGGATTTCGGCATCTGTCGGGCAGTCTCGTCCCTTGACATTCGAGATCAGCTTATCGATGCCACTACGATAATTCTGGCCGAATTGCTGGAAGATCAAACCGGAGAAACCATTCGGTTCAGGCGCAGGAAAAATATCATAGCTGAGAAGCTCTCGCTGAGTACTTTGTATGGCCAGTTTTGCTATCTCGTTGGCGTCTATTGCATGAGCCTTCTGACGCTCTGCCTCCATCTCGTATTGCTGACGTGAAACAGCACTTTTTTCCAGATTCTTAACTTTCCTGCCGCCGTTATTGACGCTTTCCTGTTCCATGTCCTTCTTGAGCCTACTGCTCATCAGTTGCGTGGGTATGAAAAGAAGCACACTCACCAGAACGATGATCACCGGCACCAACAGCGATAAGTTATTCTTGAAAACGCTTAATTTCTGCAGGATATCTTTAAAGTTCGGCATATTCATTTTTAGCTCACATATCTATAAGTCGTCAGGTAAACTTTTATTGGAAGATCCGGAACTCGATGAGGATGGACTCGTAGTTGGCCGCTGTGTTGACATCGATCCGTACCGAGAAGGCGGCTTAGGCGGTGCAGGCGGCTCAGGTGCATCTTTCCAGATAAACTTGGCATTTAGTACAAACCAATGATCATTAACCTTGTAAACCGGCTTGCCCTGGTAGAGTCTCGGTTTCCCGTTCTCGTTCAGCACGCTTTCCTTACTGATGGTCTCCCTGGTCATCGGGTCAATCAAAATCCAATTACGTGTTGTAGCGGCCGAACGGGGGCCGGTCTGGGTTGTTTCATCTATCAGCTCTTCCCATATGCCTATCCCCTCAGGCATCTCACCATCCAGGGTGACTTCCTTTATCTCCAGACTAAACTGCTCGGAATCTTCTTTTTTATACAGCTCGAAGGGACTATCGGCATCTCCAGCAATATCATCAAGATGCGCCAACCGCGTAATAAATCCCCATTCATCCGGCGTCTGCTCAACGTTGGGAGGATCTATTATTTTGCCCAATTCAGTCACTGTCCGGCCATAGGGACTATAGCAGAGGATCTGGATCACAAATCCGGAAAACTTCTCCTCCCCCCCGGTGCCTCCCAAGGAACCCATAGGACCATATTCATACATTCCTCTGCCCCCCATCTGAGCCTCCATCATCATGGCGTACTCATATTCCGCTTCCGCTCCTCCGCCTTCCATTCCGGGTTCGCCTCCTCGCGACCTTCTCCAGACATCGGCTCCGCCAAACTTCGCCCCGGCCAGATCATTTGTGAAGTAAATAGTCATCCCCGTGATAAAGATCTGCTTGCGCTGCTTTCTGGGAATCTCCTTAATCGTTTTCACATCGCCGGCGGCAAAAGCCTTGTACAACTCGGCCTGTTCCGGAGTGTTCTGCTCATTTGGCAGGGCTGAGATAATCGTCTCGTGCAAAAGTGGGATGACGTCACGATATTTAAAAGGTTCAAACTCCTTGTTAATTATTGTCTCATATTTGGAGCCCTCTTTTTGTTCATCTTCGAACTTCTTTTTGGCATCATCGACATTATCGAGGGCCATCGCAATTTTTTGCCGGACCTGTCCGTTCTTCGTGTAATTCATTTTATCAAGGCCGGTTCGCGCAAAGCATAGAAGTGAGACGGCAAGCAATATACACGCTGCGGCAATAAAATACCTGCCCTTGCTCGCCCAGGCCATTGACCGGGCAATATTGCGGGGCAGCAGATTACTCTCTATCCTGGCCAGGCCCAGACCCTGCAGTGCAAGACCGTAAACGATGCCGAAGTCGCTGACATTTTCGTGGAACTTCGCCGGCGAAACTCCCGGCCCCATCCCGAGTCTTTTAAACGAATCCGGCCTCTCAACAGGTATCTGCAGCGTTTGATGCAAATACTTGAGCAAGCCCCGCAGCTTGGTTCCGCCTCCAAGAGCAACGATTCTAACTATTTTTGTATTGGGATTGGAACTGTTGTAAAAGCCCAGTGACCGCTGGACTTCGGAGGCCAGATCCGTAAAAACGGGTCTCATTGCCTGGAGTATCTGCCGGGCGTATTTACTCACTGGAGCCGTGCGTTTTAGTTTTTCGGCCTTTTCAAAGTTAAGCCTGAATGTGTCTGCTATCGCCTTGGTAAAAGCGTTGCCCCCGATAAGAATACATCTTTGCCAGACGGCTGATTTTGTGCAGACGACCAAATCAGTATTTTCCGCCCCAATGTTAAGCACGACGGTTGCCTGACTGTCGGAAGTCACCAGGTCGGGACGGTCGTTCAGCAGGTAGTTGTAAAGAGCCATCGGCGCCATCTGCACGTAGCTGACCTGTACATCTTCCCTGTTAAAGTGCTCCAGTACCGAGTTGACAACTTCATTTTTGATCGCAAAAATGCCAACCTTGATTTCAGGGCTGTCCGGCTCTGTCATCAACTGCCAGTCCCACTGGACATCGTTGATGCCGAAAGGAATTTGCTGAACCGCTTCGAACTTCACCATTTCGGGAATGCGCTTCTCCTCGACGGGAGGCAAGTTCACGAACCGTGCAAAGCTATTCTGGCTCGGCACAGAAACTGCTATCTCGTCCAGGCTCAAGTCGTATTTATTGACGAACTGGCGCAAACTTAACGCGATTAGCTCTTCTTTCTCCGCCTCCGTCACGTTACTTCCGCTGAGTATTTTGCCGTGCCGGATATTATCGAAGCCCATTACTTCTACAACCCCGCGCTCTGTACTCAGGTACAATGCTTTAAGGGAACTATTTCCTATGTCGATTGCCCAGACTGTGCCGGTTTCCGCAGCCATAACACTCCTCTCGCATAGTTTTCAATTAGCCTTGTAAATCCATTCAAACAAATATACATTATATCATACTATGAAGACTTTTTCCATAAATTCTCTTGGCTGCAAAGTCAATCAATATGAAAGCCAGCAAATTCGAGAATTACTCGAAAATTTCGGGCTCCATAAAGTCGAACCGTCTAACAAGCCCGACCTGGTCGTTATTAATTCCTGCTGCGTAACACATACAGCATCGGCCAAGAGCCGGCAATGCATTCGAAAAACCCAAAAGCAAAGTCCAAACGCCGTTATCATCGTCTCCGGATGCCTGCCGACCGTACAAATCGGCGAATTGAGCACTATGGCTGAAGATGTTCATCTGATCAGAAATCGAAGCGATCTTGCTGATACGCTAAGCTGCATAATCAACAACAAAGCTGCCACCCTAACTTCCCAAAGAACTCAATCCTGTCCGGACACTACCATTAAAGCAAAAAAGAGCTACAAAATCAAGTATAAAAACGAGTTAAACAATAACATGAATTTGCCGCCGCTAACGTCGTTCGAGGGCCAAACCAGAGCCTTTCTAAAGATTCAAGATGGCTGCGATGGATACTGCACATATTGTATAGTACCCAAAACCCGGCCTTTTGTTCGCAGCAAACCGGCCGAGGAAGTTCTGAATGAGGCGCAAGCGCTTGTAAAATCCGGACATAGGGAAATCGTCGTAACTGGAATATTTCTCGGGGCTTACGGCCGTCAAAGCGTCAGGCGAAAAAATTGGCTTGATCAGCAAAACAATCATCTCGCCGACCTGCTCGATAAGATGGCGGAAATCCCCAATCTTGCAAGGATAAGATTAAGCTCTCTGGAGCCCGCCGATCTTACGCCGCGACTGCTCGATACGCTCTGCCGACACCCTAACATTATGCCCCATCTGCACTTGTCGCTGCAATCGGGCTCGGATAATATCCTGAGAAAAATGTGCCGGCAATACAGAGTCGAAGAATTCAGAGAAAAAGTCGATTCCGCCAAATCCCGGCTCGACAGGCCCGCCATAACGACCGATATCATCGTTGGTTTTCCCGGCGAAACGGACGCCGACTTTGAGCAGACTGTTAATATGGCTAAGTTTGTTGGTTTTGCAAAGATGCACGTTTTCACTTTCTCGCCGCGAAGGGGCACAGCCGCTGCCGATATGCAAGACTCTATCGATAATAAAATTATAAAACAAAGGTCAAAAATATTGCGCGACCTGAATATTGAGCTCGGGTTAAAATACCGCCGGCAATTTATTGGCGAAACTGCCGAAATTCTGATCGAAAAAGATAACGGACAACGCTCCGGACGAAGCGAAAGATACTTTACAGTCTATCTCAATAAAACAGAGGAAAAGCAAAAAAGAAATAGCATTGTGGGAGTAAAACTTATTGAAAATAGAGAAAATGGGATGGCTGGGACAATTGTCCGCTAAAAGATTCAATAAATTCATACTCCATGAATATTACAGCTCGCGAGAGTTATTTCGAATGAATGAAAACTCGACTTTCGCTTTTACCGGCTTGCCGCCGATCTCCAACACCGGGTAGGCAAGGAAATTGATCGGCCCTGAAGCCGGGCCCGGTTCGAGCACAAGGTCGCGGCCCCGGCTCAGTTCGATGCGGTTTGCCGGATGGTGGCCGAAGTAATATGTAGACAGGCTGGAACACTTATCGCCCTCGCTGATATCAACGGGCCACCACTTGCCGTCGGTATAGAACTCCGCCCAGCAATGATAGCCGTCTATCCCGCCTTCATTCCTCTCCGAAGGGATTGACGCCCCGATGGCAAAACGAGCGGGAATTCCGACGGCCCTGCACAAGGCGATAAAGTAGGAATGAAAATCCGTGCAGTTACCGGTTTTAGCATCACACGCATAGACGGCATCGCCTTTTCCCCAGCCGGTGCCGAACTTTATGTAGCGCATGCGGTCAATGGTGTGGTCGTAGAGGGCCCGCGCACGCACGAGGTCGCCCTTCTTGCCCTCAATAACTTCTTCGGCAATGGTGCGGAATCTCTCATCGGCCGGCACAAGACGCTCCGGAGCAATGTATCGCTCGATGGCCGACTCTTGATCTGCATAGACGGGTTTCTCAAGACGTTTTACCTGAGAGCGGATCTTGACGGTTTTTCCGCTGTCTTGAGAGCCAAGCGTCAGAAAAAGTACGCGGTTTCCATGCTCACTCTCATTTAATATTTCCTGCTTACCCGGGGCTTCTATGGATTTGATGTCAACCGTCTGAAATGAGTCCGTACTCGGCAGCGGAATCCACATGCGGGCAGTGTCACTAATTTCCGGCAGCGTCGCCCTATATAGAAACTCGAACTCGTCCTGCCCTTTGATAGCGCCAAGCAGTTCGGGCGGGGCATCCTTCGCGGGGGCACGGTGCCACGTTTTGTCACGCTCCTGCTTCCACACATAAAAAGGCTGGCCGTTGAACTTGTGGACCGTGGTTTCCGTAACGGTCATAGCACCCGGATCGCCTTCAAGGAAGAAATCCACATCATAAACATCCCCGTCGCTGCTGGCCAAATCCACGCAGGCAAAATAACGACGCGGCCCCAGATTCGCCAGGTACTCGGTGTGGACACGGACCAGCTTAAGCTTAAGTTCACTATCATTGAAGGGAAGTGTGAAATAGCCCCCGCCTAAGCGTGTTTGCTCTTCAATGTGTTTTTCGATACCATCCTGTATGTCCTTCGTCACCACATTAGGTATCGAACCAGAAGTGCCCTGCTCCTGGTCCCGTGAGTCGTCACAGCCCATGAGAATAGCGCACACCAATACTATTGCAGGCATTGCCTTTTGCCAATTCATAGCAGACCTTTCATCTCCGAACCGCATGCCGCGGTCTGGAACGTGAATATTATTGAGGATGTTCTGCTGATGGATGCTCCCCTGCCGGTTGTTCTTCGGCCTTTTTTTCCTCGGCCGGAGCTTTCTTGGCCGGATGTTCGCTCGAAGTTCCCTCGGTCGGTTGTTCGTTCTTATGTTTGCAACCCGTCAAGCCAAGCGAAACAACTGCGGCAACCAGCAACAATACAATTACCTTTTTCACTCTGTTTATCATTATCGATTCTCCTTTCATCGATTAAAATTAGGAAAGCCAATGCTTCAGTGCACTGTTCCCTTCGTTTTCGGGTTTTTTGCCTAAAAACGATTATATAGTCAACATAAACTGTTACAAACAAACGTCTTCCTTTTATACAAGAACTTCCTGCTGCTTGTTCAATACAACATAGCTTTCGTCCAAATGCCGGCTAATTGGCTTTGAATTGGGTTTGTTTTTTCGCCGCACGAAACAGCAAAAATCTTCATAATTACCTTTCGTATAAGACTTTGCACCAATTTCACCCTTTCACAAATTGGGTTTGTTTTTTCAAACATGCTTTTTCCCAAAAAGTATGCCCTGAGCGTAGTCGAAGGGTCTAATAAACACTGGATTTACTCTCATTTTTGCCTTTTTTCTTCTATAATTCTAAATTCTACATTCTAAATTCTCCATACCACATACTACATACGATATACGAATTCGTTAATTATTATACGAATCTAAACGGAAAAAGGCGGGCTAATTCCAGATAAATCTCCGATACACGGCGGCCACTATTCGTCGTTCGTATTGCGTATATCGTATGTCGTCGATGA
>CAZTDF010000034.1:0-10851 GCA_964612465.1 uncultured Pirellulales bacterium
GCTCAGCCGGCGATAAACGACATCGTAATCAACGAAATTATGTATCATCACGCCATGCGGGACGAACGCTACGAGTATATAGAGCTGTACAATCGCGGCACTGGCACAGTCTCACTTGCCGGGTGGACTTTCACCGACGGTATTACCTACACATTCGAGACCGGCACAGAAATGCCCCCAGACTCGTATCTGGTAGTGGCAAAAGACCCGAACTTTATCGCGGGCGTGTATGACAATCTTAATATCGGCATGAATCTGGTCGGTCCCTATACGGGCGGGCTCGATGATCACAGCGAGCGTATCCGGCTGTCGTTCCCATATATAGACGTAGATTCGCTCAGCGGTGACATCGACATCCTGATGATCACGGCCGATGAGGTGACTTATTACGACGGAGGCCGGTGGCCGAGCTGGGCCGACGGGCAGGGAGCCAGCCTGGAGCTGCGTGACCCTGATAGTGACAACGATGCGCCCGACGCATGGGCCGACAGCGACGAGAGCGGCAAAACCGTGTGGGAGCAATTCTTGTTTACCATCAACAGCAACGATTCCAAATATAGACACGATCAAGTCAACATCTTCGATCTTCTGCTGCTCAATCGCGGCGAAGTGCTCATCGACGATCTATATTTGGGGATAGGCAGTATGAGCCGCCTCAGCAACAACGGCTTCGAGAGCGGCGAGTCGAACTGGCGATTTCTCGGCAATCACGTCCGCTCATTCGTGACCACGTCTGACCGTCACTACGGAACGCATTCACTGCACCTGATTGCGACCGGGCACGGCGATCCCGGGGCTAACCGCATCAATCAGTCGCTTTCCAGTGTCACGGCAAGTACGGTAACGTTCCGCGGCTGGGCCAGGTGGCTGCGGGGTAGCCGGTTTCTGCTGCTGCGGACATCGCGACAGCAATCGCCCACTCAACCGCCGCGACCGGCACATTCGTTCGAGCTGACCATGCCCCTGGACCTGGGAACACCGGGCAGGCAAAACACTGCTTTTGTTTCCAACCGCGGACCAGACATCTTCGACGTACAGCACGCGCCCGTCCTTCCCCTCGCCGGCGAACCGATCGTTGTGACAGCCCGCGTTACCGACAACGACGGCGTAAACAATGTCACGCTCCACTATCGATCCGAAGGTAGTACGGGATTCACAGCCGCAGCAATGGTCGACAACGGTTCGGGCAATGACCTTATCGACGGTGACGGTGTCTTCACAGGAACGATTCCAGGTACCTCCAGCGATATGCGGGCTTTCTATATCGCAGCTTTCGACGGTTCGGCTTTGACTCGATTTCCGACCGTGCTGCAAGCCTCGGCAGACGTGCCCGAGCGAACCTGTCTGGTCCGAATAAGCGACTCGCTGGCGAGTACGCGGTTTGCGACCTACCGTGTCTGGATGTCCGATGATGTCATCGATACCTTCCAATCGCGTCCCAATCTCTCGAACGAGCTGATGGATTGTACCTTTGTCTACAACAACACCGAGGTCTTCTATAATTGTGGGATTCGTCACCGCGGCAGCCCATGGCTCCGCAGTGGTTCCAATCGCTCGCCATATCCCGCCGATACTCATGGCTTCCGAATCGACTTTAATCCGGACCAGAAATTCAGGGACCGTCAAGAGATCAATCTCGACGGCATGGAAGGCGGCAGCCGGGGCCCGCTCCAGGAACGCGCATCGTACTGGTTCTACAAGCAAATGGGTCTGCAGTTCTCGATGCAGGAATATGTGCGTTTAATCATGAACGGACGGACCGCAAATATCTATGAAGACGTTCAGAAAGTCGACGGCGATTACATTGCGAAATGGTTCCCGGGTGACACGGATGGCTACATTCACAAGATCGACGACTATTTTGAGTATTCAGCCAACGGCACGGGACACTCTAACCTTGATGAAGGCCTGAAATACGATTCAAGTCACCCGCTTCTTAAGGAGACATATCGCTGGGGTTTTGAAAAGCGGTCGCATCGCGAGAACGATAACTGGGACCATCTGTTCGATTTCGCCGTAGCGATTAACACACGGTCGAGCAGTTCGGCATACGAACAGACAATCGAATCGGTGATCCATCCTGAGCATTTTGCCGCCGTCCTGGCGATTCGCCACGCAGTCGGCGACTGGGACAGCTATGGCTACAACCGAGGCAAGAATAACTTTTTCTACTATGCCCTGCCGGAGGGCAAGTGGTACCTGCTGCCATGGGACATCGACTTTGCTCTCGGATCAGGCAATGGAACCAGCACAAACCTGTTCTCTATGAGCAGTGGCCAATTTCCGGAAGTCTATCAGTTTGTGAATTATCCCAAATACCGGCAGATGTATTTGGATGCACTGGCCGAACTGGTAAACGGTCCGTGGCAGACGTCGTACGGCACGTCAAATCCGCCAACGGAGTTCGATAAGTTTCTGGACGATGCGGCAAATGCATTAATTGCCGACGGTCAAGGCAGTGGCCGACGCGATGGAATCAAACAGTTTGTCCGCAGCCGACGATCATATATACTAACGCAGATACGGTGACATCTGCTAATTGGAATTGGCCCCGACGAAAAAGATCAAGGCCAACCACGGACAGTTCGTTCCGTATGTCGGTCTGTCCACTTAGAATGCGTCGAATCCGGACAAAAACGTGCCGCTGTTCGTCATAGTCATCTGACTACACCCCCGTCATAGATCAGATGTTGGATGTCGTGCTTGCGAAGGCTTTTAGATGTGTAAACGCAAACTCCGTGACATGATCACCATTTGTTGTAGTCATCTGACTACGCGCCTGTCATGGATCAGATGTTGGATGTCGTGCTTGCGAAGGCTTTTAGATGTGTAAACGCAAACTCCGTGACATGATCACCATTTGTTGTAGTCATCTGACTACGCGCCTGTCATGGATCAGATGTTGGATGTTGTGCTTATGAAGGCTTTTAGATGTGTAAACGCAAACTCCGTGACATGATCACCGTTTGTCGTAGTCATCTGACTACGCGCCTGTCATGGATCAGATGTTGGATGTTGTGCTTATGAAGGCTTTTAGATGTATAAACACAACCCCCGTGACATGATCACCGTTTGTTGTAGTTATCTGACTACGCACCTTTCACAAATTAAATGATGGATGTCACCTTTATTCCAGCTTTCCAGGGTTCAAACTGATTCAGGGGACATGACCGTTATCAAGCTCCTGGCCACAGATCTTCCGATGTCCGTGAACAAACCGAGCCTCCACGTCGCCGGAG
The DNA here is from genome assembly GCA_964612465.1 of uncultured Pirellulales bacterium. Classification (GTDB taxonomy): domain Bacteria; phylum Planctomycetota; class Phycisphaerae; order Sedimentisphaerales; family Anaerobacaceae; genus JAFGPJ01. The sequence continues at coordinate 3,240 of CAZTDF010000034.1, forward strand.
GAGCCGGAGGAGATTGCAATTCTAAACGAGCCGAAGCCGAATATTTCAACGATTAATTGTTGCTTGAGACGACATTCTCTTTGCACGACATGCACTTTTCTGAGCGATTAAAATGTTCGTTTCGTGTGAAAATATCAAAGATTCCGATATCACGATAACGGAATCTTTGAAAACATACGCTGGGTTGTTATATTGCTACTTCGGCCGGTTCTCACCTGGATTCCAGCAACCTGCAGGCAAATCCCCACGGCCCGCCGGTGTTCAGGATTTTCAGCACAAGCTGGTTTTTGCCTTTTTTGAAGGTTACAGGGACACGGTCGTTGTCCGCTATGACGCCCCGGGTTACCAGATTTTTGTGGATGAGCTTGCCGTTGAGCCAGATCTTGACGCTGTCATCGGAGCCGATACCCAGAACACCATGCGTTTCCTCGGTCATATTAATCTGCGCCCAGGCATAGGCGACCACAAACCAATCGTCGTATACCTGTGTTAGATCCACAACACCATACTCTGAGCGTAGAGTTGCCCATTCGAAATCATTTTCGCCAATTCTGACTTTGGGCTCGAACTGCTCAAGATTGAGTGACTCGGTATCGAAGAACTTATTCGAAGTTTCTTCATCCGGGAAATAAGTCTCACCTTCCCAGGGAATTTGGATGAGCCCAAGAAACAGCCATTTTCGCATGAACTGACCAGGCTTGAGGCCCTCGTATGTTGCCGTGCTCAAATCCGGTTTAGTTTTCGATATCGTCACACCGCCTGCGGCCTTACTTTCAGCGTTTTCTATGTTCTCTGTTTTCTTTCGCCCGGCTTCAAGGTTTGCCAAATACCATTTGCCATCCTGATAGATCATGACTATGGTTGCTTCACAAATTAGTGATCCTTCTCTGCACAAATAAATCGGGTGCTCATATCCGTTCTCAGGCTCATCCGGCCATTTCGGTGATCCGAGAAATCCGAAATCAACTACACGCCCCGCCAAGCCCATGACCTGATCCATCTCGCCGACAACATATTCCCTCAGATCGGGAGAAATCAGATTCACAAACTGCTCAGAGTCCTCATGGGTTGCAGCGCTGTATAGGCTCAGCAAAGTCTGCAATGGAGTATTCTGTTCATCGTAGGTTGCACCCGAAAGGATTTTCGCAACTTCAAGTCGGCCTTCCTCTACAACTTCTTGCTCCGTTTGGTCTCGCAAACCCCGGTACTGGGGCGGAATATCCGCAACAGTAGTTCCGTCCTTATCCGGCCAAAGATAAGCAATTGTCACGCCGTCACCGCCTGAACCGGTATAAATCCTGATTGTAACCGCAACTCTCCCATCGACACTATCTATCATCGTAGCAGGCTGGCTGGAGTCGACAAAGATCGCCGATTCTGGCAGGATGAAGCGATAATAATACAGCTTGTGTGCTGCTGAGCCATAGTTAACCTGTAAAATCCAAAGTGGACCATCCTTCGAGAACACAGCGTTGTCAATCTCACTGACACCAATATATTTTATCTGCTCTCCAGGCTGAATGGCTTTGGACAGACGCAGTGTGTAAATACCTGACCGAGCATCAATCTTTTCCAGATCAAACGGTATTATATTACCTGACATATCATAATATTTGGGCTCTTTCAGAATGAGGGTTGGCCCGCGTTTAATTTCCTTCATCGCTTCGGCACCTGAGTTAGTACCCTCAGACAGCCAGGCGCATTTGATAAGTCGATCATCGTCTATTCTGAAAATCTGGATACCGGAACCTTTGATAATCTGTCTTTGTGCCTGCTTTTCTGCTTCAATCCACTTATAAATTTCCATCACGTCGTCCACCAGTGGATTATCAACCGCGACAACCGGATTTTTGTCCGGCGAGAGGATGGCCTTTCTGCCAGCTTCTACATTTATGCTTGCAGCTTCAGTCTCGGCGATAACCGTTCCTTTTCGAACTCTTACTTCCGTTTTCTGTGCGGATGTGATTGTCTGAATGACCAGAAGAACTACTGCGCAGAAGATAATTGATTTTGCTTTCATTATGTCTCTCCTTTTCTGCCTTGCAGGACAGAGTAATAACTAAATTATGTGAGTTATTCGTCGATTACTTTTACAGTGAATTCCGTTCCCAGCGCCTCCACCCGGCCGTGCGGAGTGTTGATGAAGAACGGCCCATGAGGACTTTGAAGGCTAGCGGTGCACTCGCCATGCTCAAGAAAGAACTGAGTCTCATCGTTATACAATTTCAAAACCAGCATGCTGTTCTGATTCAATTCAAGCGTAGATTTTTTATCCAGTTTCAAGACACAAGCCGACATGGCCGTAGAATGAAACGTATCGCCAAGATATATGTTTGAACCGGTATCCAGGGCCTGCCAAACATCGGAACCTTCATGCCTGACCAGTACGGTCCCCTCGATCTTGCCGGCGCTTATGGGCACCTGAGCCGTCAATGGTGTCCACGCGGATTTACCTGTTCTGCCTATGGCAAATCCAAGGAACAAACCGACAGCTAATAAGATACCCGCGGCGATGGCGACTCGCTTGCCGGCGAACAAAGCTGTGCCGAAGCGGGCAGGACGCAGCCGCAGATTTGGCTCTGCAGAAAGCTTAGCTACCAAGGATGCTCCGGCCTGTTCGGCAGCCAACGGCGACGAAAAGGCATGCTTGACGACATCCTGCAGCAGGACACAACGCTCGAATTCCTCCCGGCACGATTCGCACGTCTCGGCGTGAGTCTTTAGCTCAGCGATCTGCCCGTCACTGATTATCCCCTCGACGTATTTTTCGATAAGGTTCTTGTATTTTTCACAGGTCATAATGATTTGACCTCCTCTAAAAGTGGAGCAAGGTCCTTGCGTAATATTTTATAGGCCCGATGCAACCACACCCTGACGGTGCCCGGGCGTTTGCCCAATTGCTCTGCAATCTTTACGGTGGAAAGTCCCGCTACGAATCGCATTATGATTAAGGTTCGGAACTTTTCAGGCAGCCGCCTTACCGTCTGCCTTACGAATTGAATCTGGTTTTGCGTCAAGCCGGGATTGGCCGTCATTGCCGGCCGCTCATCCAACTCCTCAACAGGTGTTGCCCTGCAGCGTAACGTCCTTCTGTGTCGAACGGTCTTTCTGAGGCTGTTCGAGCACTGCTGAATGGTGATTTTGCTCAGCCAGCCGGCAAGACGGGACGGATCCCTGAGGCCGGGCAACTGTGAATACGCCTTTAAAAAGCTCTCCTGGGCGATGTCTTCGGCTTCGGCGGCGTCGGAAACTTTGCTCAATGCCAATGCTACCACCATATTCCAGTACCTCTCGACGATTGCCCCGAATGCCGAGGTCTCACCAAGCAACGTCGATTTGACAAGTTGCTTGTCAGTCTCGGTAGTCGTTATGGGGCTCTCAGGCATAAAATGCTCCTATTACAATTATATGTCAATTCTACAGTATAGAACGCAAAACTACCAATAGCGCTACAGACAAACCGTAGCATGTTCGTTTTTTCTTAGGAAGCCTGGTTTTAGGAATTCATCAGACGCGGCGTCCAGTTTCCGCCATTATTCATGAATACTTGATGTTGCAGTGACTAAGCCGCATACAATTTGAGGAAATCGGGTGTCTGTTATTTTTCATTCAGCTTTGATCTTGCCCTGCTCGGCAACGGTTTGTATTGCCCTGGCGATTTCATTGGTATCACCAAGATAATAATGTTTCTGCGGTTTTAAATCATCACTGAGCTCGTATATCAATGGTACACCGGTTGGGATATTAAGCTGAGTGATCTCGTCATCACGTATATTGTCCAGATATTTGACCAAGGCCCTTATGCTATTACCATGGGCGGAGACCAAAATTTTTTTCCCCTTCTTCAATTCCGACACCATAGATTCGTGCCAATATGGCAAGAATCTATTGACAGTGTCCTTCAGACATTCAGCCACTGGAATGTCTTTGGGGTCTAAGTCTTTGTATTTCGCATCCTTGCCGGGATAGCGTTGATCCGTCTTCTCCAGTATGGGAGGTCTGATATCATAGCTGCGCCTCCAGAGATGGACTTGTTCCTCTCCGAATTTTTTTGCTGTCTCCGCTTTATTCAAGCCCTGCAAGGCCCCGTAGTGTCGTTCATTCAGACGCCAGGAGTTCACGACTGGAATCCACATTAAATCCATCTGATCGAGCAGGATCCAGAGCGTCCTGATCGCCCTTTTCAATACGGAGGTAAAGGCCATGTCAAAGGTGAAATGCTCCTGCTTAAGGAGGACTCCGGCGTTACGGGCTTCGCGTACTCCCTGTTCGGTTAAGTCCACATCGGTCCATCCCGTGAAACGATTTTCCTTATTCCACGTGCTCTGGCCGTGCCTGATAAGAACCATGCGTATCATGTGAACGCCACCTCCTTATTTTGCCTCGACGATTAATTTGACGGCTTGATGCTCGTCGGCGCCGATCAAGCGAACGAACTTCCGCCGGAGCTGCTTTTCCGTCCGCGTAAATTCCGCCTGAGTGTTTTGCTTTAAAGGTATCTGACCGCCGGCATAGGTTTGGTGGCCTCCGCCGGTTCCTCTCCTGGCAACAAGATGTTTCACAATCGTCTCAGCTCTATTGGCCTCATCAGACGTACGCAGGGATATCAATATTTTACCTTTGAATAGGCCCATGCACATAGTCCACGTTGTCTTGTCCTCGCGCAGCAGTAAGTCTGCCACCTCACCGATCATGTCCGGATTGTCGATTTGGCCTATTGACGTGACAATGGCATTTCCGTAGATTCGGGTGTTTTTCAAAGCTTCGGCAAGCATTTGAAAGTACTCCTTTGGCACACTACCGCGTTGAATCTCACTGAGCATTCTTTTATTGGCTAACGGATAGAGCCACTCAATCGCTTCGATATCTGCCTGGGTCGCTTCTCTGCCGAGATCCTGTGTATCGGAACGAATCCCGTAAAGTAAGGCCGTCGCCAAAGGCGTATCGGGCATAATCTGAGCCTCATGCAGATACTCGGAAAGTATGGTCGATGTCGCACCAAGTCCACTGCGAATGTCAGTCAGTTGTATGCTTCTGGTGAAACGGCGACAAGGGTGGTGATCAATAACGATATCGGGCTCCTGCGTATCAGGCAAAGAATTATTACCGGTGCCCGGTTGTGTATCAACCATGGCGATAAGATCAAACTTCTCAAATTTAATATCGTTAAGCTGATGTAGATTGAAACCCAGATAGTTAACCAGAGCCCTGTTTTCGCCACGTCCTACTGTTCCGCTGTGGGCAATTGAGCATTGAACACCAGAGGTACTATTGGCGAATCTGCGAAGAGCAACCGCCGCGGCAATGGAGTCTGGATCGGGATTATCCTGCATCACGATGAGCAAATGCCTTTTGCCTTTCAGCAGTCGAATAAGTTTTTCGACTCTCAAGCGTGTTTTGGAAGCTGGTTTCATTGTTTGTCCCTGTGTTAATCGTAGTTAACGTTTAATGGCATACTTGAAAAGTTCCAAGTATTATTGAGAAAAGCAATTCCCGGTTTCGCCCGGCTGGAAATATTATCCCAAGAGTGAGTTTAAAAGCAAGAGAATATCACATTCCCTACAGCGGATCACATTATGAAGTTGACGGCGAAAAATATCCTGTTTGACACAGCACCGTGGATTCACTATTCTGATTCCACCTTCATGGTTAACGATACGGTTACATATAAAGGTAGAAGCTGATGGTTCAAAATAAAAGTATAGAAGCTATTTCCCGGGGAACAATCATAGTGTCTCTTCGGCGTTCGTTGCTTCTCATTCTCGTATCCATCGCTATGGCAGGTTGTGGCACGACATCATATCTGGCGGACATCTCCTACATGCGGGACTACCACGTCGAGCCGATAGATGCGCCGGATCCTTCTCTTAAAGGCCCTTACTCATATCACACATATTTCTACGGAAGTGGTGACGACAAACATCGCAAGGAATATGGTAAGGGCGTCGATTTCAAAACGGAGCCGGTGGACGCAAATCCGTTCATGGGTTTCTTCGATAAAATTCCGCGCTACTGGGGATTCGACCTTAACAAGCTGCCGCTCAACGGCCGAGTGTGGTTTCCGGATGGTGCCGGTCCTTTTCCGCTGGTTCTGATAGTGCACGGCAACCACAATATGAAGGACTTTTCCGATCCCGGCTACGAGTACCTTGGCAAGCTGCTGGCCGGGCGGGGTTTTATCGCCGTATCTGTGGATGAGAATTTTCTGAATCAGAAATTCGGCGGCGAAAACGATGCCCGCGCGTTCGTCCTGCTGGAGCATCTCAATGTCTGGGACACATGGAACCAGACGCAGGGCCACACATTCGAAGGCAAGGTGGATATGGACCGAATCGCGCTTGTCGGGCATTCCCGCGGCGGAGAATCGGTCGCTCACGCCGCGGCGTTCAACCGGCTCGAACGCTACCCCGACGATGCCAACGTAAAGCTCTATTATAATTTTGCCATCAGGTCGGTCATAGCAATCGCACCCTCCGACGGGCAGTATAAACCGGCGGGACATCCTACAGCGTTAGAGAACGTCAATTATCTCGTCATACAAGGCGGGCACGACGCCGATGTGGCAGCATTCATGGGGCTCCGTCAGTTCAATCGTGTCTATTTTACGGATGATCACTTCTGGTTCAAATCCGCAGTCTATGTATATCGGGCGAATCACAACCGGTTCAATACGGCCTGGGGCGGGCTCAATGCTTCGGCCCCCGTGAGCTGGCTAATCAATGACAAACCGATAATGGACATGGAAAGCCAGCGTAAAGTCGCGAAAGTACTCATTTCCGCATTTCTCGAAGCAACCCTTAATAGCAGAGATGAGTATCTACCAATGTTCAAAGACATCCGTAAAGTCGGCCCCTGGCTGCCGGAGGATATTTACATAAACCGGTACGAAGACTCGAATTTCAAAGTCATTGCCGATTTCGAAGAAGATTTCGATGTAACAACCACGACTATCCCCGGTGGAAGGCTGCTCGGCGAAAACCTCCAGACATGGAAGGAAGCCAATGTCCCCTACCGTACAAAAGGTAACTCCACCCAGGAAAACGCCACCGTGGTTCTTGAATGGGACAATGAGAACGAGCAGGACGCAAATTCGGTCGAGCTTGCAACATATACTATCGCACTGAGCCCCGAAATCATTACTGAAATAGATTTGAATAGAAATTCAAACATCATCTTTTCCATCGGAACGGAAAGCGAAGACCAGCACGAACCTCTCGATTTGACGATCGAGCTTTGTGACGGCGACGGAAATTGTGCCGGCCTGCCGCTCAGCACCATAGGTCCCGTGCATCCGGCCCTGCCGGTCAGGCTGGCCAAATGGGAGTGGCTGGAGAAAAAACGCATCGAGAAGTTCTCGGAACGAATCCTCCAAACCTATGAAATGCCGATCCAGCATTTCATTGACGGCAATCTTTCATTCGAGCCATCCAGGCTTGAGAGCATCCGGTTTCTTTTCGACCGCTCCGATAAGGGCAGCATCATGCTGGATGATATAGGATTCTCCGATTAAGGTGTACAATTCAAACCATTTGATTTACTATGGCCCATCCTCTAACGTATATCCAAGCCTGCCCCAGGTTGCCTTTTGCAACCTCTGCAGGTCATACATTCC
>CAZTDF010000034.1:10951-29941 GCA_964612465.1 uncultured Pirellulales bacterium
TTGCACTGCGCAGCGCCGGGATGAGAATCGCGATCAGAAGCGCAATAACGGCAATCACCACGAGCAGCTCTATGAGCGTGAAGCCCCGGCACCGGCGAGACTTGATTGGCGCTTTAGGTTGATGCGTAACGACTATCGGCGTGATTGGAAGGCCATTGAAATGGGCAATATAACCTGCCATCATTTCTCCCTTAGAACAGGCACCGCCGCGCATTTGCACAATAAACCCGAACGGCTATAGCATGCGCAGATATACTCCGTCTTTCATCCTGAACTTAATCTCGCCGTGTGTCTGTCCGTGCCGCTTATCCCAAAGGTGCCCCTCAAACGGCGCAACCTATTCTTCTAACGACTAAATACCAACGACCAACTACTACAGTCAAGCTCTTTCCGCCGCGGATCGATCATTGTAGTACTATTACTATTCTACTTAGTGTCATAAATAGCCCAAAGTCAGCGGATTTTTTCTAATTTTATTAATTTTTTTGTACGACCGCGGTTTTCGGCGGTTTAAGCGCCGATTTTGGCCTTTAATTGAGACTTATTTATAGAAGTACAGGGCAGCTCTGTTAAGTATGATATTTGGCAAATGAAAGACCTTGAGGATCAGATACTTGTTCGACAAGCGTTAGAGGCGGATCCGGAGAGCTTTGGCGAATTGTGTCGGCGTTATTATGATTCGCTGGTTGCCGTGGCCCGTTCGATTCTGCCGGATCATCACCTGGCGGAAGATGCAGCTCAGGAAGCACTGGCGGCGGCATGCAGAGATCTTGCGAAACTAAAAAAGCCCGAACGTTTCGGCCCCTGGGCCGGGGCGATCTGCAGAAACGTGGCGAAGGATATGCTTCGTCAGCTCCGGAAACAGCAGGAACGTACCGAGGCTAACGCCGGGAATGAACCGGATTGCCATGAAGATGATCGTAAGGCGATTTTAGACCAGGCTTTACAGCAACTGCCGCAGCATCTGCGAGAAGTCATCTTCCTGAGGTTCTACAACGAGATGAGCTACGAGCAGATGGCCAAAGTCCTCGGAGCCACGGAACAGATGATTGACGGCAGACTTCGCAGGGCAAAGAAAAAAATCGCCGCGTATTTAATGAAGAAAGGCTTCAGAAGGCAATAAATACCATGAAGCACGACAAGAACAATAAATGGCTGGACCCCCTGCTGTCACAGCATGTGCGCCGTATGCCGGCGAAGTTCGATTTCCAGAAGTGGGCCCGGGAGCATCCGAACGAAGAGCGGTTGTTGCGGAGCGGATATGCTGATTCCAGCCGGAATGCAAAAACCACAGTTCAGAATTTATGGAGATTTATCATGGAAAGCAAAGTGACAAGATATTCAGCGGCGGCGGTAGTTACACTTGCGGTGGCGTTTGTTTTACTCGGTCCATTCGGCACGCCGGGAAACGGCGGCGTTGTACTTGCGGATGTCCAGAAAAAAGTCGCCGGTATCGAGACAATGATAATACGAGGAACAAAAACATTTACATATCCGGGCGAGCCCGACCGCATTTTCGAATTCGACGGGATAAAATGCAAATTCGACCTCGTGAAATATCATTCGACTCAGTCCGGCCTGGTTGAGGAGGGATACGCCGAGGGCGAACTAATCTATCGAATCACCTTCAATATCCCGGAGGAGCAGACTCTTATTCTGTTTCCGAAATATAAGAAGTACTTGAAATTCGTTTCCATGGGTGCCCTGGCGAAGGTGATGGAGAGCTTTGCAACTCCCAACGGTATCCTTAACCTGCTTATTGCAGGAGACTCTAAGAAGCTGGGACGGGACAAAATCGATGGCATCGAAGTTGAAGCCTTTGAATTCGAGGACACGGAATCCCTTGAGCCTATCAAAGAGCTTTTGCCCAAGGCTGTTTTTGATATTCAAACCTTCAAAGGTAAAGTCTGGATCGGAATTAAAGAACAACTGCCGGTCCGGGTAGAAGGTGATCTGGCCATCGGCAAGAGCTTTACAACTGTGTTCCACGATCTGAACCTGCACGAAGTCAATACTTTTCATAATTATAATATCGAGCTTGATGAAGACATCTTCGACACAAACCCGCCTGAAGGTTATACGGAATTAACGCTCAGCGATATTCTTCCATTTATCCCGATTGAGGCAAAAGCCGGAGTTGCCGGTTTGGGAATAATCCCCGCCGGCCTTATCTTTTGGAAAAGAAGAAGAAAAAGAGCCAAAACCAATCGGCACGGATAAAAGCCTTTCGCAGCAAGGTATAACCGCCCTCGATTCAAAAGTCCTATCCTCGGACAGGGCTTTTTTCGTGTGCCGAGCATGTACGACATACGAAAAAGTTGGAATTTCTAGTAAAAATTCTCATCCTTGAGAAACAGTTAAAATAAGCTTTAAAGTGGTTAACTAAAGGAAATTGATGGATTTTATTCACTTTTTTTAAAAAAACCGTAACGAATTTCTGCTTCTATCGTCTATATCATGTAGGCGAACGATTTTTATGAGTGAAGAACAAAAATGGACCAAGCTGGTTAAGCTGGCGCAAGAGGGCCACGGCAATAGTGTCGATCAACTGGCCCAAAAAGCTCAGGGGAGATTGCGCGCGTACGTTTATCGTGTGACTTTGGATTACGAATTAACCGATGACCTGTCTCAGGAGGCATTACTACAAATGGTTAAATCTCTTGATGGTCTCAAAAAAGCGGAGAGTTTCTGGCCCTGGATGTACCGGATTGCACAGAGCAAAATACAGCAGTATTACAAGACCAGGCGGAAAACAGCATTGGTTTCCGATACCACCTTTTATCAGGATTTTCTTTCTCACCGCGGCGATTATCAAAAGGACGAAGGACTCCAGCAATTAGTCCACAAGGATTTATCACAAAAAGTAATGACTGCGATGAAACAGGTCAGGCAGCAATACCGGGCGGTTTTATCGCTGCGCTGCTTCGAGGACTTATCGTACTCGGATATCGCCGTGACCATGCAGTGCAGCGAGGTAAAGGCACGCGTTTTATTCTTCCGCGCCAAACAAGCTCTCAAGAAAGAGTTGAGTCACCAGGGCCTGAGCAAGAGCTTACTGTTGATGAGCCTGGGTTTGTTCGGCAGGCTGACGGCCCCGGCGGAGGGGAGCACTTCAGTTGTGGCAGTCGCCGCGAACACCACGCAGGTCGGCCTGACCGCGGCGGTCCTGGCCACCGCCAGTTCGAGATTGGGCATCGCGGCATTGACAACCATAGCGGTGGTGCTGATCGGCATAGGCGGCTTGTCGCTCCGGCCGGAAGAATCTCCGCTCGAACCGCCCTTAAGTTCCAGAGCAGATGTCAATAGCCTGCATTTCACAACCCAACTTAAAGACAACAACCCGGAATCCCGCGGCAGTCTCAGTAAAGGAGCATACGAGCAGTGGTTATATTTCCCGGACGGCGCAGACGGCCCCATGTTCATGCGAATGCAGCGGTGGGACCCGCAGCAACAAAACAAACTCTGTGCCTGGCTTGAGGACGGCCGGGCCAACTATTATTTCGACAGCGGCAACAACCTCATTCATATCACAAATTGCCGCGTATGCTGGAGCAACCTTAAGGTTCGCCGGCTGCCGACCGACACCGCGGAATTCAGTGAGTTTCTATCGAACGTGGACGACAGCGTCAAAGGCCTCGGCAGTTTCGTGCGAGACCCGAATACGGGATATTTGAAGAGCTTTGTGGATTATCGCTTTAACAACGCACCGGACTTCCAGACGGTATATCTTTACAACACCGTAGGCCCGGAGCAATTCCAGTACAATTGGCCGGCGGATATTCCTGTTGTAGACGACCGCGACCCGATGCACAAAAGAGGCTGGACGTATTTTCGTATAAACGGCACCGTTGACGAACAGGAAATTACCGGCGCCGGATGCATTCCGTTTGTCTATGACGCGGACAAAGAACATCCGGCATGGCTGATCCTGCAAGTGGGGAACGAACTTGTAATCACCGACTCCTGCAAAGGAGCACAAGTATGTCTCGCCGAGGGAAAGGTGCTCGAAGCATACCCACCCGGAACGTTCTTCAAAGGTTTGGCCCGGCCTTGGATGGGTATGCACGCAGCCCATATCGTACGCCGGGACGCTGCCGAACAGCGGATATGGTTCCAGAGCGAACGGGCTCAAAACGAAACGGATGTATTTGTCGTGATCTCCCACGAAGAGCAGCAAAACAGCACGGATTTAATCTATACAATCGACATGGAAAATGACATCATCAAGACCATCACCTTCGACGTGGACGGCCAGGCCCGGGGCTCGCTGATATTCTCATATCTCCAGGACATAGACCAGCTCGCCAATCACTTCACTGAGCCGGCTATATCCGCCGACTCACAGCCGGCTACCCAACAAAGCCCCGGCATTAAATGGCTAATCTACTTGGCTCAAGGGAATTTGGGTAAATAAGCTTGCAAAATGCTTAAAACAGTGATTCTGTTTGAATAACGCCGAGCAGCAAGAATGTACGGAAATAATATTGACAAGAGCACGAAAAAAAGTGTAACATTGAGGTTACTTCCACGCCTAAGCCTGCATCGAGACTCAAACCGGCCATTGGTCCGGCTAAATAGTTAACTGTATTCAAAATTATCACAGTAAATACTTTGCTCGTCCAGAACGGTATGCTTGCCGGTATGGTTAATGAAGAAGACTCTACGTCGAATTTAAGCATTGTCCATTTCCCGGAGGACAGACTCATTGGGACAATTGTAGTCGAAGGAAGTGACGCTTCGCACAAGTACGTTCGTAAAAATTTCGATGCACGAGACAAAGTTAAGTTGCCCACGAATATGAAACTGCGATTCAGGTCAAAAATAGGGAAACCTTTAGACATGTCAGTTCTGATTTCATCCATAGAAAGCCTGAACTGGGAGAAATTATATCTAAGACGAGTCGAGATTAACGACCAAGACCTCGTTCATGTAGCGAAGTTGAAGTCTGTCAAGCGGCTGTATCTGGGCGACAATCCCATAACAGACATAGGTCTCAAGCACCTCTCGACGATGCCGAACCTTTGGGCTCTTGATCTGGGTGGCACGAAGATCACCAATGAAGGCTTGAAGCATTTGGAGCCGCTTGCTTCACTCAATATGCTAAAGCTCTCCGGAACGCAGGTCACGGATGCAGGCGTGGCAAAGCTTACTGGATTACCGCAATTGGAAAGACTCAATTTGGCAGGCTGCTCAATCACTGATGATAGTCTAAAGTATCTGGCTTGAATGAAGCTCTGGTCGCTCCAAATTATGAATACGTCCATTACTAACGCGGGCGTGGCTTATTTGAAAAGCTCCAGCTCACTGGAGAGGCTGGATCTTCACGGCACAAGGATTGATGATGATGCGCTAAGTCAATGGAAAAATAAATACAATATTCCATTCCCAGCCGGAATGGTTGAAAGCGATGAGGAAAAGACCCGCTTTTCCTGGGATGTCCGTTCGCTGCCCTGGCTGATTCTGACGGACAGCAAGCATATTGTTCGAGCGGAAGGCTTTGGCTTAACGGAGCTTGATGACAAGATCAGAGCGACGAATTAGTCGGTCCACGTCGCTGCATATGTCCTCAAACCAAAAGCTCTGGTGTTATCATCCATTCAATTTGCCACCGGCCGGGATCGCTGCGGTTAAGGCAGGCGATTGAGCCGGCGTCGAATGCGGCGACGTTGGCGGTCTTCTTGCCTGCTACCAGCAGCGAAGTTAGATATGCTAAAAATGGCAGGTGACCTACTATCATCAGATCCGTATTGTAGGCCTCCAGTTCGTCAGCGATGATTGTGACATCGTCATTCGGCATCAGGTTTTCATGTGCAGAGCAATCCTTTTCCACCGACACAGACTCAGCCAGTTTTTCCGCCGTTTGTGCCGCCCGTAACTTACCGCTGTGCCAGATAAGCTCGATGGATATTTTCAGAGGTTTGATGAACGAAGCGACCTTTCGGATATCGGCAAGACCATGCTCACTCAGAGGCCTTTTAGGATCAAACTGCGAAGAGACCGCTTCTCCATGACGGACGAGATAGACCTTCATTTTCGAACTCCTGTTAAATTTTCCATTGATTGTGATTATAACACAAACAGGCAGTTGTACAATTATTGCTTAAGCGGAAGAACCACCAATAAATTGCTAATTTGCAGGCTGAATATGAAGACAGACGCAAGCCCAGAACAACTTTGCTGCGTTTGTTGACAATATTGCTTTAAGCGGTTAGAATTTTGCTTTTGTTGATTTTTGGAGTATTTTAAATGACTGAATATTCGAATAATTTTGAGGGTAACTATAATCCGTTTGATGCATTGGCCGAACTATTAGAAAAAGAGAAGTCACGTGTTTTAAAAGCGATAGAATCAAGAGGGAACTTTGTACCCGTTGATCTGGGTAAAAAACGTCCCCTGAAAATCGGTTTTGCCCCCGGGGACGGAATTGGCCCGATCGTCGCCAAAGCCGCCAGAACAATCTTGGAAAACATGCTCTCCGATGAAATCGCCGAAGGCGATATTATAGTGGTTGAGATTCCGGATCTTACTATTGAAAATAGAATCGAACTCGATGTAGTTGCCCCTCCATCATCTATTGAAGTAATTGACCAATGTGATGTAATTCTCAAGATGCCGCTTGAGACACCAGACAGCTCCAAATATCCAAATGTGCCAAGTGCCAATGTGTGGATGAGGCAATACATGGATCTTTTTGCATGTGTGCGTCACATTAAGAATGATGAAAAGAGAATAGATTTTACGGTTTTCCGCTGCAATTTTGGAACACCTTACCAGGATGCCAAATCCGCAGGAGTGATGGAAATTAACGGTCAGGATGAATACTCATTGTGTTTCTGGCCACAAGCTCGTATCGACATTGAGAGATTGACACATTTGGCCTGCCTTCATGCAAAGAAAAGCAATAATGATTTTGTTGTTCTCAATTTCAAAGACAATGTAATCAGGCCTGATGCGGCCGGTCTCAATTGGGCCAAGGCTTATATTGATGAGAATTTCCCTGAGATTGATTATCTCAGTGTAAAACCAGACGACTTTTCATATACATTGACTCAAACCGAGAAGATCAAAGCTATGAAGGGCGAAAAGACAGGCAAAACTTTCAAACTAACCTCAATGGTCTGTAACAATATTGTCGGAGATATGGCTGGTGACCAAGCCGGTATGTACGTAGGCGGAATCGGTGGTGTAGGCTCGGCTAATGTGAGCTTCAGCCAGGGCATGTTTGAAGCCGGCGGTGGTACAGGAATTCGCATGATCAAAGAGAACAGAGGGCAATTCGCTTCTCCGGTAGCAGTAGTAAAAGCAACCGGCGAATTGCTGGGCTTCATTGGGTATATGGATCATCAGAAAATTATCTTGAAAGCTCTCGATGCACTAACAGCGGCTAAATTAGTGCCAAACGGCGGTAGAAATGGAGTGACCTGTGGGCAGGCTACTGAGTTTCTATTAAAAGAACTTTCCAATTAAACTCAACTGGCAAAATAGAACCACCTGACAAATCTTCTCAGCAATTATTTGATCGCCGCAAACTACGACATAAAAATATGTGCAACTAATTCCGGTTTAACTTATAATACCTTTTCTTGTGCACTGTTATTGTGTTTAAGTAAAACCGAAGGATTCATTAGTTGAAACAGCAAACTTACCGCAGACTTATTTCAGGCCAAAGCAGCGGCTTCGGTGCGAGCATGCTGAGGTTCCTTCTGGCAGTCGCCGCTATTGGTTACTCGCTCGTTGCCCGGCTGCGGAATCTACTGTATTCCAAGGGATTGCTCAAATCGCATCATGTCGATGCGAAGGTCTTCTGCATTGGCAATATAACGGTTGGCGGGACGGGTAAAACCCCGCTCGTGGTCTGGCTGTGCAATCTGATAACTCAAAACTCAAAACTCAAAACTCAAAACTGCAAGTGCGCAATTCTTACCCGCGGATATAAAGCAAGAGCACAGGAAAACACAGACCTCAAAGATGAAGTTGCGATTCTTGCCGAGAGCTGTCCGGGAGCCGAAGTAATTGTCAATCCTGATCGTCTCGCCGGCGCGGCTGAAGCCATCGATAAACACGCCGCAAATGTTTTGATTATGGATGACGGCTTTCAACATCGCCGGTTGGCCAGAGACCTTGACATCATAGCAATTGATGCGACGCAGCCCTTCGGCTATGGCAAGATGCTGCCGGCAGGGCTTCTGCGGGAGCCTGTCTCGTCGCTGAAGCGATCCGGTGCTGTAGTTATTACCAGGTGCGACCAGGTCACTGAAGCTCAATTGAGTGAACTTGAGCAAAAACTGCGAGCAATCAATCCCGGCATGATAATTGCACGGTCGATACATGCACCGGTTTACGCAAAATCGATGAACGACAAAGAAATGAGTCTTGAGCAGTTGAAAGGTAAAAAAGTATTTGCCTTTTGCGGCATCGGCAATCCGGATGCTTTTTTGAACACTATTAAGAACCTCGGAGCTGAATTATCCGGCTCGAAAATCTATGACGACCACTATCACTACACGGATGCCTGTTTAAGCGAAATTTCAGAGCAAGCAGAAGATGCTGGAGCGGATTTGATACTGACGACGCAGAAGGACTGGACGAAGGTTATTTCAAATTCCGAGTTCCAGATTTCAAAGTCTAAATCGCCTCTGCCGTTCGCTTATCTGGTCGTTGAGATAAAATTCCTGGCCGGCGAGGATAAATTAACAGCCTTGATTAAAGATACGTTAGCCGGTAAAATTGCCCAAAAGTAATTATATATTGATTTGCACTGATATGTACGAAAACCTGCTGAAAACTATAACGAATCTCGGCTCGCCGAAAGTTTTGATCGTGGGCGACTTTATGCTCGACGTCTATATCTATGGCGACGCGGTGAAAATCAGCCCTGAGGCACCGGTTCCGGTCCTGAAAATTGCCGATACCGAGCACCACTGCGGCGGAGCAGGCTCTGTCGCTGCCAATCTCACCGCGTTAGGGGCGAAGGCTTACTGCCTTGGAGTAATAGGAGACGACCGTGACAGCGAAGTCCTCAAAACGAAGCTAATTGAGGTCGGAGCCAACATCGACGGTCTGCTTAAAGCAGCAAACCGCCCTACCATAAGCAAGCAGAGGCTGATCGGTCTTGCGCAACATCTTCATCGCCAGCAATTGATCAGAATTGACCGGGAATCCGCCGAACCACTTTCCGAAGAGTTGAACGAAGCGATTTTGGCCGCTTACAAAGACAATCTGCCGCAGATCGATATGGTCTGCCTGCAGGATTATAACAAAGGGCTTCTGAGCGATTCGCTATGCCGACAGATGATCCGGCTGGCAAAGAAGGCGAACAAAAAGGTGCTGGTCGATCCCTGTCTGACAAGCGATTATTCGAAATATATCGGCGCCACGGCTATAACACCAAACCGAAAAGAATCTTCAGCAGCGGTCGGTTTCGAGGTCACCGATTCAGAGACGGCAGCCAAAGCGGCGGATTATCTCTTGCAAAAGCTTCAGCTTGAAGCGGTGGTTATTACGCTCGATAAGCAGGGCGCGTATCTGAAGACGGAAAGCAAGAGCCTGATGATCCCGACCCGGCCACGAAGCGTCTATGACGTGACAGGAGCCGGTGACATGGTCCTGGCAACGCTCGCGGCGGTATTGGCAGCAGGCCGTGATTACGAAACCGCGGTTCAGCTCTCTAATATCGCCGGCGGAATCGAAGTGGAGAAATTCGGCACGGCAACGGTCACCATCGAAGAAATAACAGATGAAATTAATAGACAGAATCGAGGCCCGGGCGGTAAAATCCGCACTGCAGATTCTTTGCTCAGCGAACTTACCAAGCACCGCCGGCAAAAAAAGACCATCGTCTTTACGAACGGCTGCTTCGACGTGCTGCACATAGGACACGTAAAATACCTGCAATTCTGCAGGCAACAGGGTGAAGTCGTTGTTGTCGGGCTCAATAGTGACAGTTCGGTGAAGATGATCAAGGGTTCGGACCGGCCGATTAACAGCCAGCACGACCGGGCTTATCTGCTGTCCGTGCTCGAGATGGTCGATTATATCACGGTCTTCAATGAGCCGGATCCAATGAACCTGATAAAGAAAGTCAGGCCGGATGTTTTGGTCAAAGGTGAGGACTGGGCGGTAAAAGGTGTCGTCGGGCGGGAATTCGTCGAATCGTATGGCGGCAAGGTGGCTCTCGCCCCGCTCGTTGAGAGCAAAAGCACGAGTTCAACGATTGAAAAGATAAAGTCACTGGAAGCGGAATCCTGATGAATCCGAACACAAAGAAACACGTCATTGAGGCCATCGAAACTCATAAGAAGATGACTGCTGATTTCGAGAAAGTCGGCGTCGAGACAGTCGCCGCTATCGCCGAGGCGATTACAACCGCATTGCAGCAAGGCGGCACGGTCTATCTGTGCGGCAACGGAGGCTCGGCGGCGGATGCCCAGCACATCGCGGGCGAGCTTATGGGTCGATTCACCAGGGAGCGCAAAGCTCTGGCCGCCGTGGCCCTTTCGACCGACACTTCGATTCTTACGTGTATCGCCAATGACTATTCCTATGAGAAAGTCTTCGCTCGCCAGGCCGAGGCGCTGGTCCGCGAAGGCGATATTCTATGGGCGTTTTCGACCAGCGGCACATCGGCAAATATCATTGCCGCCGTTCAGGTCGCCCGGGAAAAAGGCGCTCGCGTTATTGCGTTTACAGGCAGAAAAAGCAGCAGGCTGGAGCACATGGCCGATATTTGCTTTTGTGCCGACGCCGAATCAACGGCACGGAGTCAGGAGATTCATCAGCTCGCTTATCATATAATCTGCGACCTTGTAGAGCGTGATTTTGCGAACAGTTAAACGAGAAACGGATTTCGAAAAAATGTCTGAAAAAGCTATATTCTTAGATCGTGACGACACCCTAATCGAGGACCCGGGCTATATCAACGACCCGGAGCAGGTCAAGCTGCTGGATGGCGTCCCGGAGGCACTCATTCAGCTCAAAGCCCTCGGCTATAAGTTGATTGTCGTGACCAACCAGTCGGCAGTCGCGCACGGGATTGTCACCGAGAAAGTCCTTGGCGAGATTCATGAACGATTGAAACAGTTGCTCACTGTTAAGAACGCATCATTGGACCGGATATATTATTGCCCATACCACCCGGAAGGTGTTATCCCGAAATACTGCAAAGAGAGCAACTCCAGAAAGCCGAGCCCGGGAATGCTGCTGAAAGCCGCCGATGAAATGGATATCGACCTGGGGCAGTCCTGGTGCGTTGGCAACAGCAGCCGGGACATAGAAGCCGGTCTGCGGGCCGGCTGCAAAACAATATTGATCGATATGCCGCCGGCCCATCAGAAACAGCCGGCCTCATCCTTGTCGCCGGCCGGAGTAAATCCCGACTACAAAGCTGTAAACATTAAGGAGGCTGTCAATATCGTCAAGAAGTATCTGCGTTCTCCCGCCGATCAGCAGAAGCAAGCCCAGCCAATTCCCACGAGTCAAACCGAACCCGCTTCGCAGGTTGCCGAAGAGGTATCCGATCTCGCCGAATTACCTGAGCGAATTGATGTCCAACAACCTGCCCCAAAACCTCAAGAGCCGGAGATACAGCAGACAGAGCCCCCAAAACAACCACCCGAACCGCCAATGCAGACGTTCGAACCACAAACACAGCCGCCCGCTGAGCAGCAAATTCCCGCGGACAAAACCGAAGCTCTCCTGAGCAGTATTCTGGGACAGCTTAAAAGTATGCAGCGGGCGGAGATGTTCGGTGAGTTTTCCATCATGAGGCTGATGGCAGGCATAGTGCAAATTATTGTTCTGTTCTGCCTGCTCGTAACCGTGTGGTTCCTGATGAGCCCGGAGAGGCAGGATAATTCGGTTTTCATTGCGCTTGGCTTTGCTATCGTTTTCCAGCTTATGACGCTGACATTCTACATAATGCAGGGCAAAAAATAGGTCATGAGCAAAGCACGAAGCGAGGATAGGACGGCAATAAAGCACGCGGAATTACCAATTAAATCTGTAAAAACAGGTTAAAATCTGGTATTGTGCATGGTTACAAACATTTTAAGAAAGTATTCGTAATTCATGGAGTGAAATGATTTAAAGAATCAACAATGGTAAGGAGCCAATTTTAAGTCGTCTCCAAAATGCCGGTTAGAGCGAAGTTAGACCGGAAATTCCGGTTAAACGTATATGATAGAAAAATCCGTAAACCACATTGATACACTGATTATCCGCTGCCCAAATTGGGTGGGTGATATTGTTATGGCAATCCCAACGCTGGATTGCTTTCGTGATAGTTTTCCAGAGACGAAAATTATCGGTATAGTTAAAAAGAATGCTCAGGGTATACTCAGGGACGGGCCCTGGTTTGACGATTTCATTGATTGTGATGATAAATCATGGGCAGGATTCTGGCGCATGACTGAACAGATACGGGATTACAAAGCGGATATGGCGGTCTTGCTGTCCAACTCTGTCCGATCTGCTCTTAGTGTATGGTTGGGTAGAGTAAAAAATATTTACGGTTATCGACGGAATTTTAGAGGGATTTTTCTAAGGGGCGGCCCTAAACCTGTTCGTAGTAATTACCGAATTGTACCTATGCCTACGGCCGAATATTACATGGGAATCTGCCGCTGGCTGGGCCTGAATGTTCCTGAGACAATGCAACCAAGACTTTTTATCAGGCAAGAGATTCTCAAACGCGCAGAATCACTATTTGAAAAGTACGGGATTCGGAAAAATGATCTTGTGATCGGGCTTAATCCCGGCGCAAGTTTCGGTGCGTCTAAATGCTGGCCGCCGGAACACTTTGCCGAGCTAGCCGAACTCTGCGAAAAAGAACTTGGAGCAAAAATTCTGCTTTTATCCGGCCCTGGTGAAGAGCCTATTGCGCAGGCCATTCTGAAAAAAAGCCGTGCCGACATCATCAACACCTATGACGACAAAGTCGATCTCGAGCTATTGAAACCCGTGGTCCGAAGGTGTAATCTTTTAATCACGAATGATACAGGTCCCCGGCATTATGCGGTGGCTCTGGACATTCCGGTGGTGGTTATCATGGGGCCTACAAACCCCCGTTACACTGCTACGAATTTGGACAGGACTACCGTGATTAGAAAAGAGATGGACTGCTCTCCCTGCCACAAGAAGATATGCCCAAGGGAACATCAATGCATGACGGAGATAACTGCAGCCGAAGTGTTTACAGCGGCGACAAAACTTCTGAAAGAGCAAAATTAAAATGGAACCATCTATATACCGAAACAAGTGGATTGGCCTGAAAAAGATCTCATGCCCCAACGATGAACTGTCCCGGTTATCGCGCCAGGTTGCCTTTTCGTTCGTCGACCGATACTACCAAAACGGCTCTTTTGAACCTGAGTACATCGATTTGCTCTGTGAAATGGCCACATCTTTTTCAGATATGCAGTTGAATAACAGGGCTGCATCTGCTCTTTTTGAAATCATCGTGGAGAAATTATGCGACGATTATGAAGAAATGCCCGTGGAAATCTACAGCCGTCTCATGTCTCAGGTGATTACTTACTGCCGAAACGTCTCTGCGGGAACAGCACTGGATAAACGACTAATCGAGTTTAGAATTTCTTCCTACGAAAGTCTCTATCACCGGGCCAATTACATACATAGCCGCGAATATAGCTGGGATATAAACAAATCTCCGGATAAAATCATTTTGCTGTCTCGTGTGACGATCGGTGCCGACGTCGCCATTTTGAGCGTTATGATTCAACGCCTCGCTAAGCTTTTTCCTCAAACGGAAATTGTTATCATCGGCAACAAAAAACTCACCGGCGTCTTTGGGGGCAATCCACAAATTCGAATCCAACAGCTTAATTACGCTCGCCGCGGCGGACTCTTAGAGCGTTTTTCAAGCTGGCACGAAACTCTGGATATTCTCGCCGAAGAAATGCCGCCCGACTGTGAAGAGAATATTCTGTTGATCGATCCGGACTCGCGAATTTCTCAACTGGGTGTTCTGCCGCTGACCCATCATGAAAACTATCTGTTCTTCAACAGCCGGAAGTTACCTTCGTCGGCGAAAAACATATGTATGGCCGAACTGGCAAATCATTGGATGGATACTGTTTTCGGGATATCCGACTTTTGCTATCCGAATGTTTGGATACCGTCACCTATCGCAAACCAGGCCCGGAATATAACTTCCCGCCTTAGCGCCGCAGGATGCAGAAAACTCATCACAGTAAATTTTGGTGTAGGAGAAAATCCACGAAAAAGACTAAGCACAGATTTCGAGAAAAAGCTGCTGCAGGAAATTTTGAAAAGCCCGCAAACCGTAGTGCTTCTCGACAGAGGTTTCGGTGCAGACGAACTTTCCCGCTCCGGCTCTCTGATTGCGGAACTTAGAGATCAAGGTTTAGAAACTGCCAGTGTCCGCTTTGGAGACTCCGAAATACCCGGCATGTCACACGGAATTCTGGGCGTCGAGTGCAAAATCGGCGAAATCGCAGCACTTATTGCCGAATGTAATGAATTTATCGGCTACGACTCAGCGTGTCAGCATATCGCAGCCGCAGCACAAACACCTACTCTTACTATTTTCGCAGGCAGCAATAATATGAACTTTATCCGAAGGTGGAGCGCGTGCGGCAATACGCAATGTAAAATCGTACATGTCAACACTTTAACGGATCCACAGCACATTAATACGGACGAGGCTATCTTGCGGATAATGGAAGAACGAACCTTGGCAAAACAAGAGCCGTCGGAGCGCCGGCAGAAAATCCAGGAAATACAAACATCTCAGCGTCACGGCAAGCCCGCAAAAAGAACTGTGGATAGTTGATTCGCACGTAATTGAGAATACGCCTAACGGAAAATCATAAGTATTATGAAAATATTATTTATCTATCCGTCGACAGAGTCACAGTTGGGTTTCAATTACGGTGTGGCACACATGGCCTCGATCCTGAAGGATGCCGGGCATGAGGTTGGGTTTTGGCAGCTTTGCGAGGATATTGAGCCGCTGCCTGACGAAGAAGAATTCATCGGGCGAGTTATTAGTCAACAGCCGGACATAATCGCCTTTTCAGTAGTAACGAATCAATGGCCATATACCCAAAAGCTTGCTACCTGGGCGAGGAAAAAGCTCTCGGTCCCTTTCGTAATCGGCGGCATACACGCCCTGGTTAACACCCGCGAAATCCTGGATACAGGCCTGTTCGACTATGTCTTTCGGGGCGAGTGCGAAGAAGCCTTCCTGGAATTCGTCGAAAGACTAAAGCGGGGGCAGAGCGTGGAAAACCTGCGCAATCTCGCCCTGGTGCGCGCCGGTAAAATCAAAATCAATCCTGTACGACCCATGCCTGATTTAACGAAACTGCCACCCAAAGACTACCAGAGCATGGATTTCCAGAGAATGATAGATGCCAAAAATGGCTGGGTCGGATTGATGGCCTCGCGAGGCTGCCCATTTTCCTGCACTTACTGCTTCAATCACGTGATGGTCAAGGCATACAAGGACGACCTGAAATGCAGTTTCAAACAGCTTAACTATATACGAAGATTCAGTGTAAAGCAGATGATCCGGGAGATCGAGCACCTGCAAAAAAACTACCGTAATATTAAAATGTTTATATTCGACGATGACCTGTTCACATTTGACATGGCCTATGTAAAGGAATTTTGCCGGGCCTACAAGAAGGTCTCCAGGATTCCCTTTGTTGTCAATGCACATGTTGGCTTTTTCGATGACGAATGCGCTAAAGCTCTGGCCCGGGCCAATTGTAAAATCGTAAAATTCGGAGTGGAGTCAGGCAGCCCGAAAATTCGAGACACAATTCTTAATCGTCACATGAGCAATAAAAAAATCATCGAGGCGATTAAAATGGTTGCCGATTACGGGATGCACAGTTCCGTCTTTCTGATCATCGGCTTTCCGCACGAAGATCGTGATGACCTGTTCGAAACAATTAAGCTTATGGCAGCAGCAAAACCCGGACGATTTCGCTGGACTTATTTTTTCCCTTTCCCGGGAACAAAGTCGCACCAGATCAGTCTCGACGGTGGATACATTAATTCTGAAAAAATGGAAAAACTTAAAAATTTCACAGACGAGTCTTGTTTGGAATTCGGCCCGGAGCACGATTTGCTGCTTAAAAAAATCGGGCACATTATGCCCTGGTTCGTCAACGCTTTTTCAGATCTTCCCGTATCCGGGTTTTACGCCGAACGCGTCAATGAAATATTGGCTATGGATAAAGATCAGTGGGCTAAAGTATCTCCGAATATACAAGCCGAGGATAAAAAATATTCTCTGCTCTTCTCCGAAAAAGGATTGTCCCATTACGCCATAAAATATAATCGTTTCATGGGCGTTATCTCAGACTATTTTCTGCAGGATAATGATCCAGGTGATCAATAATTGGCTCTGAGCAATGACCGAACAGAGATTTATCAAAATTTCAAAATCGTTTTTTGTCGATGCGGACTTCGTGCAGGGATTTAAGAAACTCGGTCTGATCTCCATTGAGAGTGTCTTTTCTTTTAATGCGGCGAAGAATCTGACCAAAAACAATCTCGCCAGGTTCCGCAGCCGGTTACAATTCGAAACAAATTCACCACGAACAACGTTATTTTTAAAGCGCTATGACAGACCGCCTGTCCTGGTTCAGCTCAAGAACTGGCTCGTACATCACAGCCGGAGAAGTTGCGGATATGTGGAATCGGTATCGGCAAGCCAACTGACGGCAGCGGGCGTATGTACGCCGAAAACAATCGCTTATGGCGTGCAATGGGGAGCCCTGTTTGAAAAAAGGAGCTTTATTATCACGGAAAAGATTCCGGAAGCCGAAGCCCTGGAACGAAAACTGCCCGACTGTTTCAACGGACGAGCTACGACCGAGAATTTGAAACGGAGAAGACATTTCATCGCTCAACTTGCAGGATTTATTAAGAAATTTCACGAGACAAATTACCGTCATCGAGACCTCTACTTTTCACATATCTTCCTTAGTGATAACGACAAGTTCTATCTGATCGATCTGGCACGTGCTTTCAAACCACTCATTTTGCGCCGGCGATTTCAGTTAAAAGATATTGCACAGGTTTATTATTCGGCTCCGGGCCGGTATTTCTCTAATACTGACCGGCTGCGTTTTTATCTTGGCTACACGAGCCAAAGAAAACTAACAAGCAATGATAAAGTATTTATTCGTAAAGTGATAAATAAAGTAAAGCGAATGGAACGGCACAATATAAAGCACGGTATTGAAGTTCCTTTTACAAGCTGAGAAGATCAGAGTATATATTCTGCGATGAAAAAGAAAATCGCAATCATTATCGAGCGGGCAAACATCGCCCTCGGCGGAGCGGAACGCTCGGTCTTCGAACTGGCGGCTGCTTTATCGGCGCTCGGTTTCCATGCGGACATCCTTGCGGGAAAAGGCCGGCCGAACACCAGGAACATCCACATTCTGTGCCCGGACAGTGCCGGTAAACGTATTAGTTATTCTACTTTCGCAAAAGCAGCAGAGGAACATTTATCGAAAAACAAGTATGACATAATTCACAGCGTCTTACCTTTCGGCTTTGCCGATATTTATCAGCCACGCGGCGGTACGTATGCAGAGTCCATTTTGCAAAATATCGCCAGCTATCAGAACAGGCATCTCAAATTTTACAAGAGGCTCACGTCTTTTACTAATTTTCGTCGAACTACACTTTTACGTGCCGAACGCCGGTTGGCCCGGGGGCCGGATGGCCCGATCATTGCTGCACTCTCGCAGTACGTTTCCGAGCAGTTCGAGCAACACTACGGTACGGATTCGGAGCGTATAGTAGTAATACCTAACGGCGTTAAAACAGACAGACGAATCAATGCAGACCAGGCCGACAGAGTCCGCAAACAAATACTGGCCGAAGCACGCCTGAAAGAAGCTGATGACCCACTTCTCTTATTGTTTGCGGCAAACAATTTCAGATTGAAAGGATTGGCTGCTTTAATAAAAGCAATGTCGAAGTCAACATATACTGAAACGGAACGTAAACGTTGTTTAGTCGTCGTGGGTAGTGGTAGAACGTATAAATACCGCCGGCTTGTAAAAAAACTCGGCTTACCAACGCCGGGCTGGAAAATCGTCTTTCTCGGTCCTGTCAGTCATATTCAGAGCGTTCTGTCAATAACCGACGTCGCTGTGCTGCCGACCTTCTACGATCCTTCCAGCAGATTTATTCTCGAAGCGCTGGCAGCCGGCAAACCGGTAATCACAACAAAATTCAATGGTGCTACGGATCTGTTTGTAAATAACCGGCACGGCAAGGTCATCGATACTCCCGAGAACATAGATGCACTAGCCGAAGCGATTCGCTATTTCACGGATACGAAAAATATCGAGAATGCATCACAGGCGATTATCGAGGACAATCTCAAAGAGAATATCTCAATCGGCCGGGCCGCCGGGCAATTGATAGACGTTTATGAATCCATTCTCCAGAGGAAAGGCCGGAAATGACGCACGTATTTTTCCCGCTCGCTATTATTGCAGCTTATCTGCTCGGCTCGATTCCGTTCGGGCTGCTCATTGCCAAAGCACACGGCAAGGATTTACGCTCGATAGGCTCGGGCAATATCGGCGCGACCAACGTTTCCCGCGCACTCGGTAGAAAGTGGGCATATTTCTGCTTCGTCCTCGACGTGCTCAAAGGCCTGATCCCGATGCTCGCGACGATTCTCATAGCCGAACCTGACAGCATTCTTACGCTCTGGTTGTGGCTCGCCGTCGGCTGCGCTGCTATCCTGGGCCATATTTTCCCGATATACGTCAAATTCAAAGGTGGCAAAGGCGTAGCAACCAGTTTTGGCGTGGCGCTGGGTCTTTGGCCCTACTTTACAGTTTGTGCCTTGTTTTTCGCGGCGACGTGGGTCGTAGTCGTCCTGATCTGGCGATATGTTTCTCTGGCATCGATTGCCGCTTCGGTTACTATTCCCATTGTTTTGATTGTGGCGATAATTCTAACGCCGGG
>CAZTDF010000035.1:0-29722 GCA_964612465.1 uncultured Pirellulales bacterium
GCTGTTGAAAAAGTCCCACCGTAACGCCTGAGATTGCCGCGCGATTCTTCGAATCACTCGCAATGACGCGAAAATGGACCTTTTGTCATTGAGAAGGGAAAACATGGGGTCACATCTTAAAGGGAAAACATGGGGAAAACATGGGGTCACATCTTAAATATTAACTGTTCAGTTGAAAGAAGAAAAGGGATGCCAAAGACGTATAAAACCATAAGAACAAGAACTTCAATACACAGAATCGGTAAAGGTTCCTGAAAAAGCTTTTTTACCACGAAGCTCACGAAGGAACACGAAGTTTTAACAAGAATTGATTATTATTTCTTTGCACTCGTAGTGAGCTCTACGGCCCTGCCTATGCGTTATTTATTGTAAAGGCTGAGGCTATGGGATTTCTGCTGGGGCGGGCTCTTCTGCTTCGGCAGATTTCCGGCTTTCGAACCATGTTCCTTTCTCGCTGTTCCAGATCCGGATGTCCGTGATTTCCACCTCTGTCTTTAACTCGTCCGCGTAGAAGACTTCAAGCCCCCTGTGAGAAGTAACAAAGTACCTGCGAGAGCCGGGCATAAGCGGGCCGCGCCAGTCGTCATCGGCGGCAATGGGTGTGGCCGCCCATTCGTTCGACTCGGTAATAATTTCATTGCGAGAGGTCAGAACGACTACCCGCAGCGAAAGAAGCGAGACGACCTCCCTGCCGTTGTTGACGACCTCAATCTTCGTTCTTAACCTTCCGTTCTGGTCCGGCATCAGGGTCGTGTTAGCCGTAATATCGAGCTTGCCGCTGTAATCCGGCTGACGGCGATCGTTGAGCATGTCGGCCAGGGCCGGCGGTAGCGACTTATGTAATTCGGGCAATCCGC
This sequence comes from uncultured Pirellulales bacterium, assembly GCA_964612465.1. Classification (GTDB taxonomy): domain Bacteria; phylum Planctomycetota; class Phycisphaerae; order Sedimentisphaerales; family Anaerobacaceae; genus JAFGPJ01. The sequence continues at coordinate 858 of CAZTDF010000035.1, forward strand.
GGATGGCTGCCTCGGCCAGCGTGACAAGCTCCTCGGTTTTTTCGCCGGCAAAGTTCATGCCGTAGATTATCACTGCCGTACAGCTAAGGATCAGCGCAATAATAATAGCGCTTACTCCCATGGCCAGTGCCGACAGAAACGTATGTCTCTTATAAATTATCTGTGGAAAATCGCTCATAATACAATTACTCCTAAATTGTAATTTTGTAGCGGCCACCCCGTGTGGTGGCACTGGGCAGGTACACGGGCCTGCCCCTACGTTAGTCGAGAACCGCGCTAATTTGTTTCGGATTATTTTTTCTTTTTTTAAGTATTTTGTGATTTACCGCAAACTCGCCGGCAGCACAAGAAAAAACCTCTTCGCAGCTTCGCATAACCGGCGAAAAATTCAACCGTGTATTTGGTAATTCTCCAGCTCGAATCGGCGAAGGATAGCCCTGGCCCAGCGGAAACTTCGCAACTGCGCCAGAAAAAGCAGCAGCATTACCAGGGCCCAGTAACCGGTGAAACGCAAATAGAACAGAACCATGCCGAGCGTCTCGCTAATGTCGGTCGTGCACCATCTGGCCAGCTCGCCCGGAGTATAGGTGGCTCCCATAGTGATGGGGCCGAAGAAATTCTGCCAGGGCAGCAGCAGAACGAATATAATCAGGGCCATATATAACGCCCCGGATATATAGGCCAGGCCCCCGAGTCCCCCTTTGAACGAAACGCCCAGGCCGAAGTACATTACCAGGACATAAAGCACGGACGTTAATACGAGCATGATATTGGCAATGCGCACAATCGAAGTCAAACGCTCGAATGTCACGTCAAGGCCTAAAAGCCATGGGCTCGGTGATTCTTCGGCCGGCGCTGCGGCCAGGTCGGCCTGTATGCTATCGGCGCCCGGGACAGCCGGAGCTTCGGTATTCGTATTTTCGGCAATTTTAACCTGCCCGGTACTGACAAGCCAAAAGGATCCCTGAAGCAGCAGAAGACAAAGCAGCATAACCACAAACAGCAGGTTCTTCCATTGACGAAATACGTAAGCAGCATCAAGGCAGTCTGATTTGAGATATATGCCCTTTTCTCTCAGAGTGGGTTTCGGGTTCAATGGAAAGGGAAAAACTTCGTTCATTTCTAAATCTCCTGCTCTGGTACGTTGCTCATCATATTGTTGCTCTCTCGGCCGGGTGATAAACAGGGCCAATGAACCTGCTGCGAAGATGGGAACAACCCATAGTGCAGATGAAGCGCCTGTTATCTGCGGCAATGTCAGGCTGCCGAAGTTAAGTATTCTTTCGAGCGGAACGACAACCGAGGGGTAAATCAGTATATAAACGTGAGCCCCAAAGATCATTCCGATAACGGTAACCAAGGCGTCGAGACGCCCTGAAGCGGCGGAAGCCAGGCCGGTGGCGGGACTGAAACCCGTCAGTCCGAATCCTGTTCCGAGCAAAGCTCCGCCAATCAGCACGGTTAAAATGACTGCCGGTTTTATGCTGAAGTTGGCTGCTCCGAATAAATCCAGAATCAACGTTCCGAGCATTCCAACAAGCAGAAAAACCGCGACGGTCCGTATCGCATAGAAATCCTTAAGTCTGAGCGCACCGATGATTTTGTCCGGATTTGTCAGTCCGGTAAGGACCAGCGAGGCCCCGAAAATTACGCCCATGATAAGACCTACAATAGGAGTCGACATTACTCTTCTCGCCTTAATCGATTCGGTGCTTTTGGATAAACAAGATAAGCGACGAGCATTCCGAAACCAAACAATGTAATCGTAAATGGAATAGCCGATAGTGACAATTGTGTCCAGCCGCTGATAAATTGTTCGGTTATGCAGCCGTGCGCCAATCCGGCTCCGAGAAGTAAGAGAAATCCCCCGCAAAATCCCGCTATCAGGCGGAGCAGCACGGGAGCATCATGGTTCCGCTTCCACCAGGCAGATACGGTCCTGACCTTCCATGTCCGCAGGTGCAGGGCGGTCAGACAAGCGCCCAGAACGATACCGACATTAAACCACCAGCCGTAGCCGAACTTTTTGTATTGCTCATCACTGAGAAGCGGATGGTTCTCTGAATATTCGGGAGCGACGCGGTCGAGCACCCCGGCGTCGGCAACGACAAACTGTTTTGAAACACTCATCGGTTTGACCAGGGCGATTGCTAAAACCTGTACGAGTCCCAGTAATATGCCTGCAGCCCACCACGGCAGAGGAGGTGTCCGGCTATTGAGTTCTGTCATTTTCAGCTCTTCTTCACACTTAGAACGTAGAAATACTCAAGCATCAGCAATTGATTCAAATCCGTCAGGCCTTCATTTCCGTTTTCGGAGTTGCCGGACTGGAATGCTCCATGAAATACGGCATCGTGAGGATTGTACCGGGCTAACTTCAGATATGTCAACAAGAAAACCCCTCAAAACCCGGACCATCTAAGTTTGAGATTTTCTTCTTTTCGGTTTGAAAATCGACGATCGTCAATTTTTTTGGGGCTCTTGCTCTTATGCATTTTATAGTGTAATTTTATGCTATTTAGAACCTTAATAGCTTTGTCAAAACCCGGATTACAAGGGAACGCAAAAATAAGGAGAATCAATCATGAAGCAAAAATCGAACCATACGCTATCTCATCAAAAGCAGGAAATAAACCGCCGCGAGTTTGTCGCTACGGCTTCGGCGGCGGTCGCTGCGTTTTCCATCGTACCCCGTCAGGTGCTCGGCGGCGCCGGGCACGTTGCACCCAGCGAGAAAATCAACGTCGGCTACGTCGGAGCGGGAACACAGGGCATCCGGCAGTTGATGGACGCCCTGCCTAAATCCGAGCTGCGAATCGCCGCGGTGTGCGACCCGAACAAGGACAGCAACAATTACGTCGCTTGGTCGCGCAACGAAATACGGGACAAGGTCCGCGCGTTTTTGAAAAAACCGAACTGGGGCCGGGGGCAGCGAGGCTGCCGGTGCGGCAGGGAAGTCGGCAGGGAAATCATCGACAGTTATTACGCCATGAGCACAACCTCAGGGAAGGCGGGGAAATGCTCGGCATACATCGACTTTCGCGACATGCTGCAAAACGAAAAAGACCTGGATGCGGTTTATATAATGACGCCTGATCATCTTCACGCCACGGTTGCGATTGCCGCCATGAAAAAGGGCAAGCATGTGATTACGCACAAGACCGTTGCCAACGTGCTTAATGAGGTCAGGCTCGTGACCGATACGGCACGCAAGACGGGAGTTGCCAGCCAGATGTTTTGTGCCGCGGATCAAACGGACACACCCATGCTGGCCGAATGGATTCGGGCCGGAGCAATCGGCCCCGTGCGGGAGGTTCACAACTGGTCCACCAGGCCGTTCTGGCCGCAGGGGATGACCGAGTATCCGAAGGAAACTCCGCCGGTGCCCGACGGGCTCGAATGGGATTTGTGGCTCGGGCCGGCTGCCCATCGAGATTACCATCCGGCTTACACGAACGCGGTCTTTCGCGGCTGGTATGAATTCGGGGCAGGGGCATTGGGTGACATGGGCAACTACAGCTTTCATCAAATCTTCGAGATTTTGAAACTGCCAGCACCGATCAGCGTCGAAGCCTTCCGAAGCCAGTACTGGGCCATAATTGATAATTTATGGCAAAAGCAGGTAAACAACATCTCGTTCCCCCGCGCATCGATGGTACGCTGGGAATTTCCGGCACACGAAGGTATGCCGCCGGTCTCGCTGCACTGGTACGATGGCGGGCTGCGTCCTCCGATGCCCGAGGAGCTTGAAAAAGACGGCAAAGATATGCCGGATGAAGGAATGCTTTTTGTGGGCGACGATGGAAAAATCCTTGCCGGCTTTACCGGCGATAATCCGCGCATCATTCCCGAAAGCAGGATGCGGGCCTACAAGAAGCCTCCTGAAACGCTGCCGCGCCCGATTAGCGAGTTGGACCAGTGGATCCGGGCCTGCAAGGGCGGCCAGGCTTCCGACGCCAGCTTCGAGAAGATTTATCCGTTCACGCAGGCGATTTGCCTGGGCACAATTGCGATGCGGGTGAATAAAAAGCTCATGTGGGACGCCGAGAAGATGCAGTTCACGAATTCGCAGGAAGCGAATCAGCTCATGCACAGAAAATACAGGAAGGGCTGGGAACTGTAGCTTCGGCTAAGCCGCTGCTTGGAAGCTGATTCTGCGAAAAAGCAAAAACGATTTGTTGTTAACCGGAAAAAACTAACGTCCTGTCATTGTATTGCGAATGGCATGGCCATACGTAAGACCTGAAGGCGTTCGCGACCATCCCCAAGCTTGAACCCCGCTGTGCGGTGGTCCAAGCTTGAGGCTGCCACACATTTTCCATCAATTCTATATTGGGTGGCGGCCTCATCCCAATTACCGTTTATCTCCGATGGGGATGGTTTTTCCCTGGCTAAACATGTACGCCATACTATGGCTATGTCTACATCATTCGGGCAGGTGCGGGGAGGCTGTTTTGTCCGTGGCGGCGGGCTTCTTTGGTCATTAGTTTTGTCAGCTCTTTTTTAACATCTTCCGGCAGGTCCGTCGGCCGATAATTTTCCAGCAGTTTTTCCACTTCACGATGGGCCCGCTGCCCGAGTGTCAGGGCGCCTTTTTCTTCCCATCGCGATCTGCGGGCGCGGTCGATGACCGGGCCCGGGAAAAAGTGTTCCGTTTTCAGGTGTCGCCGGGTATGTTCGGAGATGAGCAGGTGTTTTTCTTTGAGCAGTTCACGGAATATTCCCATCGCGGGGAAGTCCTCTTTCGGCTCGATCCCGGCGATTAATCGATATGTCATGCCGCAGATTTCGTTGTCCAGCACGAGTTTCTCAAGAGACAGGCAGCTTTCGAAGTCGAGCATGCCGGGGCCGGAGATGTTGTTTATGCCGGACAGCGCTGCCAATACGGCACCGATTCCGCTCTCCAGACCCGCCTGTGCGTCCAACTCTTTCGCATCGCTCAGAGAGATATATGCCTGGGTGGGCAGGTTGAGATATTTGCCGATTTCGTTGTATGCGCAGTCGATCATCATGGTCTCGATAGCTCCCATTGGGGTGGTTTCGTGCCGGACGTCGAATATGGCCGGCGAGCCGCCATAGAGGATGGGCGTGCCGGGACTGGCCGTCTGGCTGATGACAACGCCACTGAGAGTTTCGGCCGTATGCTGGATTAGTGTCCCGGTAAGTGTTACGGGGGCTATGAATCCGGACAGCGGCATGGCGATAAACTCCACCGGGATAAAATATCTTGCACAATCCAGCAGATTTTGCGAAGTGACCTGGCTCCATTTCAGAGGTGAGGTGGGGCAGCAGGAGAAAATGGTTAGTGGTTTTTCTTTTAGAGCTTCCGCTGCGCCCCGAACGGCGAGCTGGAAATCTTTCATTACTTCGAAGGATTCGATTGTAAAAGCACCGGTAACCACGGGTTTGCTGCCGTACAGCAGGCTGAGATACAGGCGATAGCTGTCGGAAATTGCTTCGTGTACATCGGCCGATATCAATGCGGTGCTCGTCGAGGCGATATTTTCGAGCTGCTCGGTCACTTTTACGAAGTTGACATAATCGGCGGTGCCGGCCTTGCGCATTTTCCTTTCCTGAGAATCGAGAATATTCAGGGCGGTCGAGCCGGGAGTGAAATAGACGTTATCGCCTGAAAAATCGCACGTCTGCTTACCGGCGACATCGTAAAGGCCAAACGATGCCGGGGCGGCTTTCAGGGCCTTGTTAATTATCTCATTGGTAAGGACGGCATGACTTCTTTCCATGTCAACCGTGCAGCCGGAGTCCGAGAGCATGGCCAGTACTTTTTTATTGTAAATTTCAACTCCGAGCGTGCAAAGTATGTCGGTCGCCTCAGAGATAATCTGCCGGATCAATTCTTCGCTTAAAAACTTGATTGTCGGTCTCATGTCAATTTTCTTTCAATTCTTGTTTTTTACCTCAATGACATAAATCATTGTCGGCTCTCTCGGATTTTCCGGTTTGCGGTCCCTGTTGGGTGAATCTGTTTGCTGCTGCATGTAATGTATCTGGCCGGGCGGCAGCAGACCATGATTAACGGCGCGAATGTTCGAAAGGGCCGAATAAGGAGCTTGAGATTTCTCGGCTGGAATTTGGCCCGGTCTGGCCGTGAGCAACTGCTCTCTCGTGAGAACAAACTGACCTTTCCTGGGCTCCGCATGGGCATAGCTATATGTGACCCGGATTTTCCCGTCTTCGGTAATATACAGTCTGGGTACGGTAGGAGAGCTTGGAATCGTCCCACGCCCTTCGAAATAGAAGCGATGTTTCCAGTCGGTTAGCTGAACAGTTCTCCACCGGCCGTCGAGCGTGGTGGCGACGAAAAGCTGGTTGTAACTATCTTCATCGAAACGCGTATAACTTATATAGGGCAATCCTTTGCCGTCCACGACTAAGGTACCGCCGTTCATTAGTCCTCTTTTCTGCGCGATGCGTTCGACTATGCCGGCGTTTTCCGGGGTAATCGGTAATTCGAGGTTGCGTCCATCCCAGGTCTTCCAGGAAATCCCGCGGTCGGGGCTTTTGGCGTAGCAAATATCAAAATTGGTTACGACATCCGGCGTTTCCCGCCAGCACCAGGCAATATGCCAGACGCCTTCTTTATCCTCCAAAATGCCTGACTTGGGTATTTCGCCGGCAGTGCCCTGTCCCAAAACGCCGAACGGATAAGCGTTACAGGTCGGATTCCGGTCACGGCCGTTAGTCAGGGCCGGTACGGTTTTAGTCCATTGTTGGGTTTCCTCGTCATAATGGACCAAGATCCGCATCCCGTTACCGCTGCCCCCGTGCCGGTACATCATGTATATCGATCCATCGCGGAGCTTCAACAGACTGGGATATGTGACTCTGTCTTCATAATCGCCGGCCCATTTGTGAATTGCCTCGAATGTGTGTATGTCTGCAGGGGCCTTCGTTCGATAATATCGCAGGGGCTTGCAGTGCATATTACCTGTAACGTGAAGATAGCCTTTGCGGTCCTGAAACAGAATAACGCGGTTATGCGTATCCCATCCGACCCGTTCCGGCAGCCTGGCCAGATCCCATTGAGTTTCGCTGAGTTTTCGTTTTCCCACGGTCATCCGGTGGTCGCCGTCATAAAAGGCGATGTACTGGTATTGCCCGTCCGAGATAAGACAATTACCGCCGTTGACCGGATGCGATGCCAGGCCTTTTGCTACGGAAATTATGCGCATTTCCACCTGCCCGGCGGTAGATCCCCAAAGTGATACCGTCAGCACGAAAGTCGAAACAACAAGAAATACCATTCGTCGGACCAGCATATTTCCTGCTCCTCAAGGCGACTAAATTCTTACCTGCAACAACAGTGCCCGGCTGCATCTTCAGGCTTTGCTTTTGAGTAATATACCAAAAAAATTGCCGAACGCCGAATTTCAATTGTCGATTTTCAAATCGAAAAGAAGAAAATCTCAAATTGAGATGGAAGTAACGTAAAAAGTGTTACAAAAAACACATTCCGAATTTCTTTTTTTTAGGAACCTACGGAAAAAATGCACGCATATTGCCCATTATTGTAATAAGGAATACTTTTTCCTTGATGAGAGACAAGAATATTTGTATTATAATATTGAATCTCATGCTTTGGAAAGTTGAGATATCGGGCAGTTCAGTAAAACGCTCAAAAGGAGTGAAGTCAAATCTATCATAAAGGAGTTGGAAAATGAGCGGCATTTTTGGTATAGTCTCTAAGGGAAATTGTGTCGAAACCCTCTTCTACGGCACGGATTACCATTCACACCTCGGAACGGAATTCGGCGGCATGGCAGTCTTCGGAGAGGAATTTTCCCGCCAGATCCGTGATATAAGCCAGAGCCAGTTCAAGGCGAAACTTTACGACGGCTATCAATATATGAAGGGTAATAAAGGGATCGGCGTTATCAGCGATCTGGACGAACAACCTATTTATCTAAACTCAAAATTCGGGCCATTCAGCATAGCAACGAACGGTATCATCGAAAACGCGGAAAAATTGGCCGATCAGCTATTACAGAAAGGAATATCTTTCAGCGAAGTTAGCAAGAGAACCGTCAATGCCACAGAGCTGACAGCAAAACTGATCGGCCAGGGCAACAACATAATAGACGGTATAGAAAAGATGTTTAATGCCATAGAAGGCTCCTGCTCACTTTTGCTGCTCAATGAAGACGGAGTATATGCGGCAAGAGACAGATTCGGATATTCGCCGCTTGTAATCGGCAGGCGAAAGGATGCATGGGCGGTGACGAGCGAGACCTCGGCTTTTCCGAATAAAGAGTTCGAGATTGTAAAATACCTTGATCCGGGCGAGATAATTCTGATAAACGATGAAGGTATTGTACAGAGAAGGCCGGGTAGCCGGGATGTGGACCAGATTTGTGGGTTCCTCTGGATATACACCGGTTTCCCCGCATCGAACTATGAAGGAATAAACGTAGAAATAGTTAGGGAAAAATGCGGGCGCTACCTTGCAAAACACGACAAGGATATCGACGTCGACTTGGTCTCCGGCGTACCCGACTCCGGGTGTGCCCATGGATTAGGATACGCAATGGAGTCCGGCAAGCCCTTCAGACGCCCCCTTGTTAAATATACGCCGGGATACGGCAGAAGCTATACCCCGCCTTCGCAGTCAAAACGCGACCTCATCGCAAAAATGAAACTCATTCCAATCAAGGAAATCATCAAGGATAACAGCATCGTTGTCTGTGAGGATTCTATAGTAAGAGGAACGCAGCTCAAGAATTTCACTATCAAAAAGCTTTGGGATTGCGGTGCCAGAGAGATACACGTAAGGCTGGCCTGTCCCCCGCTGATGTTTCCGTGCAGGTTCAACCTTTCCACACGCTCGATTAACGAACTTGCCGCCCGTAAAGCCATTCGCGACCTTGAAGGGCACGACCTGAAGGATGTTTCGGAATATATTGACCACAAATCTGAAAAATACAAGCAAATGGTGAAATGGATCGCCAGAGATTTGGGCGTCACAACGCTCAAATATCAGACCGTAGATGATATGGTCAAGGCCATCGGGCGGCCAAAGGAGAATCTCTGCCTCTATTGCTGGACCGGTAAATGTCCAAAATCGACATCTCGGAAACCGCCTATAAAAATAGTCGAAACAAAGAAAGTATCCGCTAAAAGAGCAAAAGAAAGAAAAACTGCACTTTAATCGTGATTTCGGCCGGTTCCTGAGATTATGCTGCCTTAACTTTAGCGGTTCTGTTGGTTAGATACACGCCCGAGATGACCAATACGGCCCCCGCCGCGAGCGACGGGGTGATTGGCTCTCGGAGGATAAAAAAAGCACATAAGATCGCGGATATGGGCACAAAATTAATGAACAGACCGGCTTTCGTCGGACCGATACGTTCTACGCCCTGGTAATACCAGACAAATCCGATGACAGTCCCGAAAACGCCCAGATAAGAAATACATAACCAGTCAATCGCGGATTGACTTGCGATATTTTGGGCCAATCCTTCAAAAAAAGCTGGAACCGCCAAAGCAACTGCTCCGACTACGGCGGAATACGATACCGACGCGAGTGGAGACAGGTTGTTCATAACCGCTTTGCCTATAAGCGAGTAAGCCACCCAGCTCAGGACACAGCAGAAAATGTAAAGTTCGCCCAGGCCCAGGCTGCCCTGGAATATCCGGCTTATATTTCCTTTTGAGATGACTATTGCCGCTCCGCATACCGAGATGGCAATTCCAAGACCTTTTACCGGGCTGATTTTCTCTTTGAGGAAAAATGCCGAGCAGATTGTAATGAATATCGGGCATGTTGCGATTATAAGCGACGCCCGGCCAGCCTCGATTATTTTGAGCCCCTTGAAGAACATGATATTATAGATAAAAATACCGGTAATTCCGAGCAGGACAACAGGCATGATTTGCGACTTTTTCAGCTTAGGGAGCTTTCCTTCGATTCTCCACGTCAGTAACATCAGGAGTATTGAGGCCATGGCGAACCTCAGAAATGCGATTGAATAAGGCCCGACGTTTTGAGCGACGAGCCTGCCGGCAACGAAAGTGCCTCCCCAGAATATCGCCGTCAGGAGCAGCTTCAGATAAATCTTCATATAAAACAACCTCGATCAATTTTTTAGCTGTGCATTTTGGCCGCTATGGCCCTGACAGTCAACAGTTTAGAAAGCTTTTGTGAAGAATTGGTGCCACCTTCACCATATCCGGGCCGGGCTGGAGGCGAAATCTGTCCGCATTTGAGATCCGCCAATTTGAAGTGGAACTTCGTCCTCTACCGGCGGAGCAGTGGCATCATAACCGTCGATTACAGGAGCTTAATTAACTTCAATCCTGCGTGTCTCTCTACTTTCTCCTGCCTTATTTGTTGCTATAATGGTGTATGTAGTGGTCGTAGATGGCTCAACCGTCTTTGAGCCCAGACTGCTGACGGTGCCTATACCGGGTTCTATGCGAATTTCATCCGCATTGGAGACCCACCAGGTTAAAGTTGAGCTTTGCCCGGCCTTTATCTGTGAGCGAGAAGTATCGAAACTATGGATGGTTGGGTACCCGACGACTTCGACCGTGGGGGCTTCTTCGCTCTGTTCGTCTTTATTTGTTTCGGTTAGCTGATTTTGAAGCCGGCTAACCTTATTCATCTCGGCAGCCAACTGAGTTGCAAGCTCGTCGTTTCGTTCCCGGGCTTGCCGTACCTCCGCAGCAATCGCGTTGCGAGACTTAGTGAGTTCGTCGATCTGACTTTGCAACTGCTCGCTTGAAGTGATAAGTTCGGCGATCCGTTTTCGCAGTTGTTCTCGCGAACTGGCAACTTCGCTGAGCTGTTTGTTCAACTGGTCGCGCGAGTCGGCAATAATGCTGAACTGTTCCTTGAGCTGGTCTCGTGTATTGTTTAGGTCATTGACCTGATTTTGTAACCGCTCGCTGGCCTGTGCAACAATGTCAATTTTGTCCTTTAGCTCGTCTCTTTCATTCTCGGTTTTTCGTAAAGTTGCTTTGAGGCTTTGAAGCTCGGCCCTGAGACGTTCTAATTCAGCTTTTTGCTTTGCTCCATTCCTGCAGCCCGTCAGGGTGAGTGGTAATACCAATGCTATTATACATGTTAGAATCAGAATCTGTTTCATTGTTTCGCTCCTTTTCTTTCCGGCTATACTTGTATGCCTGATTGCCCGGAAGACAATCAACCATTTTTAAAAAGCTCGGACCGCAATACGGCAGACTTACCACCGCTACTCCATCGGGTCAAATATCAAGATAATTGTACTTAATTGTCAGAAACCTGCCAATGATAAAGTCTTACAAAAAACTTTGGCAATTGTATACTTCGCAAACCCAAATAAACCTAAATGAGTTTATTTCTTCTTGGGCTTCTTCTTTGATTTGTGCTTTTTGGGGGCAGGAGTGGAGAGCATTACTTTGAGAAGGTCATCAGGATTGACGTGGGTACTATATGTATTCTGATTCTTGTTTTTGGTCATTAAAACATTTCCATCTGGAAAACATAAGGCTCACAAATTTTCAGAGGTGGATTTCCATATTGATTATCTAAGCTCAGTAAATATTTATCAAACGTGTGAAGTTCTGGAATTTTCTGAATTAAGGCAGTAGCGACGTGAATAGAATCCTTCGGCTTTAAGGCCTTGTTTTTCCACATTAAGTCGCGTGCTTTAATCCCAACGTCCCTGTCGACATTATGAATAGACATAAAGGGATTTAAGAAAAATTGCTGTATTATTTTTTCGTTTTTTCGGGGTATATGCTTTTTTCCCTTCATTTTAATAACTTCAATAAATGTTATAGCAGAAGTAACAATTACTAATTTACCTGCTTCAGCGTCTTTAATCACAGATTGACATTTTTTGATTTTATCTTGCTCTTTGTTTAACAAACCCAAAAAACAATCACTATCCCAGTAAACATATTTTTTCTTCATTCCGCGTATAATCCTATAATGTCCCTGAATTTTGGTAATTTGTCAGAATCAGGAAACACAGTCAATTTTTCTATGTCAACACTATTGAGCGTTCCATTTTTCTTGTATTTTATTAAACCGTATGCAGATACTCGCTTTCTTATTGAGGCAATAACATCGTTATATATATCTTCGCCAAAAGTACACTTTACTTTATTGCCACTTATATCCTCATAAACATAGAAGGTTAGTTTGCCATGAAAATCTAAGGCATCTAATTTTCCATCAACCGTTCCATATGCCTTAAACGCAGTACCCAGCAAATCATCTACATAAGCTACACTGGACGGACTTAAATCCCTTGTCGCTCTATTAATTTTAAGCTTCACATGGTCGATTTCTTCTTGCTTTATATTTGCGATGTTGCCAAGGTCATATAATTTTCTTTGTGCGTTCTCAGAAAAATTTTTGGGAGGGCGGTTTCTTTTACTTATCGCCTCTATGCCAATTTTTAAAGTCGAAATAGTTTGTTCTACAATAGCAGCATCTCCATTTGTGGATTCTGGTTTCACACAAAGAACAATACTTCCAGACTTTACCGACACAACCAAATCAATAGATTTCTTTTTACCACTCACGCTTTGAGCTACATCATTTACTAATTCAAAAAAAGTATTTACACACTTAGTGAATTTGCTGGCAGTAATGCGATTACCTTCTATTTTCAAGGATAGTGAATTATTTGCTTTTCTTTTACTCATTTTTGCACCCCTTTTTACGCTAAGCACGATGAGTCCCGGTACAATAACCTCTTGACTTCAATTCCATTCAACAACATGCAAGCAATTACTCCATCGTTCTGCTTTCTCATATTATACCTAAAATCGAACTCAGATAAATATCTATGTAGATGTTTTTTGCTAACGTGGTGAAAAACTCCTGTAATACCACGTTTTAATAGGCTGAAATAGCCCTCTATAGTATTTGTGTGTACTTCCCCAATGACATACTACCCTATGCTGTGATTCACAGATTTATGGTTAAACTCTCGTCTTAGCGTCCGGTAAGCCTTGTAATTGTCTGTCATAATTACTGTAGTATTATCGACGTTTTCACAGATAAAACTTTTGAGGTTTTTTCCTGTAAGTCTTTCCATTACTTGGCTTTTGACTATCCCATCCCTCTGAACCAGAGCCGCAACGGGAGTCTTTTTTGTGCCTCGGCCCCGTTTGCCTTTCTTGCCTCTCATCATATCTCTTTGAGTTTTACGAGGCTTACCACCTATATAGGTTTCATCAACTTCTACAATACCTTTGAATTTTTTCTTTGAGGGCAGGTTGTTGCATTGCAAACCTGATCCGATGAGCCATGAACCACGCCGTTTTGTAATTAACGCCCAACATTCTATGCAACTGATGGGCGCTTATACCTTTCTTAGAGGAACACATCAGAGATACAGCCATCAGCCATTTATTCAAGGGAACATGGCTGCCTTCAAATAATGTACCTACCGTAACCGTAAACTGTTTACGACAGTCCTTACATTTATATACGCCTTTTCTTACCGGATGTTTAGAATCAGCTTTAGGCTTTAGCGTATAGATCGTAATGCTGCCACAATGAGGACAGATCGGCCCCTTAGGCCATCGTAAGCTTTCTAAATGCTTTCTGGCTTGCTCAGGGTTAAGTCTGGCGATGTCAGTAAAACTTTTATTCATTGACATGATATACTCCTCACAGTTCAAAATGTTTTTTCATCATCTTAAATTGTATCATATCATTTGGGTTTGCCAAGTATATAATTCCTAAAACTTTTTCAGGAGTTGACCTGAAGGACATTGTCAGCGGACTTAAAGAGCGATGGCGGTCAAAAAATGAGGGATTTGCTTCGGCTGGTTTATAGCCGAAGTTGGGCTGGATTGTAAAATCAAGGGGAGTTTATGACATTTTTTACCGGCAAATTGAGTTTTAAGGTTATTTTGGCTTCATTGTTTGGATATTTCAAAAATGACTGTGCCGCCGTTCGTGCAATCGAAGGGGTCCGGGCATTGAATATAGGCCTTGGATTTATCATCTTTGCCATCCAATCCCCATTGTGCGGGATCGGAAACGCGCAGGGCGTTATAATAAGGCATCAAAGCCGACAGGGCGTGCATGCAAACGGGAATGTCGCTTACAAGCTGATATCCGGCCTTCAGAACGAAGGAATCGCCAACTTTATATGTCGGGCAATGGCCCCTGATTTCTTTTACCGTCACTACAGTTTCCATGTTAACTTATCTCCATTATGAAAGTCTGTTTGGCAACACTATACTATTATGCCGCTATCATTGCAATATTATATCGCCATACATTAACCATCCCAGCTTGTTCCATAGGCCGGATCAGATGCTTTGAGCAAAGCTGCAAATGGAAACTCGCAATAAAATATGTAAAAAAAGTAAATTTTTCGCACATGCCGGAAAAAAACGAGAAAATAACGCCGGAACAACCGGGGCCAAAAGAATAATCAATTGATGATGGCAATTATAGGACTAAGAAAATTAACTTGATTACTTTAAATGCCGGAATTTTTGCCATGAAATATTTGAAAACCTGTGTAAGTTTTATTGATTTCAGCGTAAAAAATGCTACAATTTTCGTGTAGTCCTCGGAAGTATTTTAGTACTGCAATAGGAAAAGGGTCATCCGCCTGCTTGGCAGAGTTTTTCTAAATCTTGTTTGAATACGTACTTATGATGGAGCAAGATATGCCTCTGATGAAAATTCAAACTCTAAATCGAAAAAGCAAAATTGAGCGAAATTTCTGCCGGAAAGCGGCAAGTCCACTTGTATATAGAGCAGGATTTAGTAGCAGTGATTAATTGTTATAATTATGGAAAAAACGTTACATTTTTCCTCCGTTGTGGCACTTACTTATAGTTTTTTATGCGATAGTGTTAACAGGGGCCCAGTATGGATCAGAAGTTGGACCAGATAGAACTGATCAGACGGGCTCAGTGCGGCGATAGGCAATGCCTGGGTCAGTTGGCTAAGCAGGCGAGATCACGCCTGTATACGTACGCTTACCGTCTGACTCAGAAGGATGATTTAGCACAGGAAATTGTACAGGAAAGCTTGTTGGAGATGTGTAAGGTGATAGGCAAGTTGAAAAAAGCAGACCGGTTTTGGCCCTGGCTGTATGGCATAGCCATTAACAAGCTAAGGCATCATTATAGAACCGAGCAGACACAACGAAGAGTGGCGATTTCCAGTATGAAACGAAAAAACGCAATTAAAGACCGGCAGGATGGGCTGGAAAATCTCGTCAGCGAAGAACTGAAAAATATCGTCTCGACGGCAATGAAAAAGCTCAGGACCCGGCATAAAGCCGTGCTGGTAATGCGCTGCTATGACGAGATGCCCTACTCGGACATTGCCGAGTCGATGGGATGCAGCGAATTTAGTACGCGCATGCTGTTTTTACGCGCGAAAAAGTGCCTGCAGCGAGAGCTTTCGCGCAACGGCTTCGGCAAGGGCACGCTGCTGGCCGCCCTGGTGCTGTTCGGTAAGATTACAGCCCCAAGTGAGGCCGCCGCGGCACAAATATCAGTCACGGCTGCCGCGACCAAGGTCGGTTTAACGGCGGGAATCGTAGGTCTGGCGACATCGAAAACAGCGATTATATCGCTCACCGCGGCCGGTGCTTTAACCGCCGGTACGGTGGTTATGAAATCAGGGCCTTTCAATAAGGGCGTCGAAAGCCCTCAGCCCTCACTGACCAGCACACAATATATCGGCCAGTCGGGCCAGAGCGGCAATACCAGCCAGGAGTTCTGGTACCATTTCCCGGAAAGTTCCGCAGATCCTATGATGCTACGGGCAAAGTCGGGTTCGGCCGGCGACAAATCGTACTGGCAGGTATTGCAGGACGACCGTGCAAATTACTACTACAATAATAATCGCCTCCAAATTAACAACTACCGCATGTGGTCCAGCGACCTTAGCGTGCAAAAGCTCCCGACGGACGATCCTAAGATGACCGAGTTTATCTGCCAGGTCGAGGGAAGCAAAAATAACATTAAGCATGTAACGCCCAGAGGCAAAGGCCTGCTGGTTGTTGCCGCTCTGGGCCAAAAAAACGATGAAAATGAGCTCTGGGTCACCCGTCATTCCAACGTCCTCGAAGAAGATTACTTCCAGTCGGACTGGCCGGCCACAGCAAAAACCATTGACAACCGCGATGAAATGCATAAACGCGGCTGGACATTCTTCAGAGTCGCGGGCCAGGTAAACGGACAGAACGTTTCGGGCACCGGAAGAATACCGTTTGTCAATCTGACTCGCAAACAATACGGCCCCTGGCTGAAGCTGCAGGTTGGATCTCTGAGAATATTCGACACATATAAGGAAGCTTATATAAGCAAGCAGTATTCTAACGAGGCGAAAAAATACAAGGGCGGCAGCTTCTTCAAGGGACTTTGCAGGCCCTGGATGGGACTGCATACAATCGATACGGTTCGCCGCGATGCCGCCGAACAGCGTATTCGGTTCGATACCAGGCATACGCCGGACAGCCAGTTCGCCGAGGTGGAGCTTACCTGTGAAAACGCCAGAATCGTATATAAGATCGATATGGAAACAGACGTAGTTGACGAAATCACCTTCTCCACCGACCAGGGCAATACAGGAAATCTGAAGTTTTCGTATCTCCAGTCTGTTGATAGAGTTAGTCAGGAATTTATACCTCCGGGCAGACCAGGGAACCCGACGGCTGCCGGGAGCAGCCCGGGTATCTTGTGGCTTGTGCAGTTAATGGAGGGTTCACTTAAATAGAACATTGGGATTATAGCCTTCGCCGAGGATTGGGGCCAGTAGCGTTAAATTTAAGAAATAACAGGAGTTAAGAATATCTGTTGGGAATCTAAAAGGAACAAAATAAATGAGAACGCCGGGAACAAGTTGGTTTTGGACTGCCGCCATTATTTTGGTTAGTGCAGCAGTCTGTTTGATTCCCAGCTCGGTAAAGGCCGACTGGTCCTTCACATACCAGGAAAATTTCGACAATAATGACGCTGAAAACGAGAGCTACTTTCACTCCATTTTCTGGCCTCAAGGGGCCTTTCCTCCAATGCAGTCGTATTTGTACTTTTATGATACGGCAGATCAACGCGAATTGGGATTCGGAGACTACAATGACGATCCGGCCTATCTGTGTTATCGCTTCCCACCCGGTTCGGAAAATTCAAGGGCTTCTATTTCTGGAGAACTACTGGTTGATTTGCGGTTTCTGGACTCATCGGGCTCGGGCTATTTAGCCTACCGACTTTCTGCCGACGGCGTCAACTGGGGGCCCCGAGAGGAACTGGAGCCGCCAAGCGAACACATCCAGATAGATTCGGTCCGTGGCAGTTGTTATGTTATTTTCTTCGGCACCGGCGTTCTGATAGATAATCTTGAGGTTAATTTGTACTCGTCCTCTGCCACGATTTACGTGCCGGAGGACTTTGCCACGATTCAGGGAGCAATCGATTCCGCTGATCCCGGCGATATCGTGGAGGTCGCCCCGGGTACTTATACCGGCGACGGCAACCGGGACATCGATTTTAGAGGCCTAGCAATCACCGTTCGAAGCTCAGCCGGGCCCTACAGTACGACGATCGATTGCTCCGGTTCCGAAGGTCAAGGTCACAGGGGATTTTACTTCCACGGCGCCGAAAGGTCGGATTCTGTTCTCAGAGGCTTCACAATCGTCGGAGCTACCGTGCCGGGCTCGGATGTTCCAGTGAATTACGGGTATTGGATTTCGGGCCTTGTAAATCCCGTCGGCGGCGGCATATACTGCGAATTCAGCAGTCCGAGTATAGTTGATTGTATCATCAAACAATGCTCCACGGAATTGGGAGGCGGGATCGGTGTAGTTAGCGGTTCTCCAACCATCATGGATTGTGTAATCGAAGATTGCCGGGCCGGTGGGGTCGGACTGGCCGAATCCGGAGGACGCGGGGCAGGCATCGCACTGATCAGAGGCTCCTACGCCACGATCCTGCACAGCCAGATAAAAAATAACTCCGGCTATTATAATAGTCTCGGGGGGGGAATATACTGCTGGCAAAGCAATACTTTCTTTGCCAATTGCGAAATTTCCAATAACACGGCACAGGGCAATGTTCAAGGCGGCGGCATATACTGCGGCGGATCTTATGCATACATCGAATTCGAGAATTGTGTCATCTCTGGCAATACTGCCGAGATTGGCGGAGGCATATACGCCGGCCCCTCGGGTGACAGCACCAGTGTGAACGTAATAATAACGAATTGCACCATTGCTAACAACAACCTCTCAGGAGACCTGCCAGACGATTTAACGGGCGGTGGAATTCACTCGGTCAGCAGCAACATCACAATCACAAACAGTATCGTGTGGTATAACAATGGCGTACCCGTCATGCTGGATAGCCCGGTATCGAGCAGCCCGGTTCTCTATTCATGTATCCAGGGCGGTTATCTCGGCCAGGGCAACATCGACAGTGACCCGTTATTTGCATCATCGGACGGCAGCGATTATCACCTGCGGTCCGTCTTCGGCCGATACAGTCCGTGGGGCATGTGGGTAAACGACAGCGAACATAGTCCCTGTATCGATGCCGGCGACCCCCAATTACTGCCCGGCCCCGAGCCTCTTCCCAACGGCAAGCGTATCAACATGGGTGCATACGGCGGGACCGCAAAGGCCAGCAAGGGCGCAGATGCCTGGGTCTTCCACGTTGATAAATACAACGGCAGCGACTCCAACTCTGGCCTGAGCAGATCCGACGCATTCGCCACAATCCAAAAGGGGGTGGACATGGCCAATTACACCGGCGATACGGTCCTGGTCTGGCCGGGAACTTATACAGAAGATGTTGATTTAAAAGGCAGGGCAATAACACTCCAGAGCGCAGACGAAGCTGCCGTGGTAACTGCTTCCACTGCTTACGCGTTTTCCTTTTTTTCCGGCGAGGGCTCAAATTGTGTTGTGCGGAATTTCATAATCACCGGCTGCGACAGTGCCAATGGGGGAGCTATCTTCATTGAAAATGCCTCGCCCACGCTTACTAATCTGACTATAACCGACAACCGTCTGGGTATTAGTGCTTATAGCGGCAGTCCCGACATAGTTAATTGTATCCTTTGGAATAATACGGACGGTGACTTGTACCTTTGCCGCTCTCGCTACAGTTGCATAGAACAACTGGAAGCCGGTAATCGGAACAGAGCAAACATCAGCACGGATCCCTTGTTCGCCGATTCAGACAACGGCGATTACCATCTAATGAGCAGATACGGCAGATATTCGCCAAGCGATAATTCATGGGTAACCGATGCGCTCACAAGCCCCTGCATCGACGCCGGCGACCAGGCAATGGATCCCGGGCGTGAACAAAAGCCTCACGGAGGCAGAGTGAACATGGGTGCGTACGGCGGAACGCCTTTCGCGAGCCTGAGCAACAGCAATCAGTAGAAACAGGGCCAGTCACGTATTCCTGTTAAAAAAATCGCTGGAAATCACGCCGGCAAGGTTGCGATAGTTCGCATAAACTCAGTGAATAGCACCATTTGAGGCATTTTTCCCTCCGGCGAATTTTTTTCGTGCCCGGCAAAATATGTGGTTGACACAAAATTTTAGGTCGTGTATAATCGGTAGCGTAGGTTATGTGCGCCATTAGAGCGCAATGATTTGGTCTGGACACGATCGGAGGATACGAAAATTCGCGTCCGAAGCAGACAAATGAAGGTGGATGATGAAAAGAGAGGGTTCACGTTAATCGAACTTCTTGTTGTTATCTCTATCATCTCCCTCCTGATGGCTATTTTGGTACCGTCACTTCGTAAAGTGCGGCAACAGGCCCGCGCCGTAGTAGCCGCCCAAAATCAGAAGGAAATCGTATCCGCCACAACCCTATTCGCGTCGGACAATAACGAAAGATTCCCCGAATCGGTTGCCACTGTCGGATCCGACAACACCTGGACCTGGACGGATCCCACCAAGCTTACCGGTAACACGCACCGCAGCCCGGGTCTCCACCGGGCCATGAGTGAATACCTCGGGAGCTACATAACCGATGCCCGAACAATGTACTGCCCCAACGCACCGCAGAGATACAAATATCTGCAGCAGGCATGGGACGCAGGTGACGATTGGGACTATCCCGAAGACGACGCCTTCTCAACCGATCCGGTCGGCGGGACATATTGTTTCTACTGGAACTACACAGGCTATGTCGGCGGGCGCAGGGTCGTCTTCAAAGGGCCGCAGGGTCCGGCGAGCGGCGGAAGAAAATTCAGCAAGCTGATCGTTACTGACTATTACGGCTACGACCACTGGAGAACCCCCTGGTCTCACGGTAGCTGCGAACAGTTCGAGGGAGCCCAGATTAATCCGGAAACTTGGCTTCTCTCGGCCTACTGGTGCCGCGAGGGTGACATTGAAGATCCGCCGGAAATCGAGCTGCGGGCGGGATACACCGACGGCCACGTCGAAACATATTCGCCCTCGGACACCGTGCCGATGAAGGTATCCAACAGGGCCGACGGCACTACCCCATTCCCGGACGGCCTGGGCCCCGGCATATTCTTCCTGCCCAGAAACGCACTACAATAATCTACCTTTTACTTTGTTTCCCGTGCCTCATCTCGTATTGCGTTGTACGTATTGCGTATTGCGTGCTGTGGATCATCATTTTCATGGGCCGCAGATTTATCCTGTGAGATGCCAGATGTGCCTATCTCACAGGGTAAATCTGCGGTTAATTCATATATTTCTGATAACTTAACAGGGAAAATGATAGGAAAGGGACCGAATTGCTTAAATTATTCGTATTGCGCGGGCGGGCTCGGGAAGTCCCGCCCTGCTTTGAGGAATGTTTCGCTGCCTGGGCCAGTTTTAGTCCAGCCAGGTTCCCAAAGGCACTTCTACTTTTTTGGACGCTTGCTCTTTTCCGTTTTGTTCGAGCGATTGTGGCTCGGCCACTTTGCGATAGCCCAATGCCTTCATGACATCGAGAACTTCCGTCCACGTGGGGAAGGGCCTTGTATTTTTCCGCTTATATTCGTCGATTGCCATGAGAAACTCGAACTGCTCATCGGACATTTGCCCTTCTTCAGCGGATTTTCGGTCATCGGCCAACCTTTTGCCCGGCCCACGCCGGCGGTCCAGACCCAAACGCCTGTCGACAACACTGCCCCGGCGATCATCGTTTTTGCGACGCTCTTTAGATCGTTCTTTTTCCATCTTAAAACTCATCCTCAAAAAAGTCGTCGTCGAAATCGCCTTCATCTTCGCCTTCCAGTGCGAAATCATAGAAATCATCGTAGGCGTGCTGCGACTCAATTATTACATGGGCCTCGTCAAGAAATTCTTCGGGGACCATTACGGCAATCTCCTTGGTGCCAATTTCATGTGCCTGCGGCTCGGTTATGGTAGCAGAGATATCATTAGCCTCCAGAAGACTCTTGTATTCTGTGGCCTGCTCCATATCCTCGGCGAAAGCTACGACCACATATCCTTCAAGCTTTGCCTGCGACTTTTGGCCTTTTTTAGAACGCTTAGCCATTTTATTCCTCCACAACAAAATATTTTCCCAAACTCTTTAACTTTCAGGAATCCTGCTTCATCTATCCCGATTAGCCGGGACAGTTCTAAGGAACCTCTCACCGGAATCTTGTCGTCAAATTGTACCCGGCAAATCATTAAAATTATGAACTTATGAAAAAAAATCTGTCCATAGTTATTAGCTCTCGCAGCACTAATTATTTACTATCGACCCTCTAACTATAAAAATTTAACGTTTTAGCATTTTTTTTATTGCAAATTACATAGCTTATATGTAATAAAGCTTGATGACGTGCCGGGCTTATGGATTTAGTGCCGGCCTATTAAATTTTTAATCTTGTCAATATGGAGGTTTTAAGAATGGCAAAGAAAAAAGAATCTTTGATTGTGGCCAGCAAGGTAAAGGCTTACATTAAAAGCAAGAAGATGATGACCTCATCTGATGCGCTAGAAGCCATTAGCGATCAGGTCTATAGTCTGCTTGATGCTGCTGTAGCCCGAA
The DNA here is from genome assembly GCA_964612465.1 of uncultured Pirellulales bacterium. Taxonomy (GTDB): domain Bacteria; phylum Planctomycetota; class Phycisphaerae; order Sedimentisphaerales; family Anaerobacaceae; genus JAFGPJ01. Next base: position 22,827 of record CAZTDF010000035.1, read on the forward strand.
CGAAGGCCAATCGCCGCAGTACAGTCAAGCCGCAGGATCTGTAGCCCTTGTTAGAAGCCTGTTAGTGTTTTATTAATGGCCTGACGGGTAGGTTTTGCGCTAACGTCTTTTGATTAAAGATTTTAGATGCAATATTATGGTTCAAATAAGCCGTTCCGATTCATACATAGCGGGACGGCTTGTTTTTATTAGACTCCGACCTATAAAATGCGTTTATCAACATCAAAATTCACGATTTTTATCAAAAATTTTTCAACTTATTTCCGCTAAAAGCCGAATTTATATAATAGGTATTGGCTTAATTACTAATAATTCTGACGCTTAAGATAAAGATTGGGTGATTTCTTGCCGATGAAGGAGCGTATTGACAGCCAAGGATATGGGCTGTGCAATCATGTACTTCCTGAACTAAAAGTGTAAAGTTCTTAGGTCTTGTGATTATAAAACCTTTTGTGATTTATTATTGAACGAATAATTATAGGTCTATACTTGCTGGTGATTATATGAAAGTATTCATGTTAGGCTGGGAATTTCCACCCTTTATCAGTGGTGGTTTGGGTACAGCCTGCTACGGCCTTACCCGAGCAATGGACCAGCTTGGCATGGAAGTTATGTTCGTTCTTCCCAAGATGGTCGAGAGTAAATATGCGACTCACGTCAAATTACTAACACCGGGTTCGAGGAGATCCGCTTCGTTCAGTAAGTTCGACGAATTGAAAAACGTAAAATTTCACGCAATTAACTCATCACTACAACCCTATTCCACGCCTGACACTTACCAGCAAAGAATCGAAGAGAAATTACGACATAAACAGGAAATACTCGGCGGCAGCATCAGTTCTGCCAGCCAGTTATTCATATCAAAAGACTACAGCAGTGATATGTACACCGAAGTCCATCGTTATGCTGCTATGGCCGCTGATTTAGCTGAAGATGAGCAGTTTGATATTGTCCACGCCCATGACTGGATGACCTATCCTGCGGGAATTGCCGTATCGGCTATCACTGGAAGACCGCTGGTTATACACGTGCACTCGACAGAATTCGACCGCAGCGGCGAACATGTAAACCAGATGATTTATGACATCGAACGAGAAGGCATGCACCGGGCCGACAAAGTCATTACCGTGAGCCATTTTACCCGAAATATTATCATAGACCGATACGGTGTCAGCGGTGATAAAGTTGAAGTCGTTTATAACGGCGTCGAGCGCAGCGGAAAATGGTCCATGGACGAGACCGTCATCGACAAAGATGAGAAGATTGTGCTGTTCCTGGGCCGAATTACGATGCAAAAAGGTCCGGAATACTTCCTCCATGCCGCCAAGAAGGTCCTCGAAGTGATGGATAACGTCAAGTTCGTGATGGCCGGCTCCGGCGATTTGATGCACCGGGCGATCGAAATGGCCGCTGAGCTGGGGATCGGCCACAAAGTGCTGTTCACAGGCTTCTTACGCGGCGAAGATGTGCAGAAGATATACAAGATGGCTGATTTATACGTTATGCCTTCGGTGTCGGAACCTTTCGGTATCGCACCGCTGGAAGCGCTTGACAACGACGTGCCTGTAATTATAAGTAAGCAAAGTGGTGTATCGGAAGTTCTGATGCACGCCCTGAAGGTTGACTTCTGGGATGTCGATGAAATCGCCAATATGGTTGTTGCTGTGCTGAAATATCCACCGCTGCAGATGACGCTGCGAAGCCACGGCAATTTCGAGGTCAGAAGACTGCGTTGGAAAGATGCAGCGACCAGGTGCGTAAAAATCTACGAGGAGATGCTGGTTCCGGTTTAAGCATCACGCTAAAATAAACCAAATACGTATTCGGAGGGAGCGAATTGCTGTCCTGCGGATAACAATGCGAGATTAAAGATTATGCCTTCTGTATGTTTCTACTTTCAAGTGCATCAGCCCGTGCGATTGAGGCACTACACTGTATTTGACGAAAACGACCAATATTTTGATGATTATAAGAATAGCTCGATTTGCAGAAAGGTGGCAAACAAATGCTATCTTCCTGCTAACCGGTTGCTTCTGGACGTTATACGACGATTTAAGGGCCGATTTAAGATCGCCTATAGTGTTACCGGCCTGTTGCTGGAGCAGCTCGAGCGTTACTCGCCGGAAGTGATGAGCACATTCGACGCCCTGGCGGAAACAGGGTGCGTAGAGTTTCTGGCCGAAACTTATTATCACAGCCTCAGTTTCCTGTACTCTCGCAATGAATTCGCCGAGCAAATCAACAAGCACGTCGAAGCGATAAATTACTTTTTTGGTCAAAGACCAAGGGTATTTAGAAATACGGAGCTTATATACAACAACGATCTGGCCGGCCTGATCGAGTCAATGGGCTGTTTCGACGCGATCATTACCGAAGGGGCCGACCACATTCTGGGCTATAGGAGCCCTAATTTTGTTTACCAGCCAAAAGGCTGCAATAATCTGAAGCTCCTGCTGAAAAACTATTCGCTAAGTGATGATATTGCCTTTAGATTCTCCAACCGCGACTGGGCCCAGTGGCCTTTGACGGCGGATAAGTTCGCACGATGGGTCAGTAATGTCAACGGCAACGGCAACATTGTCAATCTTTTCATGGACTACGAGACATTCGGTGAACACCAGTGGGAAGATACCGGTATATTCGATTTTATGCGGCATCTACCCGAGGAGGTTCTGAGGCACCCGGACAACGACTTCAAAACTCCAAGCGAGGTTATAGAATCCTACGGCAGCGCCGACACGGTTGATGTACCGCATATCATAAGCTGGGCCGATACCGAAAGAGACCTCTCGGCCTGGCTCGGTAACGCCATGCAATCCAATGCGATTCACGAGCTTTATCGGATCGAAAAGAAAATCAAGAATACAAAAGACGAGAAAATCATTGGGGACTGGCGAAAATTGCAGGCGTCGGACCATTTCTACTATATGTGTACGAAATACTTCGCCGACGGCGATGTTCATAAGTATTTTAATCCCTATGACTCGCCGTACGACTCTTACATTAACTTTATGAATGTGCTGGATCACCTGCACAAACGTTGTTCCGGAGAAATGGATGGGGGCGCATTTTGTCCCGTACCAGGACAAAACCCACCTGAATTATTATCCGGCCCGACATCGGGGGTTAACAACCTGCCTGATTTACAGCCAGTAGAATAGATGCCCTGTTTAGTTGCCTACTCGAAGCAATACTGGATCTCTGCCAATCAGAACCTTCATAATTGGGGGCATGGTATAGAAAGGGCCTGGATTTTGTCTTGATAGTGCCGTTTGGAGTAAGATAGTGTTAACATTGCAGAAAACCGATGAAGCAACGAGCATATCCGTATCAATAGCCGATAACGACATTGATAATCTGCTGGCAAAGGAATGGTTATTAACCAATGGGCGAGGCAGCTACGCGTCATCAACGATTGCCGGCTGCAATACCAGGGCTTACCATGGACTCCTGATCGGTTCGTTAATGCCGCCGGCTCACAGGGTAATGGCATTATCCAATTGCCTTGAGATGGTCATATCCAAAGGAGGACTCTTCAATCTTTCGACCTTTGAATTTGCGGACAAGTTTGCACCGGCGGGTTTTGGCTTTCTAAAAAAATTCCGCCGGGATATCGGGGTGCATTTCGACTATGAGCTTGCGAACATTGAACTGACCAAATCCGTATATCTCGTACGAGATACCGACACGGTCGCAATCGTGTATAATTTCACACGCCTCGCCGAGCCGGTTGAATTCGTATCGCGTCCGTTTGTCGGCTTAAGAGACTTCCACACCCTGCAAAATTCCTACGCTATGTTACGTTCCAGATGGCTCGGATCGGACGCACGCGGATTGCTGGTTCGCCACCAGATGCCAAACAGTTGTCAACTGCAGTTGTGCTGCCCGTCCGCCCATTTTGAGAAGGACCCGCAATGGTGGTTCAATTTCACATATCGTCATGACAGGGAAAGAGGTCAGGGTTTCACCGAAGATTTGTGGGCGCCCGGCTTTTTCAAGTGCCGAATAGATAAACCGGCAAAGATTGTCCTCTGGGCAAGTCTTAGCCCCCCCACGGCCGGACATAAGCATAATGCTGTAATAGATACCGACATTGATAAAGTCTGTAAAGATTTGCACGGGTACCGGAAAGAGCTGAAACTTCAGGTGAAAAAAGCAAAAAGCGAATTCCGAATCCCTGTTTCGAACGGCCGGTCAAAAAATCAAAATCTGAGAATTGGAAACGGGAAATCTTTTGAGATGCTTTGTTTGGCTGCCGAACAGCTTGTTACAAAACGCCAAACTAAAAATAATACCAGTACGACTATCATAGCCGGCTATCCCTGGTTTGCGGACTGGGGCAGGGACGCGTTTATCTCACTGCCGGGCCTGTTGCTTGCAACCGGTAGGTTTGAGGAGGCAAAATCGGTCCTCACTACATTTGCCGCAGTGGCGGATGAGGGGATGATTCCGAATCGTTTCGATGATAACAGCAATACCACTCACTTTAATAGTGTCGATGCCTCTCTTTGGTTTATCAACGCAGCGTTTCAATACCTGCGAGCCACCGATGATTCAGAAACTTTCATGCAGGTCCTGTGCCCGACAATCCGCTGGATTATAGATTCATACCATAAGGGCACGAGGTTCGGCATTCATGCCGACGCCGATGGGCTCATCTCCGCGGGCGACGAGCAGACGCAGTTGACCTGGATGGATGCCAAATGTGACGGCGTCGCTTTCACGCCCAGATACGGAAAAGCGGTTGAAGTAAACGCGCTGTGGTACAATTGTCTCTGCTTCCTGGCTGAATTCTATGCCGAGAGCGATGAAGAAAACGCCAAACTTTATAAATCTATGGCAGATAAGGTTCGGACTGGTTTCTGTAACTCGTTCTGGAACGACGGCAAAGGTTACTTAAACGATTGCATTTTGCCCGATGGTTCGATAGATGACAGCCTTCGGCCAAACCAGATATTCGCAGTTTCCCTGAATTTCTCGCCATTATCAAAACAACAACAGGCTTCGGTTGTAGAGGTGGTGCAAAAACATTTATTAACGCCTTACGGGCTGCGAACGCTCAGTCCGGATGCGGCGGACTACAAAGGCGAATATACCGGGCCGATGCGGCAACGTGATGAGGCTTATCATCAGGGTACAGTCTGGCCGTATCTGACGGGCTTCTTTATAGAGGCGTATTTGAAAGTAAACAGATTCAGCACGAAAAGCAAAAAACAAGCCGCCGAATTCATTGAACCTTTGCTTGAGCATTTAACCGAAGACGGCTGCCTCGGAAGTATCTCTGAGATATTCGACGGCGACGAGCCCCATAAGCCAAAAGGCTGCTTCGCCCAGGCCTGGAGCGTCGCCGAACTGATAAGAGCCTATCGGTTAATTTGCAGCTAAAAACCGTCTTGCGTATTGCTGCTTTTTTTCGCACGAAGCACGACAAAACCCTGTTTTAACACTTTAATTCTTCGCGGATCAGGCAGCCGTCACAGGGGCAGAATGCGCGGATGTTCTTTTCGGGCGTTGCCGGCGGTACTTCGCAACCCGGCATCAAAATGAACTTGTCCGGCACATCATTTAGACACTCTTTGGCCGCCTCGGCGACTTCCTCGGGGCTGCCCTCGAATAAAACTCCCGCCGGATTGAAATTGCCGCAGAGTATAACTTCGGGCCCGACAAGCTCTCTGGCCCGGGCAAGCGAAACCATCCAGTCAACGTCAATGATATCGGCGCCACTGTCAGGCATGAATTGCACAATGTTTGATATGTTGCCGCAGATGTGTAGTTTCACGGTGCCGCCGGCTTCGTGAATAGCCTCAATCAGCTTTTTCTCCAGAGGCAGAACAAGCTCGTTATACATATCCGGTGTAATCAGGCTCGCTGCCGCGTCGCCTACCCCAATCATGTCCGCTCCGGCCTTGACTTGAGCGAGAGCAAAGGCAATGGCGTTTTGAACAATCACTTCGCCTGCCTCGACAAACATTTCCGGCTCGTCGATCAAATCCAGCATGGCGTTTTCCACGCCCCGCAGGTCGCCGTACTCGGCCATGGGCCCTTCCACCCAGCCTAAGACGCTGTGAGTCCGGCCAACCTCGGCAGCCATTTTCCGCACGCTCTCGATCCTTTGTTTTGTCCGCTCGGCGTTTTCGATATCGAACCGTTTGACCCGTGATATCTCGCTGCGTGTCTTGATAAATAGCTCTTTCGGTCTTCCCACGCCCTCGTCAGGATATTCAAATTCCATTCCATACGCAGATGCCTCTCGCCAGGGATCGCTTATCGCACTGATCTGGTCGACATTAAATGCCCGCGTCACTGCAAGCTGTGCCTCGGCCAGAATATCGCCATCGAGGTAAAAATCCCTGTAAGTATGCCCGATAAAATGGGAGGCCCACGCCATAAAAATAGGAGTAACAGCGGGACGATCATAAGAATCGCCCTTGAGAATCGCGTTAATTCGTTCTTTCGGAGTCATAGCAACTTCATTTACGATTTACGATTTATGATTTACGATTTTAATCGGCATTCGGCATTCGGCAATCGAAAATTCCTGAATCTTTGATATTTGTATTTATCAAGGCCATCAGCGAGGCCTTTACCTGTTCAAATGTCGGCATTTTAGGGCTCTTTTCGACATTTGATTTTTTCGACCATCGATGTGAAATCATCAGCAGATAATCGAAGCCGGCCGGAATCCGCTGCTGGTTTTGCCGAAATGCCTCCCGCATCAGGCGTTTGAGCCGGTTGCGGACAACGGCATTGCCGCTGGATTTACCTACGGAAACTCCCAGCCTGGAATATTCACAATCATTCTTCGCCATATAGAGCGTCAGCACCCCATTGCTCAGACGCCGGCCGCGAGCCATGACGGCTTTGAATTGACTGTTGCTGACAAGCCTTTTATTTTT
>CAZTDF010000036.1:0-10158 GCA_964612465.1 uncultured Pirellulales bacterium
GGCCCGGTCAGCCGCAGCGGGCTTAGGAATCGTGCTACAAAATTGGTCAAATCGGTAATCATTATCACAGAAGGCACACTCAAAAGACATTGCGGCGGAACCGGCACTTGGCGCGCCAGCCAAAGGCAGCGCCGGCAACTGTATATATCAGCATATAGATAATTACAAGGCCGGTCGTCGGCCAAACCTTATGCCATGAACTGTCGGGCCAGTTAAATTTGAGGTTCGAGAAACCAGCTTGTGCATTCCACTTTCCACCGGCTCCGTCCATCAGTATAACAAGCTGGGCTGCTGGATTGGCCGACACCAAATCTTTAACGATATCGTAATCGTGAGTAAACACGGAAGCTAACCCGAGCACAGCGGGTAAAACAACCCAGAGGACCAGAGCCAGAGCGAAGCTGGCGATAACCGCCGAGGTGGTCCGCTTGAATCGAGCACTGAAATAGAGGCCGGCACCAGTGAGAAACACGATCAGCCCTGTAGCAAATATTGGTATATGAAGGATAGCAACCGGATGGATGTATTTTAAGCAGATAAAAAGGAAAATATGGCCGGCCATAAGCAGCCAGATAGGAAGGCATCGGCGAAATACACCTATAGCCTTGCCCATAAGGATATGCCAGTCGTCCATGGACGTGGCCAGCAGGATCGGCCATGACCGAGTCTCCTTCTCCGAAGTGATACTCGTGGCCGAAAGGACTATTGTAAAAACCGAGCCAATCACGGTGAACATCAGCACATAAGTCATTTGGGTAAAGGCCTCATCCAGATAGTTTTTGCAGGTCCTGTAAGTGATCAGCAGGGCAATAATCGCGATGGCCAGTCCGATGATGCTGTTTCTGCCCTCGGCGCCCTGAATCATGGGAGCCCTAAGCTCTCTCCAGAGAACGGGTGAGCCGGTAACTCGTCTGATGACACCGGGCAGCTCCTGTTGTTTGGTGTGCCGACGTGAGGATTTCTTCGACTTCTTAGCGCGCGTGCGATTTGTGACTGACTCAATCTGCCCGACGGCCTGTCGCAAGGCCACTTTCCGCACAACCTTGACAGATATGGCGATTAGCAAAGCCGAGGCGCCTAACATGAGCGCACAGTGAATGGGCCAATAGAAGAACGAAGCTCCGGTCGGCGTAATGGCCAACATTATCATCGTTTTTGGCGCAGAAGGTGTTATCATCATCGCGGTATTTACAGACATTGCAGCGAGAGGATTGACGTGAAGAAGAGCGATCAATAGCGGAAGCACAGTTGCCGAATTCCTGAACAAGGTGGCAGAAAACCACGGGGGGCGTAAAAGGGCGGTAGTTATTGTCGGGATAAAGAAATAAAGAGAGCCGAGAGTCACGACGGTTTTGATAATAACTACGTAGGCTCGCCGGTCATTGATTGAAAAATACAGGCTGAACGAACCGGCAAAGATAACGGCTGTCAGTGTGATACACAGACTGGACAGGACATAATTCCAAGGCACGCCGCCGAAGATACGAACAATCGCCAACAGCGGCAGAGTTATAGCCAGCAGCAAAATAATCTGTAAAAGCTTGCTGAAGAGTTTACCCATTACGATTTGAAAGCTGCCGATGGGCGTTGTCATCAGCAGGCCCAGCGTGCGGTGATAGATTTCATCGCTTATGGACGTGCTGAGCATGATTACTGCGATTATCTGGGTGGCAAAGAACTGGAACATAACGATAGTAGTAACGATGGTTTTGCCGGCGAGCGCCATCCGGGATTTCTGATATGCCGATGATCCTTCGGATTTGACGACACTTAGCCAGACGATAGCGATGAAGAATGTCAGCAGGATGACATAAATCAGCCGCAGAGTGTAATTTCTTTTTCGCCGACTCGATACGCGAAGCTCCTTGTCGAAAATCGGCCCCGTCAGCCATGACAAGCTCAGAATCTTACAAACAAAATTATGAAAAGCAGAAATTGTCATCCTTTATAGCACACCTAAAAGATATCCCGTCGAAAGCGGCGCTTGGCACACCAGGCAAAAAGCATACCGATGAACATATAACCAAGCATAACAGTTAAAATAAGGTACGTTGATTCCAGAGGTCCGCGGTTATGGTCAGGCCAATCATAAGAAGACCATATCGAGTTTGAGAAATCAGTAGCCACCATCACGGCCGTGGCCTGCACGAAAGGGACCACGATCAAATAATACTCTCTAAGATCACGCATGCTCCGATCGGCTTGGGCGAGAAGCACCAAAAGAAAAGGCAAAAGTCCCCAGATTGACACGGCCAGGGCAATATTTGTTATCACTGCCTCATTCGTGTGTTTCAGGCGGGAGCTGAAATAAAAACCGGTACCGCTGAGATATATAATGGTCCCGGCGATAATAAGAATCATATGAATAAGGGCGAGAGGCCCCACGTACTGAAAGGCCCAGAACACACACACATAAAAGAACAGTAACAACCAAACAAACATACTGCGGCGGAGCACACCAACGAACTTGCCGAATAAAATCTGCCAGTCGTTCAATGTAGTCGTCAGCAGCAGCGGCCAGGAGCGGCTCTCTTTCTCGGAAGTGATACATGTAGCGGGAAAAACTGTTACCGAGAACATCCCCAATCCCATGAAAATCCAAATATATATTATATGAGTTTCTTCCCAGCCAAAAGTGCTCGCGACCACGGGAAAAAGATACATCGCGACAATCATCGCCGCCTCTAAGCCGATAATCACCACGACGATGAGCTTCTCCCGGCTGGATATACGCGATATTAATTCCTTCCAGACAACCGGAGGACCTTTGACCCGTCGGATCCGTGTGTTTGTTGGAGTTGCGACGGTTTTATCAGCAGACTTCATCGTTTTCATATGTCGAAGACGCGCCAGTGCATCCAGACGACCTGAGGCTTGTGCAATAGCAATCCTCCGCACAAGGTAAGCGCAGCCGATTAAGATGAAAGCGGATGCCGTCAGCATAATACCGCAATGAATGGGCCAGGAGAAGTAAATCCGACCGAACAGGCTCGGATTGAGCATGATTCTCGTGCTTATATCTAACATAAGATATGGATTCGCATGGTAAAGAGCGAGTGGTGGGGTATATCTGGACAACATGCGCAACGGCATACGACTCATGAGCATGAACGGAAGCCCGAAAAGGAATACGAGGGTCACAAGAGTGAGAATGATAACAACATAAGTCTTCCGGCTAAAGCTTGAAAAGAACAGACTGAGCGAGCCGACAAAGATTAGAGCTGTGAGTGTCATACAAAGGCTGGAGATGATGTAGTCCCACGGAACGCCGCCGAAGATGCGGACAACAGCCAACAGCGGTAAGCTCACACCAAGCAGCAGAATCAACTGGAGTAATTTGCTGGATAACTTTCCCATGACGATCTGGAAGCCTGTAATGGGTGTGCTCATGAGCACGCCCAGGGTGCGATGATAGATTTCGTCGCTGATAGCAGTGCTGAGCATAATTATGGCGACGAGCTGGGTGGCATAAAATTGAAACCAGACAAGGGTCACAATAATCTGCTTGCCGGCCTGGGCCAAACGGGAGGCAACATGTGTCCCGGAGGAAGCAGTGAAATCCACCGCATCAAGCCAGATCACGCTCAAAAAGCCTGTCAAGAATACAAGATAAGCAAAACGCGTAATGTAGTTTCTTTTTCGCCGGCTGGAGACGCGCAGCTCTTTTTCGAAGATAGGCCCGAAGAAGCAGGCCGGATCGAACAAATCCGAAAACGTGCTGGTCAGTGCCATCGTCATAGAGGCCTCTTTTGCCGCTCATTATGTGAAGTCGAGATCATCTTATCGCTGCCCGTGTGCTCAGTGAACCACGCCTTTGGTTAACTGCAGGAATGCATCGTCGAGTTTAAGCCGCTCTGGCTGGATGGAGATAATATCCAAACCTGCGTTAACCAGTGTCCGTGCTACGATGCCGGCGGCATTCTTGCCCTCGTTGAAAGTTACGGCTATCTCGCTACCGAGGGCCTGGACCTGGCGGACCTGGGGCAGGGCAGAGAGCAACTCGGTCGCTTTGTCCTGGTGGTCGACCACGCTGACCCGGACTTTGCTTTCAATTCCAAGCCGCGGGCGAATTTCTTCCAGCGTGCCGCTGAAGACCAGCCGGCCGTGCTCGATAATACCGACATGGTCGCAAATCTCCTCCAGCTCACTGAGAATATGGCTGGAGATCATAATGGTTTTGCCCATGCGCTTAAGCTCGCGCAGCAGCTCTCTTATTTCGATTCGGGCGCGGGGATCGAGCCCGCTGGCCGGCTCATCCAGTATCAGCACCTTGGGATCGTGTATAAGAACGCGCGCCAGGCCGAGCCGCTGTTGCATGCCTCGGGAAAGGCTGTCTACGGTGGCACTCTTCTTGGACTCCAGGTCGGTCAATTCGAGCACGCCTTCAACGATGGATTTACGCTTTTTACGCTCTATGCCAAACGCAGCGGCGAAAAATTCGAGATACTCGAAGACTTTCAGGTCATCGTACACACCCATAAAATCCGGCATGTACCCGACGAGCCTGCGTACTTTTTTGCCTTCTTTAGAAACGTTCAGCCCGTTGATAAAAGCGCTGCCACCAAACGGCTCCAAAAGTGTCACCAGTATCCGCATGGTGGTCGTTTTCCCGGCACCGTTCGGGCCGATGAAACCGAATATGTCGCCGTCTTTAATGGTCAAATTCAGATTGTCGACAGCCGTTAAATTGCCATAGTTCTTAGTCAGATTTTTAGTTTCGATCATTTCTGGGTTTCCTCTTGCTGCTCTTTCGGAAAAACGACAAGGCGAGCCAACTGTATGTGATTTCGTTTATATGTGCGATCTTTGAGACCGAACGATATGGGAGCCTGGTCATACTCGACGGAGACGATTGCGGCTCCGCCGGCAAGATACGCGCTCATCGCTTGAGTGCGCTGCAGGCATCCCTGGGCGAAAAAAGCATCCTCCTTTTTGAAATTGATGTAGGACGACCGGCCTCGGCGAGAGTTATATTGGACATAACGTTCTGCGCCGTAGTCGTCCCATATCCCCATTCTGTGGGACCGGCTGCTGAACCGCTTGCTGTCGCCGGCCGGAACGGAGCCGAATGTTATACCGCGATTGTTGCTCAGCAGGACCCGGCCGCTTAGAATCGAGGACTTGGATTCATTTACGATGTCAATAACAATCTCATCGCCCTGAGACTGCACTTCGGCATCGAATGGTAACTTCTGCAGAGACGATTCGTTGAGCAGACACTGGACATCCCATATATTGACCGGTATGGAATATGGCAGATTTCCGCCGTCATGCTGAAAGCAATAAATTCTTCTGCCGCTGACTTCTGTTTTTCGTTGCCAGATGGATTCCTGGGTAGGAGCGATGCCGGACCACCACTGATTGGGCTGCAGATTTTCGAGCTGATAGTCGTCACTGGAAGGAGCGAACAGCCCGCAATAATCGGTGGACCAGGCGTAGCCGCTGTTTTCGATTCCGTCCAGGACGGATACGACCCTCAATTCCATGTCGCCGGCGCGCAGGGCCTGCACGCCGTAATAAGCGCCGACGGTAAACAGGACAATCCAGAACGCGCAGGTTAGCCAGGTCAGTGGAAGGCGATCCATTCGTTTGAGCAGTTTATAGTCAACCGGGCCCAGCAGAACAGCCAGAGTAATCAGCAAAAGGATGACCCACCAAATGCTCAAAGGCCGGATCCCCTGGTACAGGAATTCCATAACAGCGTTGTTTGCGGCCTGGGCCCAGCCGATTTCGAATTGATTTCTATTGCCGGGCCTGCCCGTTTCGGTTTCGGCATCTGAGGCGGATTGAATAGTCCGGCTTATCTGGTTTGACAGGATTCCGCCGTCAATACGGCGTCGCGGTGGACCCATTGCAGATTTCTCCGGGCTGCTTATCTGGTTTGACCGGATTCCGCCGGCAATTCTGCCTAAAGGCGGAGAATCGGAGTATTCCAGGACTTCCTTTATACAGGATATCCAGAACGATGCCGAATTCGCCCGCTGCCTGTCTGTCATTGTGGCCGGATCGAAAGCCAATATCCCAACGCGCCCGAAGCCTGAGTACCCCGTCACGAAAAGGTAATCGCCGGAGTTGTTCGTTTCGGTTTTGTAAAATTTAGCCTCAGATTTAGGCACCATTGTCCAGCCGGTCACCGTTTCCGGCTCGCCGCCGATCAATCCGAGTTTGTTGAGCATCTCCGGGGGGACGGTCATTTGTTTAAGGTCATGCAATTCGATAGGTAATAGCCGGGCGAGCGGATTAGCGGCGGCCAGGGGATGGCTTCCCGGGATGAGCAGCAATTTGCCGCCGTTGGAGACCCATTGGGTAATCGCATTCAATTGTTGCCGGTTAAACAGATTCCAGTCCGGATCATAGAGGATAAGCAGGTCCAGAGGGACGAAGCCCGTCCAGTCCCAGGGGACCATTCGCGGCAGCTTATCTCCCACGTATACCACTCCCTGCCCCCTGTGAGACAGGCATTTGGATTGTTTTGGCAGCCGCAGCAGGCCGAATTTCCTGTTGCCTACAAGCCCGATCAGCAGATCGTACTCGTTGACGACGGTTATAAAACGGCTATCCGTCTCTATGCCCCAGAGCTCGAACTCCTGAGACCATTGTGTTCGCCCGCGGTCTTTGTCGACAAGCCTCACGCTGCACTTGTCGGCGGTAAACGCAAACTTGGTGACCAGCGGCAAATGCAATGGTATATCCGGCGTCAGCACAAACTCGTAATTAACGTTCATCGTATTTAAGCCGTCCTGCTGGGCGGAAACGGTTATAATGCCGGCAAAAGGTTCGGTAAGAGTGCTGCTTATTCCGATTTCCACAGGCGTCCAATCCATCGGGCGATAGTAACCGCCCCAGCCGCAGAAAAAATCGACATTGAACGGATCTTCATCTACTTCTTCGGCAGCCGCGATGACCAAAACCGGAAACGCTAATAAAACAAGCAAAACGCGTAACATTTGTAACCCTCGCTGAATGCTAAGTTTATGTGCTAAATTCGAACCTTGCGATTATATATAATCCACTCCAGACACACAAGGACTAAAGCCAGCCCTACAAGAACCGGCCACAGCGGAAGATTTGCCCGGCTAAGGTCACTGGCCTCGGCCTGCACCGGCTGGCCCGAAAGAACAATCTCACGCTGTGGTTCAATATTGCTCTCCTTCGGATCGAGCAGATTTACGGCAAAGAATTTGGCCGGCTGCTCGCCGATTCTAAGGTGGTACGTGCCCGCCCTGCCGGTCCCGGGGAAGCGAAGAGAGCCTGAAGCGCTGGACTGGATTTCTGTGCCGGAAAAATCAGGGCCATCGATTTGAGCTGTGATTTGGCCATCGAGACCCTCGACAACAATCGGCTCGCCGACTTTTAAGTTCATCTCCTGATCGGCTCCGAGCTGCATGCCCAGAAAGCCGGCGGCGTTATAGCAGAAAAGAACGAAACCCGGTTCGAACGGCCAGTTGCTTTGGAGCACGTCGAATCCGGCGAGTAGCAGCGAGCTGCCGTTTCGCCGAACAAGGGCAATGGCCGGCGTCTCATTGAACTCGGCCAGAACATCCGCGTCGCGGGGCAGTATCATTCTGTGGCATTTGGCGGCAAACAGGTTCGTCAGATCGACATATTTCAGAACCGGGTGCTTCGTCCTCCAATCGACGATGACCTGGTTTTCAAGCTCTTCGGGGGCCGATACGTCGATACCATCGGGCGGCCGGCCGAAAACGAGATAGCGGCACTTGGGCAGCGCCGCGGGCACGTGGTTATCAAGCACAATCATATCATAGCGTTGTTCGACGCTCAGATCATTTTGGTCTGTTGCGTCGAATTGTGCCGGGCTTTGAAGTTCGAGCTTGGCCAGCGGGCAAGCCTGCAATGCCGATTCGAGCACCTTGTTTCCGCTGGTTACGAGCAGGACCGATAGTTTCTTTGGGGGTGACAGAATCGCCCACGCGGCGTCGTCGCAACTCAAGCTGTCCGTCTGGGGCCCCGATTCGTCGGAACCCTGCAACTTTCTGACCTCCAGCACTCCGGCCTCGGCATACGATAGAGAAAAATCCACCGCTAACTTGCCGGGCAGGACGGCTTTTGACGACTCATCAGTCTTTCGCGACGGAACTGTCACCGACCTGACCGCACGCACATCGTCATTGATGCTGAGCTGCACATCACAGGTTATCGGCGAAGCACCGTAATTGGCCAGGGTAGCGAAAACGTTTACCTCTTCGGGATTCTCGTAGCTCCTTCGCGCCTGCATGGCTATTACGGCGACATTCTGCTGCGATTGGCCCGTGCAGTGAAAAGTCAGCTCATCTGGCCCGACCACTAACTGGTCCAGGTCGCGGATTTGCCCATCGCTGAACAATACTAGCCGGGCCGGTTCTTCGGCGCTCATAAAGTTGGCTTCGACGCCGGGCGACTGCGCGAAGGCCCGGGCCACTACAATCGCCTCGGCCAGGGACGAGACGCCGTCGCTTGGCCCGACCGCTTCAATGGCCCGGTTCAACTGCTTCTTGTCGGATGTAAAATTGCACATGACCTTGGCACGGTTGTCGAAGGCGATAACCATTGTCTGGTCGGACTTGTCCTTGAATGAATAGAAAGCTTTACTTCGCAGCGTCTCGACGAATATTTTGGCCTGCTCTTTAGCGGCCTCCATACGGCTCGGCTTAATATCCGTCGCGTTCATGCTGGCGGATCGATCGATCAATAACACGTATCGGCGCGCCGGGCCGGCCATCAGCGAAAGGATCGGCCCGGCCAGCGCAAGCAGTATGGCCAGCAGCACAAGTAATTGCAGCAACAGCAGGATATTACGCCTGAGCCTTTGAAACGGGGCGTTGACCTGCAGGTCCTGGACCGCCCGTTTCCATAGCAGCGTGCTGGAAACAATCTGCTCACGCCGTTTGAGCTTGAGAAAATACAGCAACAGCAGCAACGGTACGGAAACCGCAGCGGCGTAAAGAGCTGTCATGGGTGTAAGCCATTCCATAAATTTCTGTAGGGGCAATCCAGCGTGGTTGCCCTGATCCTTAATTTATATTATCGTTATCCGGGCGGCCACATGGGGCCGCCCCTACGATGTTACA
This sequence comes from uncultured Pirellulales bacterium, assembly GCA_964612465.1. GTDB lineage: Bacteria > Planctomycetota > Phycisphaerae > Sedimentisphaerales > Anaerobacaceae > JAFGPJ01. Next base: position 9,069 of record CAZTDF010000036.1, read on the forward strand.
ATTCGGGCTTAACTAACGAAGCAGCCGAATCCGTCTTAAATAATTCAGCACGAGCGACTCCACCGAATCGGCCGAATTGGCGAGTACATAAACGGCGCCGCGCCTCGTGCAGAAACCCTTCAATTCGTTACAGTAAGCAGTCAGGTTTCGTTTATAGTACTTTGACAGCGCAGCACTGACAGTAATCTCGGCGGCGTCGGCATCTTCGATATCGATCAGCTTCAACTCCCCGCTGAGGTCGGGCGAAAGCTCCTGCGGGCAGAGCACCTGTATCGCGTACAAATCGTATTGCCTGCCGATCAGCCGGCGAAGCCCCGAATCGTAACCTTCCTTAAACAGAAAATCGCTCAATACAACCATTACTCCCGAGCCGATGCGCCCGGCGGCCAACTGCCTGCACGCATCGTCAAAATTCGAGGGCCCATCGCATTCGGTGGTCAAAAGGCATTCGGCCATATTGTTCAGGTAGTTGCGGCCGCGCATATTGGCGAGCTGGACCGTTACGCCGTCGGCGATAAAACTGATTGTTACCCGGTTGTTATTGACAAGGCTGACGTAGCCGAGAGCGGCGGTGAGCTTCTTGATAAAAAGCTCCTTCGAAGGCTCGCCAAAACTCATCGAAGCGCTCGCGTCGGCGACGATATGGACGGTCAGGTCCTGCTCTTCGAGATAAAGCTTCAGAAACAATTGCTCCAGCCGGCCGTAAACGTTCCAGTCCACAAACCGCAGATCGTCGCCTGCGACGTACGGGCGATGGTCGGCGAATTCGACGCTCTGGCCGCGACGCTTGGAACGCCGCTCGCCCTGGAGCTTGCCCTGCAGAATCTTGCGGCTCATAACGTCGAGCGTGTCCAGCCGGCTCATAAAAACAGGATCGAGCAAATCCGTCAGTTTATTTCGTTTAAGGGACATCAAGTTTCTGCTCCAGATTTTTCGGGGTGCTTGCCATGACCTGATCGAGAACCTCATCCGTCCTGATTCCTTCGGCCTGGCCTTCGAAGTTCAGCAGAATTCGGTGCCGCAGAGCGGGCATCACGGAGGCCTCGATATCGTCGAAACTTACGTGGTAACGCTCGTCGAGCATCGCGCG
>CAZTDF010000036.1:10258-26213 GCA_964612465.1 uncultured Pirellulales bacterium
TACGAAGCTCCTCGCGATTGCTGTAAGGCACCAGCAATTTGAAGAAGAACCGGTCCAACTGTGCTTCGGGCAGAGGATACGTGCCTTCCTGCTCGATGGGATTCTGCGTTGCAAGGACCATGAACGGCTCGGGCAGCTTGCGGATTTGTCCGCCGCTGGTGACCGAATGTTCCTGCATCGCTTCGAGCAGGGCCGACTGGGTCTTGGGAGTGGCGCGGTTGATTTCGTCGGCCAGAATAATTTGTCCGAAGATGGGGCCCGGCTGGTACTGGAACTGTCGCTTTCCGGTCGCCGCGTCTTCCATCACGATATTGGTGCCGATGATGTCCGCCGGCATTAGATCGGGCGTGAACTGAATACGCCGGAACTCCATCGAAAAAACGTCGCTGAGCGTGCGTACCAGCAGCGTCTTGCCAAGCCCCGGCACTCCTTCCAGCAGAACGTGCCCGCCGCAGAACAGGCAGATGAGCACGTCTTCGACGATTGTCTCGTAGCCGACGATGACCTCGCCTATCTCGCCTCGCAATGAGTCGAACATCTTACGAAAGTCCCGGCACTGCTGCTGAACCTCTTTTTCCTTTTTTGACATTTCATTTATCTCCCAAGGATCTATTCATTATTTATCTGGTTATCATCCTGCCTGTGTTCGGCAGCCTTGTGTTTTGCCCTGAGCAGCCTCTGGATGTGTGAGCTGTCTTCGGTTGCCTCAGTTTTTTCCGGCACGGATTTCCCGGGTTTCTTTTCCGCCTTTGTCTCGGCTCGCTTTACAGTCTCTGTGGTGGGCATCTCGCCCCGGTAATCTTCGCCGGCCTGATAGCGCCGCGAAGCGCTTTGGTCGGCTTTGCGTGCCGAAAGCTGGTCGCGAAGTGTCTTCCTTCTGGCGCGGAGGCGGTCGAGAGTCTGGTCGGCCTTGCGTTCGATTTTCTTAAGGCGGACGAAAGAGACGACCCGCCTTGCAATAGCACGGACGTCCAGAATAACTCTGCGCGCTGCCACGTCCAGCAAAAACAGCGCCAGCCAGACAAGCATAAGCGGCCTTAGCAGCGGCATTTCGGTTTCGGGGAATTTCAGCCCGGCATAATCGAAGAGGTCGGCCTGATTGGGGTCGGAGCTCAGGATTCGACCGCCGCTGAGGTCACTGACCTCTGCGAGCAGCGGCGCGTTATCGGTAAGGTCGCGAAACTCGGGCGCGAAAGGAATTGTCACGGTCGTGTGTGTGAAATTTGTCGTTGTGTCGTCTGCAAGCTTCTTATAGCGCAGATTCACGATATAGCTGCCGGAAGCGGCCGCCTGGAACTGGCCGTGATACTGGCCCGGCCCAATCTGTGTCAGCTCTAACGGGCCGGTCGATACGTCCGGTGCGATGATTTGGCCCTCGATATTCGCGAACTGGATAAATTTACCCTCGGCGTCAATCGCCTCTACGTTGATTGTCACCTGGCGGCCCTGCACGTCGGCGAAGACTTCGCAATCGGCCGACTGGGATGGTTTGGCCGCCCATCTAACGGCCTGCTCCCAGAATCTTTCAAAGCCGCTCCACTGCAGCCAGTTCGATGCCCACCTGCTGTCTACGGAACTGGTGAACGCAGCGCATCGGCCGAGTCCGGCCTGGCAGGTCGCCAGGATGGGATCTGACTGGCCGCTGGTAAGAACGACCTGGTTGAGACCACCTTTTGGCCCGGTCACTACGTAACCGTCGAGGTTAGGCATGGCGCCGGATATGCCCTTTACAATCTCGCTTAGAGAATAAGAAATCTGGGGAGTGAATGTCTCCTCGATAATCAAAGCACGGCGGACGACCTGTGCCTCTTTGATAAATATCTGGGGAAGCTGCTGGGGGTCCTTGGCATCGTAGAAGCGACCGCCGGTTGACTGGGCAACTCTCACCAGGCTTTGTATGTCCATGGGCGAATGCGGAAAAATAGCTACGCCGGTGCATGTAATTCCGGCATCTCTGCATTGAGCGAGCAATTGTGGGCTTGGTGCCTGTGGGTCCCCGTCGCTGATTACGATAACGTGTTTTTGAGAGGCGTCGCAGTCCTTTAGCTTGTTGTAGGCGGCCTGCAGGTGGTTGTGAAGGCTGGGCATGTCACCCATCTGCATTTGTTCGATCGCGGCGATAACGGCCTCCTTGTCACCCGCCGGGGCAAGGGGAAAAACCCAGTCGCTCGGGCCCTGCCAGTTATAAGCCAGTATGCCGATCAAATCCAGCCGGCTCAGAGTTCGCACCGCGGCCAGGGCGACCCTTGTGCCCCAGTAGTTGCCCTGCGGCATCTCGCAGGCGTGCATAATCAGCACCAGCGCTCCTTTTGGTAATTGCTTTTTCTGAGGCGGGTCCAGATCGACGGGAAGGATTTCCGCTATCGGCGAACCGATCCATCCACCGGCGCCGAAGGATTGAGGCCCCCCTACCATAATCAGGCCCCCGCCCAGGTCGGTGACATAACGGCAGAGCATTTCCTGCTGCTGGTAAGTGAAATTTCCGCAGCCGGTATTGACCAGTACGACGGCATCGGTGCCCATCAGCATGGACAGATTGTCGGGGAATTCGGCCGTGGTCGTATACCGCACGTCCATATCGGTATTCTGCAACGCCCGCTCCAAAGCCTGGCCGGTCGAACCATCGGCATCGACCACCAGAATATTGCCGGGGCCGGCGACATAAGTGATCGTGCTGGCGCGATTGTTTTGGACGATTTTATCGGAGCCCGGCTCATCGGGCATGAATACGGCCTCGAACTCGTGTATGCCGTTCGTGCCGACGGGCATCGATATTGTCTCGACGTTTGTTCCCGGCTCCAAATCCACCGCCACGGCAACCTCCGGCGAGCCGGGCACAAGATCGACCGGTTCGCCATTGAGATTCAAAAGCAGCTTGCCGCGGACACTCGTTGTGCTGTTGAGGATAAATCGCAGCAAAACCGTCTGGCCGCTTCTTGCTTTGGTGGGTGCGGCTATTCGTTTGAAAATGACTTCATTATCGTACGAGTATCGCAGCGGCAGCACGTCGATTGGAATTTTGTTGGCCGCGGCGATTCGAGCGGCTTCTTTCAGGTCGCCGCCGGTCTCGTTGCCCTCGCTGACGAGCAGGATTCGAACGGCCGTGTCAGGAGGAGCGATGGCCATTGCCATTTGCACGCCGTCGGCCAATTTGCTCTGCTGGCCGTTAAGCGTGGTGTTTCTCTGGCGGATCGCAATGTCACCGCCCGGCAGCTTGGAAATACTGGCGGCCTCGGCAACATCCACGACGGCCAACTGGTCGCCGGGGCCCTTGTCGGCCAGGGCATGAGAAAGATAATCCAGAGCAGCTTTATGAAGATTGGCAGGAATCGACTGGCTTCGGTCGACCACAGCAATCAAAGTCATACGCCGGCTGGTCCTGGTGAGCATTGGCCGGGCCAGTAAGGCGATAAGAATTATGACGACCACGCAGCGCAGGACGATGGCCAGCACTCGGCGGACCGGGCCTAATGCGGCAAGATTTCGCAGCCCGAGCCAGACTATAGGCACCAGCAGAATGCACCCTAATAGCCACCATGGCCGGCTGAAATAGAAACCATACGTATATATCATAGCTGCCACACCTGAATCCGATTATTGCCCGCGTCGACAATGAAGGCCCGGCGCCGGGCATCGACTACTACGCCCCAGGGATATGCCAGTTGTCCTGACTGCCGGCCCGCATGTCCGCAAACGGCAAGACTCTTTCGGTCGGGGCCGAATAATTGTAATCGATTATTTCCGTACTCGCAAACGACAAGTGTCCCGTCGGGCAGCAGCGCCAGGTCATAGGGATAACGAAGCTGCCCCGGTGCCCGACCGGCCGAGCCGATATACCCGAGCAGATTGCCGTCGAGGGCGTAAATCGCGATGCGATGATTGCAGGCATCGGCTACGTAAAGGCACTTTTGCGCCCGATCCACGCATATAGCCGCAGGCCGGGCCAACTGTCCTTCCCCGCTGCCGGGAGTGCCGAAACAGTACAGGAAATCACCCTGCCCGCTGAAGACGCTTATCCGGTCGTTGCCGCCGTACTCGCTGACGAAGATTCTGCCGTCCGGCGAAAACGCCACGTCAGTTGGATAAATAAAGCAGCCGTTCTCCTGCCCGAATTTGCCGAATTCGTCGATCAGCTTGCCATCGGGGGAAAAGATCACGACGCGATGGTAATGCGTGTCGGCGACGTAGAGATTGCCGTTTGGGGCAACGCTTAATCCGGTCGGCTTGCCCGTTTCGATAAGAGGCATTTTTATGATATCGAGAAATTTGCCTTCGGGGCTCAGTCTTTGGATTCGCCCGGTCTTATCGACAACGAAAAGCGAACCGTCACCGGTGACATCGATGGCCCTCGGATAGACGAATTCGCCCTGCCCACGTCCGGTCTGTCCGAAAGCAGCCAATACCTTCGGCGCGTCACTCGGGGATGGTACATCGTCACAACCCGTTAGCGCGGCTGCGCAGGCGGCGATAATTGTGAACACCACCAGTCGGCGGACCCGGATTAATCGCAGCATCAAAACGACGATTACAGCAAGAACGAGAAACAGACAAATCAAAACGAGGCACGAAGCAATCACCTGCTGGTCCCGGGCGTAATGCATTTGGTTGAGCAGGCGCTGGGCGAAGTTCGGCAATCCCGCCGGCAGCAGTACCATCGTAGCGGACAATTCCGTAATGCCCAGCATTACAATCAGAATGAACGTCCCGACAAAGAGAGGCCATGTATGCGGCAGATGCACGTACCACCACGTCTTGAACCGCGAGGCGCCGTCGAGTGCCGCCATTTCCGAAAGACGCTTTTCGTAAGCATATCGCGTCAGTAGCAGCAAAATCAGGGCGACGCCCGCGAAACGCCCGGCCTGTCCGGCCGAGACAAGATACCAGCCCTGCCTGACTGCCGGCGTGACATTGCAGACGGCCAGCATTTTGAGCAGAGAAACCGAAACCATGCAGGCCGGGACGAACATGGCAAGAAATATCGTCGTTCGTAAGACCAATGATAACAGTTTACAAAGTCTCCCTCTGCCGGGCCTGTCCAGCGACAAAGCACCGAAGGCAATCAAATACGCCATACCGGCTGCGACGGCGGCGATGCCCAGCGAGAAGCCTAATTCGTCAGGATGCAGCCTGAGAAATTGCCGCAGTGCATGGGTATCGGTCATATTACCGACCAGCAGCGCCAGCGGCACAATAAACGAAATTCCAATCAGGCCGAGCAGCACGAGCCATCGCCATCTTTGTGTTCTTAATTCGGCTGTCCCGAGGCAAGCGGCGCCCGGAATCCAGGAGCGAGAGCTTTTCCCCAGTGCAATTGCAAGCAATAAAGCCGCAGCCACGACGGGCCAGGCCGCCCTGATAAGATAGCCCTCCGAGCCGGTCAGCTCATACAGGACCGCTAATTCCGTCCCGATCGTCCTGATACCCGCGAGATGAAAGGTCGCAAACTCGGACAGCGACAGAACAAAACAAACGCAGAAAGCCAGCAGCAAAGGACGCCAAAGCAGCGGCAGCGTAATATTCCTGAATATCCCGAAACTATCCGCGTCGAGAGATGCGCAGTCCCGGATTGACTTGTCTATGTTTCGCCATCCCTGGGCTATCAACAGAGCGGCTAAAGGCCAGTACCAGAGAATGAGAACCAGAGAGGAGCTGAAGGTGCCGACGAATCTGGCAAGCTCGGGTTTGCCGGATAAATACGCTCCAAGCGCAGTGGTGGGACTAAGCATCAGCGTCCACGCGTAGTAAAGGACGTAACGCGGCAAAACCAGGGGTATCAGCAACAATAGCAGCAGCAAATCCTTGTGGGTCCGGCATGTCCCGAGCAATCGTCCGGGGACCCATCCCAGCAGAACGGCTGCCGCCGCAATTGCTGCGCTCAGGGCAAAAGACCGAAACACGGAAGCGAAAATTCCGTCGGCGGCTTCCAACTCTGCGGCCGGCGAGACGGCCTGGGCAAACAGAACCAGCAGCGGCAAAAAAATTATAACTATCCACAGGACCACAGAGGCCACCGTCAGGAACTTGCCGCCGATAGTCTCGTCGCTCACCGTAAAACCTCCCTCGCGATCCGGATTGCCACTGGCAGATTGTCGGCGACTTTCTCGTAATCAATGCCCAGAGGCTTTGGGATGATATACATCTTGAATTGCTCGGCCAGAGCCGGGCGGATCGGGCAGTTATGCGAATCGCTGCCGGCAAGCATTTGCTCAAGCTGTTCGCTGAGAAGAAACTCCATCAATTCCTCGGCTTCTTCGGGATTGCCGGCGCCTTTAATCATGGCTGCCGTATTCGGTATTGCCAGGGCGCCGTCACCGCCCTGGTCGAGATAGTTCATCGCGACGGGCCAGCCGTTCCGCTGAGCGGCATGAACATCGTCGGTGTCCGTGAAGCAAACGTCGGCCTGTCCCGTAGCGACCATTCTCACGGCTGTGCTGTTGCCGGCGACCAGACGGATGTCATTCGCTTTGAGCCCTTCCAAAGTTTCCGTTGCTTGGGCCGAGTCATAATGGGCAAACCAACTGGCTACGTCTCCGCCGGTTGTTCCGAATTCGGGCGCAGCCATAACGAGCCGCCCTTTCCATTTGCTGTCGAGAAGGTCTTCAAGGCATTTGGGAGCGTCGCCGGCGGAGATTCGTGTCGTATTGTACGCAATGACCCGCGTGCGCAGCGCGAATCCGTACCATCGACCATTGGGATCGGCGTATTGCTCGGGCCAGTCCTTCGTTGCATCGCCTGCGTAGGAAGCCAGAAGTGACTCGCGGGCCAGACGTATCGTGTGAAAAATCTCGTTGGACCAGAAGACATCGGCAATCGGCGAGGCCGCCTCAGCCCTGATTCGCTGAACCAGACCTACCGTTTTGCTGGCCTCCGTATCGAACCGGGGCAGAACGTCAATACCTGTCAGCTTTTCAAACTCGGCAATGATCGGCTCGGCAATCACCTGGTCCACCGAGCAATACAGGACAACCTTTCTGAAGTTTTGCCGGGGATTTTTCCTGCAGGATGGCAAGGTAGAGAAAAGACAAATCGTGATAATTATGACAAGACCGGGAAAGACAATTTTTCTTATTCTTCGCATACCGGTAATTTCTTAGTGCGGGATTTTTCACTCGCCCCCGGATTGTTCGAGCCGGCCGAAATATTTCTTTATTGCTTCTTCGTATTTGCGGGGGATTTCATTCTCACTGATGGCCGCGGCGGCGCCGTCACTGGCGGCCTGGATAACTTCGGTAAAATCACGCTTCGCTTCGCCTTTGATCTGAGATTCCTGAAAATACCAACTGGCTATTACAGGGCCCTGCCCCTGCTTGTTTTTCAGACGGGTCCTCTGCGTTGATGTATCACCACCTGCGGTTCCGCGGGGGCCGTAGCCCATGCCCGGACCTCCGGTTCCGGGACCTGATCGGTCGGACGATCCTTCCCTGAACGGACCCTGATAACCGAGGCCTTCGCACATCCCATCTCCGAGGCAGGCGATGGCACGGGTGATTTCATCGAGACTGGCCTGGGTCAACATCAACTGCTGTTGCAGGGCGTCGAATTCGCCCAGTTGTTCTATTGCGGCGGCAAGTCCATCTCCCGACAATTGTCCGGAACCCGCGCCGCAGGCCGCCATCGCGCTTCCGAGACCTGCACACATGCCGGCTGCCGATCGAAAAGCGGCGGCTTTGCGTAGCAGTTCTTCGATATTTTCAGGGGCCAGACCCTGCTTTAACAGTGTTTGGCGCAACTGCTGCTCGCTCAATTTGGCAAGCTCTTTATTTAAGCCCAGCTTCTCCAGCTCCTTTTCAAATTCCTCGTTCTTCTGAGCCAGTTCCTGGAGCCGCTTGGCTAAATCCTGCAACTGCCCGGTTAGAGCCTTTTGTTGCTCCGGGCTCAGATTACCTTTGGCCAATTCCTTCTGCAGCTCACTCATAAGGTTGGAGGCCTGAGAGAACCGGCCTTTTGCAAGAGCCAACCGCAGCTTTTGGGAGAAAACGTCGGATGAGCCCCGCAACTGCTTGAACATTTTTTGCAGTTGATTTACAGAATCAAGCTTCATGCTGCTTTGCATCTGCTGGATTTTATCGGAAAGGTCGCCGAGATTGCGGATTGCCTGCCGTTTGATATCCTGTGGCCTGGCATCTTTCGGCGTCTGGTCGAGTTTGCTCAGGGCATCGGCCAGTTCGGGCTCGCCCAACTGCTTGATTGCCAGCTTGACCGGATCGGCCGCTTCTTTAATATCCACTTTGGTTTGTTCGAGTTGCTGGGCACGTTGTTGCTGCTGCCGGTCCTTTCTCAGGAATCCGAGCAGGTCTTTCTGCGGCATGAATGAGATTATGGCCGCTGCTATTAGCCACGTGCTTACCGCGTACATCCAGCACTTCGAAGGCCGGATGGGAAAATGTCCCTGAATGTTCGCTTGCTCGACCTTTTGTCGTGCTTCGTTACGTGCGGCATCGGCAAATGGGTCGTCGGAATCGGCCAGGGCCAAAGTTGTGCTGAAACGCTCGCGAAGTTTCAGCCGTTCGTCGAGCAGCAGTGAGACCTGCATGCGGCTCGGCTGTTTCAGAAGCCAGAGCAGCAAAATCATGGCAATCGCCGCGGCCGAGAAGTACAGAATCGCTCTTGAATTGACGGAGTTGATAATGCCCAGAGCCAGCAGGCGGTCGCTCAGAACGGCCAGCATTACGATAATCCCGACGGCAGTAAGGACCCGCCCGGCATGTTTCAGCAGCAGGTTGATACTGCATCGAACCCAAACGCTGCGAAGCTTCTTTTCGAGTGTTTTGAGCATTTGCAAGGCCTTTTGTGCCAGATCCTGTTATTAAGGTTCTACGAAGGATACGGCACCCCGGTTCGCCCGGATAACTGTTACCATTTAAATATAGACGCAAGCCGCTCGGGAAAGTTACCGTTTATTTCCATAATTTACTGAAAAATCTCGATTTCCCGGCACTTCTTACAACTGCGATTTGCCCATTATAACGGTCATCAACAATCCCACAAGACGATTTCTTAAGTCTTTATAGCGGATTATGCTGAATTATCTTTCTACAATGAAAGTCACATCCCAGTTTGTGGATTCTTTTGTTCTTTCCTTACCCCTGTCATCGCTCAGGTCTTCACCGATGCTGTAAACTACGAAACCAGCCTCAAGTTTCTTGTATCGTATTTCATTGCCGTCAAAAGGATCCGTGGGAACGGCATCAAAGTAAGCTGGAACAAGCGCCGCGAGCGCGTCAGGAAGCTTTCCGGCGGCAAGCCGGTAACGCTCGACCGCAAGGCCGGTCCGGGCGGAGCGCAGTCCTGCAATAGATCTAAGTTCTATAGTTACAGCCTTCGACCAACCGGGCATAAGCATGTGTAGCAATGTTTGGATATTTGATATTGATTCCAGTCTGGCTTCGAGTGCATCGGATGCCTTCTTGCGTTGATGTGGAGGGAGTTTTGTAATTTCAATATATCTATCGATGAAATCGAGATAGAGCATTGCATCCATATCTACCAGACCCACAGCTTTGTAGAGTTCGAAAAAAGTAGTATTCATAGGAGAAATCTGTTTACCATCGACGGTAACTGCAGGTTTCAATGATTCAGGTTTTTTCAGAGTGTCTAAAAAGCAACAACGATTTCCGTCGTATGCACGAGCCAGGGTCGAATGATCTTCGGCGTCAATTAAGCAACGAATAAGGCTGGCCAACTGTTCATCCGTAAACGCGGTTCTGTTTATGCAGCGTTCAAGACTTGATATTGTAAGGCGATGATAGGCCATGCGAACAAGTTGTGAGATATATAGTGGTTCTTTGACGAGTGAACGCGCCAGACTAAAGCCGGACATCACAGAATTAGCCGCCAATTGGGATTTATCGTTTTCCGCGTGCCAAATTGCCTCGAGATTAAGCAGCATTATACATTTTCTGAGTTCGTTAATGTGGTATAACCGAACATCGGATCCGGAACTCAAATCAATGGGATAACGGCAATGCTCTATAGCAGAGGCTTTGTGCAGCAATGCAAGAGCTTCGTTATTGTCGGCGATGAATCCAGTAATAGCAGTTTTCATGCCATCGGGCAGCGATTCGGTACGAGCGGGAAGTTTCGCCTCGCCGATAAGTGGCAAAGATTTTATTTCGCCCAATTCTCTATAACACCATGAGGCATCTATGAATGTATAGGCGGCATTCTCGGCATTCTCGGGTATCGTGTACCATTTATCCAACTCTGCGCAAGTTACCGGATAGCCGTCTGCGCGAATGGCATCAATTCTAGCCTGGAGCCTCGATTTTAAGCTAAGTCTGAATAGCGCAAAGGCACCGACGCAAAAAAGAAGCAATATTATCAGTACGTAAGAAACTTTTAATCTGCGACGTTTCCTCGGGGCGGCTTCGTTTTCGTCCATCATTAAATCTCCATACGCCAAATTACCGCTCGACTATGAAAGTCACATCCCAAGTGGGTGATTCGTTTGTTCTACGCGGCGGTTTTTCTTTGCCGCCGTCATCGCTCAGGTCCTCGCCGATGCTGTAAACTACGAAACCAGCCTCAAGTTTCTTGTATCGTATTTCATTACCGTCAAAAGGGTCTTTCGGGACCGATTCAAGATACGCCGGGACAAGGTCAGAAAGGATCGCAGGGAGCTTTCCGGCGGCAAGCCGGTAACGCTCGATTGAAAGGGCGACCCGGGCAGTACGCAACTGAGCGATGGTTCTTAATTCTATAGTGCTAATTCTCGCTAATGCAGGCATTATTGCGTGCAGCATTATGTGGATTTGCGAGGTTGACTCGATCCTGGTATCAATGGCTTTGGCCGCCTTAAGCCGTTGGTGCACGGGAAGCTGGGCAGTCTTTATATATCCATCCATTATGTCGAGGTAAATGATTGCATCGGAATCAGCCATGCCTATGGCCTTGTAAAGCTCAATGAGAGGCTGGAAAGGGATACCGCTGATAACATCCGGATTCATAGACCCCGGATCCTTAAAAAAACTGATCCCCATACAGCGTTCACCGACGAACGCGCAGGATATGTCGGTAATAAGCTCTGTGTTGTAAACGCATTCGATTAATTTAACCAGTTGCTCATCGGCCGGCTCAATCCGGTTAATACAATATTCTATAGTTGAAGCTGCAAGATTTTGGCACCCGCCTCGAACAAATTGAGTAATCAAGATTGGTTCTTTCGCGAGCGAACGAGCGATTCCGAAGCTTGATATTACTGAACGTACGGCTGATTTTCCGTCTCCGTTCTCAGCATGTAATATAGCTTCAAGTTCCAGCAGCCTGACGGCCGTGCGTATTTCACTCAGGTCGGGTATCGCAGCTTCGAAACCTGCACTCAAGTCGATAGGATAGCGGCTGTGTTCTATCGCAGCGGCGGTGTGAAGCATCTCGATGGCCTCGTTGTTGTCGGCAACATATTGGGCAATGAGGGCCTTCATTTCTTCATCCATCGGTTCCGTACGGGCGGGAAGTTTCGCTTGACCGACGACCGGCAAAGGTTCAGACTTGTCTTTGTCCCATAGCTTGTAATACGAGAAGGCATCTATGATCGTATAGGCAGCATTTTCGGTATTTTCAGGGATCGTGTACCATTTATCCAGTTCGGCACAAGTCACCGGGTAGCCGGCGGCACGGATGGCGTCAATTCTGGCCTGGAGCTTCGATTTCAAGCTAAGTCTAAAGATCGCAAAGGCACCGACGCAAATAAGAAGCAATATTATCAGTATGTGAGAAACTTTGAATCTGCGACGTTTCCCTGGGGCGGTTTCGTTTTCGTCCATCATTAAATCTCCCTGAAAAAAATCGAACGCTGTGAACCAATGTTAATAATACCACAATTGCACCGATATTTGAAACATATCTTCCGGAGAGGTCCTCTTCAGCTCTTTAAGATTTAGCTTTCAAATGTTATCATGGAGCCGTATAATAAAGCTAATAAGGCTTTTTTCTACGCTGTCGTTTGAAGGAGCACTATCGTGGCAACGACAATGACAAGGCGCAAGTTCTTAATTCGAAGCGCGGGGCGTGCTGAGATCAAAAACGTTTTAACAGAACTGGCAGCAGGAAGTAAAGCATAAGCGCTGAAGTTATATTAGAATACATTAGATGAGGATGGAAAAAATTTTGGAGATTACAAATGAGCAAAGGACGGGAAAAAACGACAAGGCGTGAGTTTTTGAAAGATTCGACGGCTTCGGCGGCAGCGGTGACATTGGGATTAAGCGTTGCGGGCAGTCCCGTGGTTCGAGCGGCGCGCGGCGCCAATGAAAAAATCCGCGTGGGCTTTATCGGCGTGGGCAACCGCGGCACGCAGCTTCTCAATGGCTTTTTGAAGCACGATGACGCCGAGGTTGTCGCTCTTTGCGATGTCTACGAGCCATACCGGATGAGGGACTATTCCAAAGTCGATAAAAGGCTTCGGGATTCCCTCGGCGGCAGGATTCCCAGGATGAACGAGAAGCTCGGGTCCAACGTGGCTCGGTACAAGGATTTTCGGCAGGTTCTCGACCGCAAGGACATCGATGCGGTGGTTATCGGGACGCCGGACCATTGGCACGCCGTCCAGACCATCATGGCCTGCCAGGCGGGAAAAGATGTCTATGTGGAAAAGCCGCTGTCGATCACGGTTGTGGAAGGTCGGAAAATGATTGAGGCCGCGAAACGCTACAACCGGATCGTGCAGGTCGGTCTCCATCGGCGCTCGTCCAAAGCATATATGCAGGCGGTAAAGGATGTCCAGGCAGGCAAGATCGGCAAGGTAACGGTCGCCAGGGCCTATCGCATCAGCAATATGCATCCGAACGGCATCGGCAAATATCCCGACGCCGACCCGCCGGTAGGCCTGGATTGGGACATGTGGCTCGGGCCCCGGCCGAAACGACCATACAAAGACAGTCTGGTATTATATAAATTCCGCTGGTGGGAGTCTTATTCCTCGCAGGTGGCCAACTGGGGCGTGCACTATTGCGATGCAATCCGCTGGGCTCTTGCCGAGCAGGCACCGATCTCGATTTCGGCGCACGGCGGAAGATTCGCGATTGACGACGACCGGACGATTCCGGATACAATGGAAGTAATTTTCGAATTGCCCAAAGGTACTCTGCTTGTCTTCGGTCAATACGAGGCGAACGGCGGCCCGGCCCTGGTTGAGGGAGAAGTCGAGCTTCGCGGCACGCTCGGCAATCTCTGCTGCGGCAGTGAGGGCAGGACTTTCAAAATCGTGCCTTCGAGAGGCGGGCAGTTCCAGGACAGCAGTCCGAAAATTGAGCCGGCCGAGACTAAGCGAATGGACGGCGACCTTACCGTCCAGCACATTCGAAATTTCCTTGATTGCGTAAAAAGCCGGAAGCGTACCAATTGCGACCTGGAAACGGGCCACCGCTCGACGACGTTCGCCCTGCTGGCGAATATCGCTCTGGCGACAAAATCGCGAATCGAATGGGACCCGAAAAACGAGCGAATTATCGGTAACAAAAAAGCCAACAATTTGTTACACTATAAGTATAGAAAACCGTGGAAATTAGGTTAGCCAGGCGAACAGAAAACCGGCTTTGCGCATCCTTATAGGTGGATAACGAAATACTGGCAGGAGAAAAGGGGCTGTTATGCGAAAACTAAGAGCGTTCACATTAATAGAGCTGTTGGTCGTAATCGCCATTATTGCGATATTGATGGCGATTTTAATACCCACCCTTAACACTGCACGAGAACAGGGTAAACGTATGTCCTGTATGGGCAACATTAAACAACTGTTGTTAGCCTGGGATATGTATGCCTCTGACAACGACGGAAAGATTGTTTTTGCAATGACCAGTTCAACTGCGGAAACAGATCCACAGTATGGCGGCTCCAGCACAAGACGGCAGAAGGCCTGGGTCTACTATATGGGAGCCAACGCAACGGAAGTACAGCAACGTGAGGGCCTGCGCGACGGGGGCTTGTACGAATACGTCAAAGAAGAAAAACTCTTCAAATGCCCAACCGGCGTACGAGGCGAACTTATTACATATTCGATAACCGATGCCATGAACGGCCACCGCGGCCATATGGAAATGCCTGATAGGCATCCGATTATGATACGAACCGACATTAAATCTTCGGCATTGCGCATGGTCTTTTTGGACGAAGGCAGTTTGAGCAGCTCCAGTTGGACGCTTTGGTACGATCAACCACGTTGGTGGGATCAAGTTACGAAACGACATGGGGTTGGCACGAACATCGGCATGGTTGACGGTCATATCGAATACTTCAAGTTTAGCGATTCCCGCACCCGCTGGATGGCCGAACACGAAAACTGGCAAGACCAGGGGCGGTTCGACGCGCAGGCCAATCAGCCCGGTAATCAAGACCTCTGGAAAATACAACGAGCCATGTGGGGAAAACTGGGCTACACATCAAACCAATGACGATTAAGAAAAGCACCTGAAAACCCGGCTCAGACCGAACGTTTGTACTCGACTATGAACAGTTCAAAAAAAGACCCCCAGAAGACAAACACAGTCTCACGAGAATTCAAACCATAAAACTTCTAACGTTACTCCTCAGGCGCGGCTGTTAGGACGTTGCCTGCAGGAGAAGGTTCGCCAATTCTGCTCTGGTATTTCTCTATCAAGGCTTTTGCTTCATTGCATTTTGATGCGAATAGTAGATCGGATATTACGTCTAAATTAGCCAGCACTTTTCTGTCACTTCCGGTTTGCTTTCTCAGTGTGTACAACATCAATGGCAACCGCAGGTCATCGGCGGTATGTTGGAATGTCTTTCCAGATTTTCTTGCTTTGTGTTTCTGCAGTGACTCCAGATAGCGATAGCCGAATTCAACCGTCGGCTCAATGATGGTGCCTTCTCCGTAGTCATTCCAGGTGGCTATCTGAACCAACGCGGCTTCGCTCTTCATCGAAAGCTCAAGCGTTTCTTCGAACGTCTTCCCGTCCCGGTCGTCGATGTAACCGTAACTCTTCTCGTAAATATCGTGAAACTTCGGAAACACGACTGCAATGACCGAGTCCTCAGCATGATTTCTCGCGTAAAGATCAGAGAGGTATGTCTTCCATGTAGCGGGCGTGATCTCTTTGCCGCCGTGAACGGGAGGCCATCCAAAAGCTCCATCGGAGCCTGTGCTCTTGGCGAGATGAGGCAGTGCATAAAAGACAGGTTGAGTTGGAATCTCGGCGAATATCTGTTTCCACTGTTCTACTGTCTTGAAATACATGGGGCCAAAAACCGGGAGGATCGGCCTGCTTTTTATCCTTACGTAAGCATCATCGCTGAACCAGTTCTTGTCCAGCCACTTCATAACTTCTGCCGCATGTAAAACATCTTCGGTGGCTTTCAGATTCCTAGTATTCACCATAGGTATGATGGTGCGATCTTCGTAACAGACGGCAAACTTAAGGCCGGCCTTTTTAACGAACTTCACAAGATGTTGAGTGTTCCTGTGAATCGGCCCGTAATCATGGAAATCTTTTATCCCATACCAGTCCACTATGACGCCATCTATACCCGATAACTTCATTAACAACACATGATACTCCAATGCGTCCGGGTCGTTGGAGTCATATGGACCGATAAGCGGATAGTAATGAGAGGCAACTTCTCGCTGACCATTCTTCTTGATTTTCTCTGGGGCAAAACGATCCATCGTCCAATGCCAACCCCAATTACCGCTGATGGGCTTTGAGTCATACCACGGCATGTAGTGAACCAGTATGGTTTTTGGATGCTCCTCGGCAAATAAGCACACCGATAGCGACAGAGAAAGAACACAACCGACCAGAATCCTGATGACATTGGTTTTCATAATCTGCTCCATGGTGAATACAGCCATCACCGGCGGCAGTGGAGTGTAGCGGAATTTCCATCCGAGTGTATGGCATTGTTATCCGTTAATTTTTATCCATCACCTTTCACATCATTATCTTTTGATTCAAAACAAAGAATAAGCGTTCTTTCATTCGAACGTGTTCTGTGTTTA
>CAZTDF010000036.1:26223-29347 GCA_964612465.1 uncultured Pirellulales bacterium
ACAAAACCAACATGCCAAAATCCGCTTAGGTATTTTATTTCCTCTGTTTTATTTTCAAGGTCGACAAATAATTTTCCCTCAATCACATAAAACATCTCATCGCTTTCAGAATGGGAATGCCAATGAAAATCCCTTTGTAAAACACTGAGCCTGACAACGTGGTCGTTAATTTCGCTGACAATAAAATTTTTCCAATCATCAGTAATATTTTTTGTCAAATCAAATACATTTAATTTTGTCAATTTGTATCCCATTGAGATTGCTCTCCTGTTTTCAGATAATTTAGGACCATATTATTGCTACCATTTCGTTCTCATAAAATGGTGCGTCACTAATTGATCATGGTCTTAGGATCAGGGCTTCTTGATCTGAACTGTCTCCTGCCCGTTGACAGTTCCCAAATATGGTCCCATATTGAGTTCGACCTTTGCAGTATATGTTCCGTCCGCCACCATGACGGGCGTATCGCATACGCCGCTTCAACCGAACTTCTTTTTCTCTTCTGTCTCGACTTTACCGTCTTTGATGAGTGTTAGTGTAGGTGATACGGTTTTGCCTGCTTGTCTGACAATTCGCAGCGTACAGCCGTTTATGTCTTTGAGTCCTGCAGAAACGAGCGATTTACTGTTCTGAATTCGAGAGCTTATCTCCCACTTGCATTCGCTCCCGAGGCAAACTGGCGTGTCCTTCAATGCATCGGCGGCATTTGAAAACAGCTTCATCTTTCCGTTTATGAAAAAGTAGTTCCACTCCTTAACGTCCAGATACCAGAAAAAGTGGTATTCATTCCCCCTGAATATTCCTGCGATACCTGGGTGCCAATGAGTAGATGTTGCGTGTGTACTTGGCACGTCCCTCACTTTCGAACGGCCCATCGAATTCGAACCGAGGCGACAGTTCACCCGCCCGGCTACCACTTTCAACTTTGGCGAACTTCCTGGCGGAATCATCCGTCAGGTCGCCATTCATATTTTCGTCGACGTAAGCTATGTCATACCCGGCGTCTGTGCCTCCGGATTCGTCGATTACACCCAACATCGGTTTTTTGCCCTCTTTTCCAAAGATCACACAGAAGTATAGCGGGCGTTTGGAGCCGTATCGGGGCTCCTTCAGCGGTTCCCGCATCAGATCAACCGCATAAGAAGTCTGAAATACTGGTTCTGCCTTTTCCGGTTTCGTCTCTATTTCTTGTAAGCCGAGAGACTTTAGAGCCTCTTGATTAAAGCCCGGGACGGGATTATGGAAACCTGCTCGATAGATTACGATTGCCGTAACAGCAACTATTAGCATCAACAGCCACGGAACGTTATTCTTCTCTGGAAGGAACTTCATATCATTATCTCCCAAATTGCCTTCGTTTTCATATAACACACCAGGCATCTCTGCATATAGCAAAAACTACGACGTCGCCTCTTCAGATATATCATATCCGCTATGTTCGATTATAGATGTGTCCGCCTGTCGAGCAAGGAAGAAAGTGAAAAAGTGAAGATTATTTATCACAAAATTCCGGTTCCACCATACTTAAATCCAGCCGATGTCCTCTATCAAATCCTATGATTATAAGGCACAACTCATCGAAAACTGTACCGTAATCCTTTAATCTCTTTTATACTGACTCTATAGCAGTTAATACAGATACTAAACATATCACTCAGTGAACTTGAATAAATAGACACTCGAACCTTCTTTAGAATATACCCTTTCTGATCTATGCACATAACGTGAAGTTCACCGGCGAGCTTCAGCAAGTCCGAGTGAAACGCTTGGTTGGGCACCTGTTTTACCTTTGTTACAAGTTTTGGAAATTCAGCAATAATAAACTGGAGATCTAAATTTCCTATATCTCAAGAAGAAAGCTCTTGTATATTTGATAATGCTCAGTTTCTTTGTACTCAATTACACTTGTTGGACTATGATCAAAACTGTATATCTTAGCGTTTTCGTAAGCCAACAAAATTGGGGAATGTGTCGCTATTATAAACTGTGCATGTCCTACTCTGCTATTTTCACGAAGAATATCTAACAACTTAAGTTGACTTTTAGGAGATAGTGCTGTTTCTGGTTCATCTAAAAAGTAGATGCCCCTTATCTTATAGCGGGAACGAAAATAAGACATCATAGATTGCCCATGGGATTGTGTAACCAGCGATTCTCCACCAAAATATTCTAATTGTCCAGGATCTGAGGCCGCCCAACTATCGAGTATTCCTCTAAAGTCGTTAAAGATTTCCGAACCGAAATACGATCCAGGTACCCTTCCATTTGCCCACTCTACGGAGATATATTTGCATAATTGTTTTTCATATTGGTTAACCTGGTATCGGGCACCTTCTTGCTTACGCCAAATATGGACGTTGCTCGCAAGGGCTAATGCCTCCAATAAAGTAGATTTTCCCGTACCATTCTCTCCCACGAAAAAGGTTACCGGGGTTTCGAACAGCATTTGCTTAGTTTGATTAAAAATCGGTAAAGAGAAGGGATAATGACAATCCGATGGGTACTTTTCAGGGTGCAATATAACACTATTTATGTGATTACTCATTTTGCTTCTCTAATTCCCTCAAGCAGACTGAATTCTAATCTATATTTCTTTACAGACGCCCAACATGTTATTATATGTTTTTACTGATAACACCGGATAGGATATCCTTGAAATTGGCTATTGACAACAAAAATGTGGAAAATCGAATGGTCACCATCTCGATCACATCCAGCAAAATCCCGGCATCACTATACTTAATTCCAGCCGATGTCTGCACCCCAAAGCTTCGCAGGAGTATAAAGTAAGCTTTAGTACACCAACCAAAGCTTAAGCATGACTATTTCTCTTTTATTAATTTTGTGGATAGCTGAATGACATCAGCCACGGAGCACCACGCAGGAACCAAATGCCTAATAACAAACATGGGATTCCGAACAGGAGAGGCATAAAAGATATCATAGAAATAGCTTGCACGACCATTATCAGAGCTCGATAAACATCATTGATTCCGAGAAGTGTTAGTGCAAGGCCGGTACATCTGATTATCAAGCCAAAGATTTCTGATGCATTCATTACTCTTCCTTTCTTTTGTTAATAGAACTATGGTTTATTGAGTTAATTTAGACCCCATCTCGGTCG
>CAZTDF010000037.1:0-27264 GCA_964612465.1 uncultured Pirellulales bacterium
TAGTTGTGGATTCCCGATTTACCTGCTCCGGCAATCCTGCGTCCGGTGTAAAAGTGAAGCTCCCGACTTTGATCGAGACCACCATACTTATTCGACCGTCCGCTAAAAGGGTGGGAGTAATGCGACCCTGGGTATCGGCCGATATATCGCTCTTCTTGACAATGGGCCGGCCGGATACGTCATAGCCTTCATTAAAGAAATAATTCAACGTCTTGCGAATCTGAATTGTGGCTTCCAGACCGCTGACCGCGACCGTGCGCGGGTTGGTCAGAATCGTGCCCTTGCCGTCCTGGACCAGTGCGTTCAGGTGAACGAAGAACTCCCGTGGCAATTTTCCGACGCCCTGGTAGAAGACTTGGCCGGTTCCTGGGTAGGTGGTAAGTCCGTTTAATGAGGTGTCCGGGCTCAGGTCACGAATTGCATTGCCTATAGGCTGGAAAATAGCGAACCGTCCCTCGGCATAAGCCCAGTCCAGCCCAAGCTCACGGTTGGCCTCGTCGGTTAGCTCCACGGCTAACAGATCGACCAGAATCTGACTGGCCGGAGTGTCGATCAGTTTCAGATTTGCCTGCAGCTCAACCAGAAGCTCGGCAGGCCCCATAAACAGCAGAAGATTGCGGGATGTGTTCGCAGTGACATATTGATTGTACTTTGTAGGTAATGATGCAAGTGCTTCTTCCACGGTCATATGCAGGGGCTCGATCGTCCGGCTGATGATGTCGGAATCGCCTGCAAAAGACTCCGTAGCGGCATCTTCGGGAGTAATGCCGGCAGAGGATTGCTCCTGTTGCTCTCCGGGTGATGTTACATAGGCCGCAATTGACGCGGCCCGGCCCATTGGAGGCCCGTAACAGGCCCGGGCCGTGGGGCTGATAAGGTGTTGCGGCAGATCCAGGCGATAGACATCCGGCTGCAGAATCCGATCGGCTTGGCTGATTATCTTGGAGATTGTTATAAGCAACGACCGGCTGTCCGGCGACCATGATATGTTGACCACACCGTCATCACGATCATCGCTGGCTTCGATCTGCTTGCGATCCAGCTCTTGGCTCAACAGCAGAAGATCCTCGGCCTTCCCCGTGGTCATATCATAGACGGTCAGAGCCGTACGCCGGTTCTCTTCTCGCGAATCGGGACCCCAGTTCCGAACCGTAGAGCGTTTGGTCAGGAAAGCGATTTTCGTGCTGTCATAGGACCATTTCATAGCCTCGAGGTCATCGAGTGTGCCATCCTTTCGCGGGTAGCTGGTCAAAAGTATCTTATATCCGCCGCTGTTGGGGTCTATGAGATACAATGTGTCGATGCCGTTGCCCTGGATGTCAAAGCGATCCCCCTTGGACAATATGTAACGTCCGTCCCAAGACCAGTGCGGATCATCGAGCTCAAGCTGGTTTTCCGTGGCGGGCGAGCTCGCATTAGTGAGGTTTCTGGCATCGCTTCCATCGGCGCGGGCCACCCATGCATCGCATCGCTCTCCTCGTTCGCTTTGAGTCATGTCCTTGTCGAAGGTGAAGGCCACGACATCCTCCACGGGAGACCAGCGTGGGTCTCCGGCGCGTAATGATTCACTCCCGATATCGGTTATCATGACAAGGTCAGTTCCGTCGGGGTTGACAGTGACCACATCAGAGTTGCCGCTGGCCGCTACGAGCAGGCTTAACCTCGGAGGCAGAGATGCGCTCCATCGCTGGTCTTTTCCCTCACCTCGCTCGGGCAGCAGGTGCCAGGTTCTTTCGGTAACGGTATCGTAGAGCCAGACTTGCCGTGTGCGCGTCAGGCCCAAGCGGACCTTGTACGCAAGGTAGCGATCGTTAGCCGACCAGTAGGGCCCGTCGTCGGGGTCGAAATTGTTTCTTCGATACGGCGGGGAAATGGTAGTGGATCGATTCTGGCTGATGTCATAAATACAGGCTGCTCCCTGGCTTTCTTCCTCAGTTGCGTTGGAGAATTCATACGCGATACGGTCGCCGGCCCAGGACCACTCGGTAAAAAACACATCTCCCACCGGGCAGGCGGGTCTGACTTCGGTGCCGTCGGACTTCATGACGTGCAGTTGCCATTGGGACGAGTCACCGACTTGTCGCGCAAAGGCCACCCAGTCGCCGTGCCAGGCCCAGGCGACAGCCCTTGATTTGCCGTCATCCGTCAACGGTACCAGCGTGACACCCTCGGCTATGATTGCCGAGAGACCTGCCGAACAAGACAAGAGTAATACACAAAATGTCGCAAACAAAACGCATCTCAACCTGTTATCTGTGATAACTTGCATTTAACATATTCCTACAACAATGATTTACCGTATGATCTTCCTGGCAGAAGACGTTTCTCATATTGTGCTTGTGCCTCGAGCCGCACATAACAACAAGGAAAAACCGCTGAGCAGCAACAGCCTGCTGCTCAACGGCGCTTATCTTAGCATTTAAGAGACGATGCGTCAGTATTTTTCCTGCCTTTAGTTGTCCTTATCGTCTTGCTCGTACTCATCATCTCCGTCGTCATTGTCCGACTGGCTTTTCTGGGTGTCTTCCTCTACCTTGCGGCCATCCGGCGTCAGAAGCAGTTCCTACTCAGCGCCGGCTTTCTCGAATTTGGTCTCGTAGAGAATCGTTGTCTTTCTCTCAAGTGCCAACTCGACGCCGCTGCCGGCCGCCTTGAGTGCCGCTTTGAGCACAACTGCTGGGACTTCGTCGGCGCTGAGACCTTCCTCGATCGCTACCAAATCGCCCGTCTTAGTGACCAGGACATCCACTTGTACAACGGAGGGCGCCTTCCACGAGCCTTCGTAGAATGTGTGGCTGTCCTCGACTTCCTCGGCAAACTCGAAGATTTTGGCCCCGACAGCCGTTTTCTTGAGCGTTACCAGGGCGGCTGCCGGAACTTCTGCTTCCGTTACTTTACGCTCAGTTTCGGTCGCCTTGGCCCCTTGGGCTGCGTAGACCGCCGCACACAACGTAGCCCCGAATAAAATCGTAACAGCAATTAGTTTCCAATATTTCGAATTCATTCTCTGTTTCCTTAAATTCAAAAAGAACCACAAGTCTGCAGCCTTCCGACGTGGTCAGGCCGGCCGGCAATTGTTGGCTTTATTGGATGTCATATTGGTAAAGTAATGATGAGAGAATTGTGAGAAAATAAATATTTTTCTTGATTGATGTTTTTTAGCCCAAAAAGGCTCTGTCATTTGTGCCATAGCATGGAATTTTTACTGGTGAGAAGCGCGGGTGTTTCAAGGCAGATAGGTCTTCGCTCCCGGCAGGTATAGCGGTCAGACTATCAGAAAGCCAACGGTCGGATTCTTCACCGGAAACTTTATCTAAAGACTCGATCTGTCAGAATGACTCTTTTGGGAACTTCCTGCCGGTCAGGCGTTCGTAGCCCTCTATGTATTTGTCGCTGGTTTTTGCCGTGATATCTTCGGGCAGCTCTACGCCGGGACCCGATTTGTCGAAGTTGATACTTTCGAGATAGTTGCGGACGAACTGCTTATCGAAGCTCTCCTGGTCCCTGCCGGGCTGATATTTATCCGCAGGCCAGAACCGCGAGGAGTCCGGTGTCAGAACCTCGTCGATAAGAATAATCTTACCATCGACATGCCCCCATTCGAATTTGGTGTCGGCAAGAATTATGCCTTTGCTCTCGGCGTATTCGCTTGCTTTCTCGAAAATCTCGGTGCTCTTGCTGCGGACATAATCCGCCGCGTCCTTGCCGATAATCTCCACGCACCGCTCGAAACTGATGTTCTCATCGTGCTCGCCCAGTTCGGCCTTGGTCGCCGGCGTGAAAATCAGTTCAGGCAGCTTTTCGCACTGCTTCAGACCGGCTGGCAGCTTCTGCCCGCAAACCGTGCCGCTTTGCTGATACTCTTTGAAGCCTGAGCCCGCCAAGTATCCACGCACGACGCACTCGACCGGCAGAACTTCGACTTTCCTGACTAACATACTACGTCCGGCCAACTGCCTGGCGGAGCCCCTGAAAGGTTCCGGGAAATTAGCCACGTTGTCGCTGATTAGATGATGCTCGATGCTGTCGTTGAGAAAATCAAACCAGAAACGCGAAATCCGCGTCAGCACAATCCCTTTGTAAGGTATGCCGTTTGTCATCACGACATCAAAGGCACTCAGCCTGTCGGTCGCCACAATGAGTAGCTTATCGCCGAGATCATAAATATCGCGAACCTTGCCCCGGCTCGGTGGCCTGTTGCCTATGTTTGTCTCTAAAATCGTCTCCATAATCGTTTCATCCTTCATACCGTTCTCCATTTCCTTCTTAGCGGCGTTCGTGCTTCCGGCCTGCGCCGTCGTCAATAAAGATAATGATCCTTTGTTAATCCGTGTTACTTTTATGGCAAAATACTACCGACCCGACAATTCTAACCGGGATTGCATCAATTGCACGTATTTTTCTTATATTTATAAGGTGTTATCTCAAGAAAATGCCGGCAATCGGCAAATTTTTTTAATTTTTGTGATATTTTTCTTGAACAATTATGGGCATATGCCCATAATATAAAATATGACAAATACACTAAGGATAGAAGACAAGCCAATTACGCCGGATAAAGCTATACTAAGCGGCGACGAGGAGATTTACCGCCCATGAAAACTTACTTTGACTGTGTTCCTTGTTTTGTCCGCCAGGTGCTCGACTCGGTCCGTATGACAACGGACGATACACGGCTTCATGAGAAAGTCCTCCGCGAGGCTCTGAGCATGGCAAGCGAGATGGACCTCAACCAAAGTCCGCCGGCGATGGCGCAGAAGATACATCAGTTCATTCGTAAAATGACCGGCATCAGCGATCCTTATCTGGATGTGAAGAACCGTTTCAATAAATTGGCTCTTCAAATGTACCCCGACCTAAGGATGCGAATCGACACCTCGACAGATCCTGTCGAGACAGCAGTTCGGCTGGCTATTGCAGGCAATATTATTGACTTCGGTGTGAACTCGACCGTTGAGTCAAGCCAGGTTGAACGGACGATTGCCGAGTCGCTGACAGATCCGTTCGATAGAGAGAGTCTGGAGGTGTTCAAACACGCCGTATCACGAGCGGGTGAGATACTTTATCTCGGCGATAACGCCGGAGAAATCGTCTTCGACCGGCTGCTGATCGAGCAGTTGCCTTGCGAGAAGATAACCTTCGTGGTTAAAGGAGGACCCATTTTGAATGATGCGGTCATGGAAGATGCACAGATCGTCGGGCTCACGGACGTGGTTGATGTTATCGACAACGGCTCGGATGCCCCCGGCACCATTTTGGAGAACTGCTCTGAAACGTTTCGTCGCCGATTTGATCAATCCGATTTGATTATCGCCAAGGGCCAGGGCAACTATGAGACCCTAAGCGACGTAGACAAGAACATATTCTTTTTGGTGAGGCCGAAGTGCAGTGTCTTGGCACGACATCTTGGCCGCGAGATCGGCAGTCTGGTGTTGTCGGGATCTAATCACAGTCACTTCGCAGAAGGGAGTTGAGATTATGCCAAGAGGAGATGGAACAGGACCGGCCGGCTTGGGACGTGGCGGCGGCCGCGGTATGGGCCGCGCTGCTGGCAAGGGAAGAGGCCGCATGGGCGGGGGGAAATTGCATATGCCCGAACTGCGCAGCAGTAGTCACTCATGCTATGGGGCAGCCTTGTAATGCAAGAAGTTGTCCAAGATGTGGAACGAAAATAACAAGAGCTTAATCTTATTTTGAAAGGAGATTTATTATGCCACGTGGAGATGGAACAGGTCCTGGAGGTATGGGACCGATGACAGGTAGAGCGTCTGGTTTTTGTGCCGGCTATTCAGTACCGGGTTATATGAATCCTGTGGGTGGCCGTGGATACTGGGGCCGGGGCCGAGGCCGAGGCGGTGGTCGAGGCTGGAGACACTGGCACTATGCGACGGGCCTGCCCGGCTGGGCAAGAGCGCCGATGGGATATCCGGCCTGGGGCGGCCCCGCTGATACTTACGCGCCTTCTGCCGGACCGTTTAGCCCGACAATGACGGCTGAACAGGAACTTGGTGACCTTAAAAAGCAGGCAGAGTTTTTCCAGGATGAACTTGGCCAAATCAACAAGCGCATCGAGCAGCTCGAAACCGAAAGCAAGAAGTGATTGGCCGCCGTCCTTAAAACAAGAAAGGCGTATTATGAAGATAGCAGTTACATCAACCGGAAACGGTTTGGATTTTGAAGTTGATCCACGATTTGGAAGGGCGGCTTTTTTTCTAATCGGCGATCCCGAAACGATGGATTTTGCTGCCGTCGCAAATGAAAACGCTGCTGGCGGCGCGGCGGGTATCGGCTCGGCCAAGCGTGTCATCGACGAGGGCGCCGAAGAGGTTCTGACGGGTAACTGCGGCCCGAACGCCCAGCGTACCCTGAATGCCGCTGGCGTAAAGCTCTATACCGGCGTGACAGGAACGGTCGCCGAAGCTGTTGAGTTGTTCAGAAGTGGCGGATTAACCGCGGCTGAAGGGCCAAGTGTCCAATCTCATTTTGGTATGGATAAGTAAAATGCCGGATGACTTCGTTGTTGCTGTTGCCAGCGGCAAGGGTGGGACCGGAAAGACCACAATTGCCGCCAATCTCGCCTGGGTAGTATGCGAATCAGGGCGGAAGGTTCAATATCTCGACTGCGATGTGGATGCGGCGGATCTGCATTTGCTGTTTGATCCGGATATAAAACAAACGCATGATTTTAGCGGCGGTAAATTAGCTGCTGTTGTTTCCGAAAAGTGCATCGGCTGCGGCCGGTGTCGGGAGGTTTGCAATTTTGATGCTGTCTTGTTTAATAGTTCCGGGAACGATAGGTGACATTCCCTACGATCCGGCGGTGACGAAGGCTCAGGTAGCCGGCAAGAGCATTATTGAATACTCGAACGGCAGCCTCAGGGATCGTCTGATGTCGCTTTGGCAGTCGGTGTTGGAAACGTTGGAAGAAAGCAAATCAACAGGAGCTGAATAATGGAGAACGTAGAGCATAAATTCCTCGTCCTGAGCGGCAAAGGCGGTGTCGGAAAGAGCAGCATTGCCGCCAATCTGGCGGTATGGCTTTCGATGCAGGGCAAACGCGTCGGGCTGCTTGATGTCGATATTCACGGGCCGAGCATCCCTAAACTTCTGAATCTCGAAGATAAGCACGTTCAGGCAAAAGCCGGCGGGATCGAGCCGGTTCCGTACAGTGACACATTGAAAATAATGAGCATCGGATTCCTGTTGCAGAATGAGAGCGACGCCCTTATCTGGCGCGGCCCCATGAAGCATAATGTCATTAAGCAGTTCGTGACGGATGTTTGCTGGGGCGATCTGGACTATCTTGTGGTTGACTGTCCGCCGGGGACCGGCGATGAGCCGCTCTCGGTCGTGCAGCTCCTTGGTAAAGTTGACGGGGCTGTCATTGTCACGACCCCCCAGCAGCTCGCTGTCGTCGACGTGAAAAAGTGCATCACTTTTTGCAGGCAGTTGGATTTGCCGGTCCTGGGAGTGATAGAGAATATGAGTGGATTTATCTGTCCGCACTGCAATCAGAAGATAGACGTGTTCGCAGGAGAAGGCGGCGAAGAAATGGCCGGAGATTTCAAGGTGCCCTTCCTGGGCAGGATTCCGATAGATCCCGCATTGGCCCGTGCCTGTGATTCCGGTGAGCCGTTTGTAGCTTTTAATCTACAAAGTCCTGCCGCCCAGGCTATCAGTAAAGCATTTGAACCACTGCTTGAGGCCGGCTATAATGTTCGAGCCAAAGACTCATCTTGCAGTGCTTTACGTAATGAGAACAATGCTAATAACAAGGAGAAAAAGAATACGATGAGAATCGCAATCCCAATAACAGACGGAAAACTTTCGGTCCACTTCGGTCATTGCGAAGAATTCGCACTGGTGGATGTGAATGACCAGACTAAGGAGATCGCCAACGTTGCAAAATTACAGCCGCCGGCCCACGAGCCGGGTGCGCTGCCGAAATGGCTCAGCGAACAGAAAACCGATGTGATTATCGCCGGCGGTATGGGACAACGCGCCCAGCAGCTTTTTGTCAGTAACAACATTAAAGTTATTGTGGGCGCATCCGATCAATCTGCTGAAGAGCTTGCATCAGCTTATTTGAATAACAAGCTCGAAACAGGCAATAATATTTGTGACCACTGATTCGGCGGGAAAAGAATTGTATTTTTTGCAGTGGTGATTTGAAAGACCCGGCAAGGGTTTTGGAGCAGAATATTCAGTCGAGGCGAGGATTACTTCTCATGGATCCGGATATTTGCATCACTACGTTAGTTGAAAACACGACGTCCGGCCCGGGATTGTTGGCTGAGCATGGTTTATCGCTCTGGATCGAATATGGCAATAGACATATTCTTTTCGATACGGGTCAGAGCGGTATTCTGGTTCAAAATGCAAAGGCACTCAACATCGACTTAGCACAGGCCGATGCGATCGTACTTAGTCACGGCCATTACGACCATACTGGCGGTTTATCGACAGTACTTGACATTGCTCCAAAAGCACGCCTTTATTTACATCCGGCGGCGATAGAACCGAAGTTTAGTCGAAGCAGCCCAGGGACACGCTCAATCGGTATGCCGGACTCGGCAAGGCAGGCTATTCGTAACCGGGAAATCATCTGGACGGAATTGCCAACACAAGTGTTTGATGGAATGGGTATCACCGGCCAGGTGCCGCGTGTCAACAATTTTGAAGATGCCGGCGGGCCGTTTTTCCTCGATGAAGATTGCCGGGAACCAGACCCTTTGTTAGACGATCAGGCTTTGTTTATCGAATCGTCTAAAGGCCTGATAGTTGTCTTAGGATGTGCCCACGCAGGAGTCGTGAATACGTTGCAGCGGATTTCGGATATAAACCGGAGAAGGCATTTTTATGCAGTAATGGGCGGGATGCATCTTCTCAATGCTATTCCGGAGCGGATTGATAGAACAATAACCTCTTTTCGGCAGTACGACCTGCAAAGAATAGGCCCGGCTCATTGCACGGGTGGTAATGCCGTCGAAAGAATTAGAAACGCTTTTCCCGAGCAATGTTTTGATTGTTCTGTGGGTACATGGATACGGTTTCAGGGGAAAGAAAATAGGATTGGAAACAATGGTAGATAACATCGATGAGATAGCAAGGAATCTTCAGGAAGCAGTATTGGCGGGCTATTCGAAGAAGTTCGAAGATGAGCTTTTCGATGCCAGGAATATCGGCACGATAGAAAATCCGGACAGCCACGTTCGTATCACGGGTGTCTGCGGAGATACGATTGAGATGTTTTTGAGCATTAAGAATGAAACGATACTTGATGTCAAATTCACCACCGATGGTTGTGGAGCAACAGTTGCGTGCGCTAATTATGTTGCAAGAACGGCAAAGGGAAAATCAATTGATGAGGCGCTTGGGATAGAACAGGATGATGTTGACCAGTATTTCGAAAGTTTGCCGGAAGAAAACAAGCACTGTGCGAAGCTGGCTGTTATGACCCTTCGGGCTCTACTTGAGGAGTATCGCAGTAAACCGGACCCAGAGAAGGTTGGTGACGGAAGCGTTGTAGAATAAACCGCGGCGGTTGACAGGTGGGCAAAGTATCTGCTATCTTAAGACCGTTACAGAAACGTTTGATATGCCGAGACCGAGACATTGCAGACATGTGGCGCAGTTGCCACAAACGAATTACTACAAACCGAGAGGGGTTTCTCTGTCGGTTCTGGAGGAGGTGACATTAACCGTCGATGAGTTTGAGGCGATCCGCCTGACCGACCTGGAGGGACTCTACCAGGCCGATGCCGCGGAAAAAATGAATATTTCCCGCCAGACTCTCGGCAGAATCCTCGAATCGGCGCATAAAAAGATTGCCGACGCTTTGGTCAATGGAAGGGCGCTGCTAATTAAGGGTGGCCCCATTGAAATCATTGCCCCTCGTGTCGAGGGCGTCTCGCCCTCGAATCGCGGGCAGGATGCCCGCGACACGACCAGATCCCATGGCTATAGCCCCGGCCCCGCCCGTCCTGAGCGAGGTCGTGGCCAATGCAGAGGAAGGCGAGGGGGACATTAATCATCCGCGGAGATTCTCGTCACGGGGATCATAATCTCCGATTTCATCCGGGCATAGTCTCCCGTAGCGGTTTTCGCGAGGAACTTCTCACATGGCCCTCCAATACCTGCATAACCATGCTTGAAGATCCAGGTATCAAGACGAACATAGATGGGCCCCGAGTCTGCCTGGCCGGCCGGTTTTGCCGCGACCGCCACCGTCGTAGCGGGTAGTTTCTTGACGTCGGTCATTTCGCCAAAAGTGCCGGCATGCTTCAACGCCTCCTCTTTCACCGGTATGCGGATCTCTGTCAACCAGTGCTCACTCGAAACGTGTTTGGGATTATTCAAGTATGCGAAATGAAGAGAGCCGCTCGGCCATATCTGTTTCTGAATCGCCAAAGCATACAAGCTGCCGATTGCCTGACCTGCTTTGTCGTAGTCGCCTCGGTAAATAGTGTAAAGAACCGTCTGCGGCTTCACCTGGCGAATTGTAACGCCGGATTTGTCGGCAACCTGGTCGGCCCAGATGCTAACCGTCACTGTCGACGTCGATACCAGCACCACCAGCAAAAATAACCATACCTTTGACCTGTTCATCGTTTTGTCCTTTCATGAATTTGTTTCAATTTGCGTTTGTGAACCTTCAACAATTTCCTTGAGCGCTGCAACATGTCCGGCAAAAGCATCCCGGCCTTTTCCCGTTGCGCTGATAAATGTCTGGGGCTTGCGAGCGACGAAGGTCTTTTCAATCTTGATATAGCTCGCTTGTTCGAGCTTACTGAGATGCGCGCCAAGGTTTCCGTCGGTCAGCTTCAGGAGCTTTCGCAGATAGGTAAAGTTGACATGCTCGTTCTGATCGAGGCTAACCAGCGACGACATAATCTGAAGCCGAACCGGCTGATGAATGATATTATCAAGCTGTGCCATTTCTTACCTCCATCTCAAACGTATATACAGGCCGGTGCCTAAGAGTGCTCCGCCGCCCACAAAAGCCATCCAAAGACAATAGATATCTCTTAAAATGTAAAAGCCTGCTAATGTCGCGGCCGTTAATGCGAGTCCGAGTATGATCATAAACCGATTATCAAACCAGAGTCCCATTACGATATAGGCAAACATAGTTGCGGTACAAATAAACGCATTACATTGCAGGCCGGTAAAGGGAGCTAATAAAAACAGCCAGATAGGGATATAGACACATAGCAAAATCCAAAATATTGTAATACGCCAGCCGAGCTTTGGGCTGGAGGTCTCTTGTATAGGAGCCTTGGAGTGTAAGGACCAAACGATTACGGCAGTTCCTACTCCGCCGACCACGGCCATGGTTGTGAATATGTGAAAAGCATACGCCAGATAAAAATGTGTCGCTGTATATGCGATGATCCAAAGCATACCCCAAAGTATCAGCAGTGGATTCGCATAAGCCGAGGCAATGGCCCTCTGGGTACGGCCAGTCACTTCCCGGACTGAGGATAACGATGCCTGGGCTTCTTCCTGAGATATGTTCATGATTAATCTCCTAATGGAATATAGCAATATATATCTGTTCTACAGAGTACTCTATAACGCAGAGTTAGTTTTGTCAAGTATCTTTTTTAAAAAATTTCACATATTTTTTCAAAATACCGGTTTTCGGCTCTGAAGAAGGGATTTTCGTAGTAAAAAAATTAAGTCTTTATTGTGTTGTGCTTTTGAGATGACGGAAATTTGCCAAGTATTCTTTGTGTTTAATGTTGTAGCCTAATAATGTTAAGGTATTCAAAAGCACTTGTTTGCGAGCAGTTTGTAGTAGCCGGGGCTGATCCTTTCGCTTTGGCTCCCCGGCGTGCTACAGCTTTCTCTGGGCGAGTTCCAGGCCGTGTTCGGTCATTAGATCGGCGTCCGACATTATTATCTGAGCTTCGCCGTCGGCGATGATTCGGCCCTTGTCGAGCAGGACGGCCCGGTCTGCAAGTGCGGCCGCGAAGTTCATATTGCAGGTGGCAATGATTAACGTCTGGGGCAGGGAGCGTAGGAGTGTCATAAGATTGTTGCGATTTCTCGGGTCGAGGCTGCCGTCCGGCTCGTCGAGCGTGATTATCTTAGGGCTCATCGCGAGTATGGTTGCGATTGCCGCGGCACGTTTCTGGCCGGCCGACAAATGGTGCGGGGCCTTGTCGGCCATTTTGGTAAGGCCGACGGTCGCAAGAGCCTCGGCGACGCGTGATTTGACCTGTTCCGGTTCCAGGCCCATATTGAGCGGGCCGAATGCCACATCGTCGAATAACGTCGGCATGAATAGCTGATCGTCAGGATTCTCCAGGCAGCAGCCGAGGCGGGTGCGGATTTTTTTAAGGTTCTTGCTGTTGACCTCAAAACCGTCTACGAGCACTTTTCCTGTGCCCTTGGCGAAACCCGCCATTGCAAGAAGCAAAGTCGATTTACCCGCTCCGTTGGGACCGATCAAGGCCAGTTTTTGGCCGTGCTCGACGCTAAGACTTATGTCACTTAGAGCCGGCGTGCCATCCGGATATCTGTATGTAAAATTTTCTATTTCAATCGCTTTTGGCATTGTTTTCACTGCAAAATCGGTTTTACGAAAAAATACAATCCCGACATAAAAACTGCTGCCGTCAGGGCAAAAAATAAATCGCAGCGTCGAACCTTCAGTTTCGAGAGCGTTCGCCAGTTTCCATCGAAGCCGCGGGCCTGCATGGCGATGCTGATGTGCTCTGCGGTGTCGATGCTGCGGATAAAGAGCGAGCCGAGCATGGACGCAGCGGTTCTCAGCTCCGTTCTGAACCCGAGATTCCTGAGTTTTCTGCCGGCCCTGGCTTGCAGGATGTGATGCGCCCGGTCGATCAGGACGAAGATATATCGGTACAGAAATCCAAGCTGGATAATCAGCAGCCTGGGCATACCGAGCTTTTGCAGGCCAGCGAGCAAATCGCTGAACCGCGTGGTCGATACCAGCCCTATCAGGGCCAGCATTGTCACGATGAACTTTCCGAGAATGACGAAACAACGCAGCCATCCGAGCGAGCTTTGCCACGAAAACGGTCCAAAGCTGACGGCGACAGGCGTCCTGTCATACAGCGGGCAGCTCAGGGCCAGGACAATAACAAACGGGCTGACCAGCAGGATTTGCTTAAAGACGAATTTCAGTGGAATTTTAGCCCAGACCAGAACGGCAAACGGTCCGATCGCGTAACAGGCCAGAATGCTCAGCGAGCTTCGCGGCAGGGAAATCACCACGGCGGTAAAGAAAAGCACGACAAGAAACTTCACCCGGCTGTCGAGCCGGTGGATGGCCGAATCCTGGTAAGCAAATTTATCAATGTGTGCGTGGTGCATGTTCTGTATCTCGTTTTTCGCATCTTCCGTGAGATATGGCTATGATGCCTTCTTTCTTCTGAGCATCCACGCTGTAAGCCAGATGACGGCCATTGTCACTGCCGAGCCGACGATGCCCGCAAAGCTGATCCAGCCGGCTCCGAGATCGACCTGCTGGTCGGCGACGTCACCGAGCTTCGACGCCCGCGCCGAATAATCGGGCATCAGGGAATACTTTGACTGAAAGTCGTCCACTGCGGTAATTCGGGAGTCCGGATTTGACACAACAGTTTCGAACCCGGGCTCATCCGGGCGTTCGGCGTAGCTCCATTCGAGCCCATCGGGAAGGTCGGAGGCGAGCAAAGACAATCCCGCGCCGATGAGCACAGCAAGAATTCCCAGCGTTGCGAGTACGGCGTTTTTGCTTAGCCTGACTGTCCCCGGCAGAGAATCGGCCACGATGTCGGGCCTGAGCTGCTGCAGGTATGCCAATACAGCCACGGTGACAAGACCCTCGACAAATCCGACCAGGAAATGGACGCCGATCATCGTGATTAAGAATGTTGACAGCGGAACCGCCAGGACGCCGGACATTGCCGCCTGAATCGCCACGAGAATCGCGCCGGCTTCGGTCGCAATCACACAGGCCAGCATCGCCCCAATGTAAACCTTCAGGCTGCTGAACCTGCCGTTTGTAATGGTTCTGTACAAAAAGTAGCCTAAGTAGCTCGGCACCAGAGCCATATTGATGATGTTGCATCCGAGGGCCAGCAGGCCGCCGTCCTGGAATATCAGGCACTGAACGATTACTACCGAAGATATGACAATCGCGGCCAAGTGCGGGCCCAGTATAATCGCAAGCAGCACCGCTCCGACCATATGCCCGCTCGTGCCGGGCATTGCCGGAAGCTGAAAATTGACCATCTGGGCGGCAAAAACGAACGCGCCCAGGATCCCCATCAGGGCAAGCTTTTCGGCGGCGATTACCTGCCTGACCTTTCTGCAGATAAAGCCCAGGCTGCCGGCCGCGATAGCCAGCGTCCCGGTAGCGACCGGAATCGAAAGCAATTCATTTGCCATATGCATAACAGGAGCCCTGTGACATTTTGTTGCTCAGTTTTTATAAAAGTTAAACAGACCATTACAGCCTGCGCATAAAAGTAACAAAAAAGTGCTACCACGTCAAGGAAATGATTTGATGCTACTGGTAAAGGGTGCGAGCAGATATTCTGGCAGGGCTATGCGGCCTGTTTTCGCGGGGCACAGGAATGGCTGCAACGCGGCTTTCATGAACGGCGGCTCCGACTGGATCGAGGCCGAAAAAATGACCGAAGAACTGTGGGAGTCCAAATGGCGGGCCAAAGAACCGTTAAGCCATCAATTCGCATATCATGGCAAGACGAGATTTAACAGTCCTCCCACTATAAGACTGGATACAATCATAACTCCCGCAGATTTGAGCATATCCACGACTCCAAGTTCCTTGACAAGCGTTGTAAAAGTAGCTATGCACGGAAAGTACATTGCCAAAACAACCGATGCAATTACCAGTTGTTTTATCGTCAAGCCCAGTGGGATAAGCATTCCCACGGCCACATCTTTACGTAAAAAACCTACTATCAATGCACCAACGGCTTCCTGTGGAAGTCCCAAAACACGGGTAACAACCGGTGCAGTGATTTTTCCTATGAACTGAATTATCCCGAATGTGTAAAGAAGATTTACAATCAGCACTCCAAGCAGCACAAATGGAACCGCCTCTTTAAGAAACCACTTTATTCTTATCCATATCTTTTTTAACAGACTCCTCATGTACGGGATTCTGTAAGGCGGTATCTCTATAAATATCTCCGGTGATTCACCTTTAACGGTTTTGTTGAATATAACACCAAGCAATACCCAAACCGCAAGTAATGTCCCGTAGATAATTGCAAGATAACCAAGCCCATGCTCTCCTACCAGTCCCACTATCATTGCCTGTAGTGCGGCACAAGGTACTGCAATGGATAATAGAGTGGCGGCAATAAACTTCTCCCTTCGAGTCTCAAGAACCCTGGTTGCCAGTGCACCGGGAACATTACATCCGAGCCCAAGCAGCATGGGTACTATCGCAAAGCCATGCAATCCCAGTTTGTGCATCAGAGTATCTACCATAACAGCCAGCCTGGGTATAAAGCCCAAATCTTCCAAAAGCGACAGAACTACATAAAACGCGAATACGTACGGCAGAACTGCACCAATTGGAACAAAAAGTCCCGTAGTCAACAGGCCGAAAGACTGTCCAAAATCTATCTCACCATCAATGAGTTGTCCTATAACAAGGTTGTGAAGAAATCCCCCTGAGCCCATAACAGCCGACAGTTTCATTACCACAGGCATCCAGAGCTTTTCAAAAAGAGGCTCACTTACATAACCTATAAGTCCTTCACCGATAAAACGAATTACCTTAAAGGCCAAAAACATCACCATGGCTGCCATAGGGATACCGGTGAGCGGCCTGACCGAGGCGTCTCCAAGCCTTTCCAGCCAAGTGTGGTGCCGATGGGTGATATTTTGTACTTTTTCTACAATTTTTCCGACTTCATGCCATCTCTCTTCATCTTCGTAGTCATACTCAGAAAGCTTTGCTTCCTTAACTCTTTCAACCAACTGCTTAACCCCTTCGCCTGTCACGGCACAAATGGGAACACAAGGCACTCCAAGGATTTGTTCCAATTTCTTATCATCAATCAATATACCTTTATGCTTTGTTTCGTCCCAGAAATTCAATGCCACAACTGCGGGAATTTTGCGTTTAAGCAATTGGAGTGTCAAATTCAAGCTGCGTTCCAGATTCGTGGACTCCACGACATTAATGACCACATCTCCATCGGCATGCTCGTTAAGCATCTCAACGGCTATTTGTTCTGCTTTACAGGTTGGCTCCAGAGTATATGTTCCGGGAACATCGATAACTTCCACGCGCCGGTCGCCAAGCTTTATACTGCCCTTTGTAAATTCAACCGTTGTGCCGGGATAATTAGATGCTATGACACTTGTACCGGTAACACGGTTGAAGACAACGCTCTTGCCGACATTGGGATTTCCCATAAGAAGAATTTTCATTTTTTGTCCTTACGATGAACTTCCACTATTATTCTGGAGGCCATTCCAAATCCCACAGCAGCCTGTGTATTATTATGCTGCAAAAGGACAGGGCCTCTCATTAATTGCCCACTTACTTTTGTGATTTCCTTGCCTGTTCCGATTCCTAATGTATCAAGTTTTTGAGTAAGACCGTAGCCTCCATTAATTTCCACAATCTTACCTTTCTGACCCGGCCGCATTTGAACCAGAGAAACTATGAAAGCTTCTGTATCAGCCATTCTTGTCTCCTTTCCGAATTTATCATATCCTTGAAAAAAGTTGTCTCATTTGGATATTTTAATATAACATTAGAATGTCATTTGTGCTCATAGGCCGAACACAACCGCATCCTCGATTGCCTTGCCGCTTCTGAGTCGATCAAGTTGATGCGATGCGAATTACTTTAGGCTAAAATACAATGTAGGCTCTGAGTGAGAGCGCTACGGCATCGTCCAGATCAGGATTCATGCCGGGATTTTTTATGAACTGGACACCCGGCTGCAGGGTCAGCCAATCTCTCGGATTATACTTGTAGGTACATTCCATCGCCATCTCGTAATCCTCCGCACCTGGCGTAAAATCCTCGTACTCATCACTGTTGTTAGCGCATGCCAAACCTATGCCAAAGATATCATCTTCCATTAACAAGCCCGAATAAACCAGACCTGCGCCTACGTAGAGGCCGATTTGGTTGCGGTTTTTGTCGGCATTACCTACCTGAATGAATCCCGCCCAGCGATCGGTCAAATCAGTTTCACCGATCATGTAAAGCCCAGAGTTGTTATCATAGGATTTACCACTAAATTCAGATTCAAAATTTGTAGTGCGGTACCAGCCACCCACGGCGAGCTTGGTGCCGGTCTCTTCATTTTGAACGCCGCCTTCAAGAGCGTAAAAGATTCCATCGTCATTATTAAGAGTGATCTGTGTCCCTTTTTCGTTGTCCGGATCGCCCGGGACACCATCATAGGCGCCCAGGTGCAGATAGCTACCCTTTTCTGAAAGGAGCGAGACAACAAACGCCAATGAAGTTGTCGGGAAGATGGATGGAGGTAGCTGTGAAATATCAGGTGATATACCGAAAGAGCTATTTGTAAAGTGACTTGCCGCATCCAATGCGTCGAAAAGCGCGTTGTAGTCGTGCAAGCCAGCGAGCCAGACAATACTGTCGTCCGCATAACGTTGCTGCCACCACGCCTCATAAAGCTTAAACGTTTCGGGGGCTTCAATATTACTACTCACTTGGATATCACCGATCATCTCCGATGGAGCACCACCGGCATTGTCCAATAGATGAAGATGTAAATCCCCATTTTCGGAAAGCCCGAGGGCCTTGCCCCAGGCATCCATTATCAGGTCGAGATTTGTTAATCCCCGGCTGCTGCGGGAGACACCCCCAGTTACATTCTGAACGCCCTCAAGCGTAAGGACGAACTCGAATTCGAAACCTTCTTCGGCAAGGGCGGGGCGTTTACCGTTCCAGTCGCCCAGGAGCCACGGTGAATCTTCTGCCCAGGAAACAGTCGCAATAAGCAACATTGCCATGGCAATAATTGGCTTTCTGTTGGTCAATGGGTGTTGAATTTTGTGGCAATTCATACTTGTACTCCTTTCCGGCCACACTATGGCCATACAACAAGACATTCGTACATCTTGGAAGGAGTTTGGCTGGCTGGCATTCCTGAATTAGGCTAGCTGGCTACATGCTCCTATTTCTGATTCAAAATCAAATCTACTTTGTAAGAATCAATTTGTTGTTCTTGGTTAACATCAGTCTGTATTCTTCGCGGTAGTGGCGCAGCCTTACTTCGCAAGATTCACCAAGAAGTTCTTGAGCATCAAAGACAGGCACCTGCTTGGTTCGGTAAACACGGTTTTGGTGATCAGGACACATTGTTCTTCTCACATGGTCGTCTTTCATAAAAACTCCCAATTTAATAAACTTGACATTGTGATATTGATTTGCATTATCAGTATGCCACCAAAAAATATAGTACCCTATTCAGACTTTTTCCGATTGTCCTCTTTAGCGCATCGAGGGCATAAACCGAATATATCAAGCTTATGGCTTTCCTGGACATATCCGTGTTTCTTCACGAGTTCATGCTGGATCTTTTCAAGCTTCGGACTGTAGATTTCCTCGAACCTGCCGCATCTTACACAAATGAGATGGTCATGGTGCTCATGGCCGTACTTGTGCTCGTAACGAAGGGCACCTTCTCCAAAGTCCACCTGCCTGCAGACGCCGGAATCGCACATGAGCTTGACCGTTCTGGCCACGGTGGCATAGCCAATCCCCTTATGCCTTCTTCTGACGAGATCATGCAACTCTTGAACAGTTACATGCCTTTCGGTGGCCAGAAATGTATCCAGTACCTTGTCTCGTTGCTCAGTGCGTCTGAATCCCTCCTGGGCAATGAATTTCTCGAACTTTTCTTTCGCGTTCATCGCACTCAATACCTAACTTCAGCAATTTCAATATCTTAGCAAGCTATTCTTCACTTTTTTCGACGGTTGCAAATGGTTCCTGAGACTACTGGAATAAGTGATAATGATTATCATTATCTAATAATCATCCATAATTAAAAGCATGTCAACATTTTTATATTTTTTTTCAAAAAAATTTATCCTCGTTATCGCCTCAAAATGAGCACTCCGTCACAGGGCACGGCAGGCAATTAGCTCCAATCCCACACATTCACCGGGATCCCGTACAATCTATCCGCCCAATACCACCGGTTTGTCGGTAGTATTAACCGCGCTGTGCAGAGCTGTCCATTGGACCGGCCGTTGCCTTATTTCTTGGAGTCGTGCTGGTCATTACCGCGCTGTTTGGGAGATTTTGCCAGATTCACACTCTCGACAAGGCCGAGTGACGCTCATCTCTGAGTATGCGATGCCGTGGCCCGTTTGATTTCGAACACGTCGCTCTCTTTCATGGTACTGCATTCTCGCGCCAGCTTCTCCAGTTCATCCGGCTTCGGGGCGTCTATGTGCCGCAGGTACGCACGCCGGGGCTTCATGATCAGGACGGGACCAGTACCATCCTTACGGTGAATACACACTTGTATGAGATCCAGTGATACGACTTCGGCCAGGCGGATGTCGAGCCGGCCGATGGTGTTGCCGGTGCCGATTACCAGGCCGTCGGCCATGCAAGAATACGGCGTCTTGAGAGGGACGTAGCAAATAATATCAAGCTCGTGCCAGCCCCATTTCGTATCGAATTCGCGTAAGGCGGCCTGGCCGATGCGCCATCCCAAAACATTCCAGGGACCAACGTGGCCGTGCATGTGTTGAATCTCACTCCACCAGTCTTCAGGTTCTTGACCTCGGTTGTATGCACTGTCGCCTTCAACGGCATTCCCGGATGATTGCGTTTGTGAATATCCCGTCCGTTGAGGAATGTGTTCCTCTGAGAATCCCATCTTCGTGCTCTCCTAATACCATTTGTCCCGCCAATATTTTTCCCAAAAGCTTTGAGAAGAATGACAAAAAAATTCTTCAGTTCCATTGGCCCTTAAAGGTTCTGTACAAAGCCGAAACAGCAAAAATAGTCGCACTGACAATGACAATACATGCCCCTGTGGGCAGATCAAGATAATACGAGACCAAAAAACCAATCACGGCACTCGCCATCCCGAAGACCGTCGCCATAACAATTACGGAACGGTGTCCCTTACAGATTTGATACGCCGCCGCCGCAGGGCACGTAATCAAACTGAATATCATCAATCCACCGACAAGAGGTAAATTGACTGCCAGTATCAGTCCGCACAAGGCCAGAAAAAAACAATAAACAAAACTCTCATGCACACCAGTTGCCGAGGCGATGGTTCGACTGAACAGCAACACTTTTAACTCTTTATTAAATAAAGCAGCGAAGACCGCAAAAACCAGACCGGAAATCGTAATCACTACTACACTGCTGTTCTTTACAAAAAGCAAACTGCCCCAAAGCAGTCCAAGCACCTCAGACCGGCTGCCATGCATTAACCCTATTCCTAAGAAAGTAAGTCCGAGCATCAAGTTGAAAAATATTGCTAACGCTACGTTGGCATCTATTCTTGATCTGCCTGGTCTGACCATACCCAGACTCATCGAGCTCAACGCTGAGAATATAACCGGCCCCCAGACTGGATTAACGCCGAGTAGTATCGAATAAATGGTCCCTACCATAGCTGCATGAGAAATGCAAATCCCAATAAAAGGCATCCGCATGCCGACAACGTAGGCCCCCAGCAGTCCGGTACTCGCACCGGCAATGGCACCCGCTAATATCACAAGAAAAAAGAAAGAATCCATAAGATAAAACGTAATGCTTAACTTTTATTGACCGTGTATCTTCGACCTGCAAGTTTTAGAACATCTATTCGGCACCGATAAGCTTTCTCAAGGCTGTTGGGCTCAAGAACGTCTTCGATGTCGCCGTCAGCCAGAATGCCCCCCTCGTGCAAAAGAATCGCCCTCTTGCAGCCCTCAGGTAAGAGGTTCGTCTCATGCGAAACCATCAGTATAGTTATTTTGCTTTCACTATGCAGTTGCTCGATAATCTTTGTAATCTGGTACTTCCAGTTGAAATCGAGATTCGAGCACGGTTCATCGAGCATAAGGATCTCCGGATCCTGCGCCATAGCCCGTGCGATGAGGGCCTTTTGCTGCTCACCTCCGGAGAGACTTCTGAACGTTTGGGACCGCCGGTCCGACAAATCCAATCTGTCAATCCAGTTATCGACGATTTCGTAGTCCAATTTGTTCAATGGACTAAGTAAACGCTTGACGCTCGCTCGACCCATTGACACCAGTTCACGCAGGGTGAAAGGCAGCTCGGCATTATACTCCGCCGCCTGTGGTATATATCCTATGTGCTTTCGAACATTCGCCTTACGCCAGGCGTTAAGTCCGGCCAAATCACGCCCATCAAGTTTTACCGTCCCCCGAGTTGGTTTTATCAATCCGCAGCAAACTTTCAGGAAAGTCGTTTTGCCCGCACCATTTGTTCCGATGACACCCACGAACTCTCCCTGCCGGATTTGCGTATCCTTAACGGCAAGTATACTTCTACCGTTCAAACGAACCTCGACATTGGAAAGACTTATATGGCCCCCCATCATTGTCTGGCTACCTCAAGCGGAGTTCCCTTGTTTGCTCGAATGAGTGAATCTACGTTCGCTCGAAGTAGGTTATCGAAACCGCGTGCTTGCTTTTCAAGTTCCGGGAAATTGCTGAAAACAACCGGCTTGGCTCGGAGCCGTTCAGCTAAAGCCTTTGCCAGTGCAGTACCTTCCTGCTTATTTGTAATGACAAATCGTATATCCTGTCCCTCTGCCTGCCGGATGCAGCGATCGATGCCGGTGACCGTTTCAATATCACTGCCGATAAAAGTTGCTATTGTCTCCATGCCCAGCCAGTTCGCAAAATCAGCCTGGTGATTAGATGCCAGAACCTTTGCTGAGGATATGCCGGCCTGCCTGATTTGTTCGAAAAGCTCTTGCTGCAATTGCTTCAGATCGTTTTTTATTACTTGCAGTCTTTGCTGGTATTGGGCTTTTCTTTCAGGATATTCGGTTGAAAGAATGTCACTTACCCTCCTGCACACTGCAAGGTAAGTTTCCGGGACACACAATCCCCCCGACTCTTCCACGAAAGCCGTCTTTAGTCCTTTTTCCTTCATACGGGACAATGTCTCGGCGACCTGTTTTTGAAAATCGAAAAGCAGCAGCACTCTGCAATCACAAAGCTGCCTGACCTGTGACGGCGAGATATCAAAGTGTCCCGGACACATCCCCGGTGGCGCTAAGCACAAAACCTCCGTATCGTAGCCGCAAAGGTCGAGGACCGCAGAGCCCAGGTACGAGTTGGTCACGGCAATCTCTGCGCCGCTTTCCTCGTCTGTCCTTTTTTCACATCCCGCCGCGAGCAAGCCGCATGCCGCCGAAAATGCTAATATATAACCAAAAATTTTGTTCTTCATTGATTAATTCTCAAAGGAGCCAATCTGCGTCCCGTTCTTCAAACGCATCCGAACGATTACGCCCTGCCGGGTCTGCGGATTGTACCAGGTGTTCGTCGGCACAGGATAGTTGAGTTCTCTCATTCGATCCGAAACGAATCTCGGACCTTCGCTGTAGAGCACCCAGCTTACCGGCGATTCTTTCGGGTCAGTGTAGTCACGGCCTTCCTGCTGCTCGTTGTTGGGAAATCCATCGGGGATCCACAGATATGCTCCGTTTTTAACAACAACTGTTCTATTGTAGATTAATGTTCCAACAGTTCTGTATTTGTAAGTATATCCTCGATTGAATCTGTCTTCTATACCGGCGGCCATAAATGTGTCCTCGCCGGGGGCCGGCAGATACTTACTCTCGACCAGCTCGCATGGAAGCTGATAAAAGTGGCCTCCGAGCATGCAATCGACGCGTGTCGGCGGATATTTATCGCTGTTATCGAACGAATAAGCCTCCAGTGCCATCCCGATCTCGCGTAGTTCGGCATTGACCGTGACCACTTTTGCCTGAAGGCGCGCCCGCCCCATTGCGGGAAGTAAAATCCCCAGCAGCAAAGCGATTATGGCTGTGACCACCAGAAGCTCTATTAATGTAAAGGCGCGTTTCACAATTGGTAATTCCTTCTTATGTCACGTGTTATTTGAGCCAGTCCTCCAGCAGTTCGTTGATGTCGTCGTAGTCCACGATCCCATCCAGGTTAAGATCCCCGGGCTTGTCCGCCCGACGATGTTCGCGACTGGCCAGCACGGAACCGTTTCCATCGTAGTTCATCACGTAAAGTTGGTAGCCGTCGATTAAGTTCGCGCTTTCCTGATTCA
The DNA here is from genome assembly GCA_964612465.1 of uncultured Pirellulales bacterium. Classification (GTDB taxonomy): domain Bacteria; phylum Planctomycetota; class Phycisphaerae; order Sedimentisphaerales; family Anaerobacaceae; genus JAFGPJ01. The sequence goes on from CAZTDF010000037.1 coordinate 23,276, forward strand.
TAACGCCAATAATGTCGAATGGCTCAGCCAGATTGTTCGAGCCCGCATAAATGCCATTACCACGTCCCAGCTTTACACCGAGCGTCTTGGCACCATCGGTTATCACCAACTCACCATGTAGATCCCAGTCGTTTGCATCGGCGAAATAAACATCCTCAATCTTTATCAACCGGGCCTGATAATACTCACAGCCGGCCTGTCGTGTCGGATCGAAAATGAAGTTGTCATCGTCGTCCTTTAATTCATCCAGACTCACAACTTCCGGTCGAGGCAGTCCGACACCTTGCTGCACCCGCTCAATCGTAAAGTCGTGATCGGGATTGTTATTGTGCTGCTCATTTACATTAGTTTTTCCATTGTATGACAGGTAGTAACCCGTCACTCGAATCCTGTCTCCAGGACTAAACTGTGCGGCGTTCAAGCGACCAAGCTCGGCTGCGAATTCTGCGTTAGTGTACCCGCCATCCAACGCAACCCAGGGCAGATTGTTGTAAAGCTGTCCCATCCACACGGCAGTGCCCGCATGGTCATTTCCCTCGCCCTGGAAAAATATTTGCCACTGGCCGCTGATGTTGAATAACTCCGTGACCGTGTCATCCGGCGTCGGGTCCAACATATCCGCAGGATTGTGCAATAGAATCCCTTCAAGAATAACTTTCTCGGTAGCATTGTACGTTTGTTCACCAGAAGCATTTACCGCCTGAAACTCCGAGTGGGTTACCTCGGCGATGGTGGGAGCGGCTTCTGCGACAGCAACCAGCAATAAAGCTAAAAATTCTGCTAAAACAATAAACCTTTTCATAGCTAGTACCTCCAGTACGGATTAAGGAATTTTTGAATTTCGCACATACGGAACTCTAATTAATTCTCTTGCGCATAAGAATATAAAATTCGTGCTACTGCGTCAAGGAAGTAATTGACAAAAAAGTGAAAATTCTTTAAAAAGGCTCTTTCGACAAAGAAATAACTATTTTTAGGAGATTGTATGGCATCGTCAGAAAAAGTTCTGATAATCGATTTGAACGAGAATCCCGAAAACCAGAGGCTTCTGGCCGGCGAGCCGCAAACTTGCGGTATGCGCTCGGGCAGGGTTTATTTGGTGCCTGGCAAGTCCTGCGGCCAACATAGCACAAAGGACCGCGAGGAACTGCTGGTTTTCCTTTCCGGCCGCGGCGAGTTGTTGATTGGCGAAAATGACCGCTACGAGATCGGACTGGGCAAAGTTACCTACATCCCCCCGCAAACTGCCCATGATGTCAGCAATACCGGCGACGAACCACTTATCTACGTCTATTGTGTTGCTCCGGCAGCCGACGAGTTGAGCGAGTAGGGAGCTAAAATCCCGCAGAACAGCAGTTTTGAGCCCTATAGGAGTCATGTTGTTTCTGTCACTGGTCTATTGCTAAAAGATTGAAAAAATACGGGAAATTTGAGAAAAATTCTTGCAAAAAGTGCGATAGCGCATATAATTGAGAATGAACTTATAGTCCTTTTCTTCTAAATATGTCTTGGTTTTGGTGAGACGGTAGATTTTTTATAAGTTTGCAGTTCATATTCTAAATGATAAGCTGTCTCACAAAGGCTGAAGTTTTCTCGACTTCAGCCTTTTTTCTTTTGCTTGATTTTAGCTATTCAAAGCCGTTCTTCGCTCATATAATCAGTCTCATTATGGAACATGCGGCTAATAGAATTATCGATGCCAATTTCAATCGTGCCCGTGAGGCTTCTCGCGTAGTAGAGGAGTTCTGCAGGTTCGTTTTGAATTCGAGCCCATTGACCGAAAGAGCCAAGAAGCTCAGGCACGAACTCTCGGCGTCTATCGGTAGGCTTGATGCCGGCCGGCTCATTTCCAGCAGGGACACGCTTGGGGACGTCGGTGTCGGCAAAAAGGTAGAAAAGCAGCTTACTCGCGGCAGTCTGGCCGACTGCTTCACCGCTGGCTGCAAACGTCTGACCGAGGCCCTGCGGGCGCTTGCCGAGGTCATCCGGATCGATAATGAATCCGTCGCCGCGACAATCGAAAAGCTGCGGTACGAGGCTTATACGCTTGAGAAGGACATCGTTCTTTTCAGCGATACTTCTGCGAAATTCAAGAGCGTCAGGTTGTATATTGTCATTACGAGCAACCTGCCGGCGGAAGTCATTTCGCTGGCCCACAAATGTGCCGCCGGTGGTGCCGATTGTATCCAGCTTCGGGCCAAGGACGTCGAGGACGACAGGCTTTTCGCTCTTGCCGTCGAATTCGTTAAGATTTGTAAAGATGCCGGCATCGTTAGTATCATTAACGACCGGGTTGATATTGCCGTGGCCGCGTGTACCGATGGGGTGCATCTTGGCCAGAATGACCTGCCGGTTGAGCAGGCTCGCAAGCTGCAAATGGCCCCGTTGATTATCGGCAAGAGCACGCACTCGCTCAAACAGCTCAATGCCGCCTGCGCCGAGGGCCTGACTTATGTTGGCCTGGGACCCGTTTTTGCCACGGCGACAAAACCCGGCGCGGGCGCCGTTGGCCTGGAGTATGTCACCGGCGCGACGCAGGTGCTTGCCGGAACGGGTATCGGTCATACCGCTATAGGGGGAATCACGCCGGACAACGTCGAGCGCGTGCTGGACGCCGGCGCCCGGAGCATTGCGGTCTGCTCTGCCGTAACTCATGCGAGCGACCCGGCGGCGGCCTGCCGGGCTTTCAAAGAGAAGATAGAGGCTTTCAGAAAGGATTAGTTTTTGGCAACAAGCATGGTCGATTTTCGAGTGATGTTGATTTTGTGTCTGTGCTGCGCGATAGCCGCCGCGGACGATGTGCTGCCGGAGAAACCGCCCGGCGAGTTTTTCCCGCTGCGGCAGGCGGATCATCAGCAGGCCGATTCGTTCAAACAGGGTCAGCCGGTTGTCGGTACCACCTATTTCTACTGGTACGATATCGACAGCAAAAGTCACATCATCGACAGTGATGGGACGGATGCCCTGACGACCCATCCGGCCGACATGGAAACAATCAGCTATAAGCGGGTCGGCTGGCATAAGCAGCAGCTCGTCGATATGATGGACGCCGGCGTCGATTTTCTCATGCCTGTGTATTGGGGCGTGCCGGGAAAATACCATGGCTGGAGTTTTGCTGGCCTGCCGCCTTTGGTCGAGGCCCACAGCCTGCTGCAGACCGAAGGTCATAAGCCGCCGGCTATCGGCCTTTTCTACGACACTTCGATTCTCAAGTGGAACAGCTTTAACAAAGGCGGCGCCGGCTATCACGTCGATCTGACGACGGACTTCGGCAAAGAATGGTTCTACACGGCGATTCGTGATTTTTACAGTCTCATCCCGCCGGCCAAGTGGGCACGGGTTGAAGGCAGGCCGATTGTCTTTTTCTACGCCTCGGCCTTTGCCAAAGCGCAGGACCCGGCACAGTTTGACTATGTCAGGCGTAGATTCAGGGCCGACTTCGGCGTCGAGCCGTTTCTCATCAAATCGTCCGGCTGGACGGGCCGGGCCGACGCGATTTATTCCTGGGGCGGCGCGGTCAGCGGGCCTCTGATTTTCAGACAGACCGCCGCTCTCGGCCCGGGATACGACCACAGCGCCGTGCCCGGAAGACAGCCTTTGATTGTCGAGCGCCGGGATGGACAAACGTATATCGACAGGTGGCTGCAACTGCTGGCCCTCCGTGCCGAAAGCCGCCCTTGGATCGTCCACGTGGAAACCTGGAACGAATGGCACGAGGGCACGGACATCGCCCACTCGCGCGAGTACGGCCGAAGCTATATTGTCCTGACACGACTTTTCGCGGACATGTGGCGCGCGAAGACGGTTCTGAAGACTGCCTCGGGCTATGCCGACGCGGACGGCGTCGAATGGGAACAGGGCAAGGCAAAGGGCCTGAACCTTCGCCCGAGCGGTGGCGACGGCGTCTGGAAAAAAGTCACGTCCCCCGATGGCGAGGCAGTCGTATCGGCGGCGAATCCTCATTCGGATAAGAGCCGCTACCTTTACTT
>CAZTDF010000037.1:27364-28743 GCA_964612465.1 uncultured Pirellulales bacterium
TACTGTTTGTTCTATCAATTGCTTCATGGTCTCAAGCACAAAGTTTGTGGGATTTAGCGAATCAAAACAAGAGCCTCCTGAAGATTTCGACACTTTTCGCGGCTCAGAATGTACGCGACCATTTATCCAGCGATAATGGCATCAACGATGCGATCGCGTGGTGCAAAAAGACCGGTGTCACGAACGTCTTTATTGAGACTTACAGAGATAACTACACCGCCGAGCGAAAAGTGCTCGAAAACGCCAAAGCGAAATTCCAGGCCGAAGGCTTCGAGGTCTCCGGCTGCGTGACTACCACCCTCGTCGGCAAGAGTTCGGGAGGCTGGACCGGCATATCCTGTTACACCAGCAAAGAAACCCAGGACCAGCTTCAGGATATATTCGAGTACACCGCGTCACTCTTCGACGAGATTATGATCGACGATTTTCTTTTCACCGATTGCAAGTGCGACGAATGCAGGCAGGCGCGCGGCGAGGAGTCCTGGGCCGATTACCGCTGCGATCTGATGGTCCGAGTCAGCCGGGACAGGATTTTGGCCCCGGCAAGGAAAGTCAATCCGGATGTCAAGATAATCATCAAGTATCCCCAGTGGTACGAAGAATTTCACAATCGCGGCTATGAAGTTTTGCGCCAAACGGCCGACTACGACAGGATCTGGGTCGGCACCGAAACCCGCGATTTCGACAATCAGCGCTGGGGCGGAAACGTCCAGTACGAGGGCTATTACATCATGCGATGGCTCGGCGAAATCGGCGGCGCCAAATCCGGCGGCGGCTGGTTCGACCCGTTCGGCACATCGGAGAATACCTACCTCGAACAGGCGCGGCAGACCGTTCTTGCCGATGCGCCCGAGATGCTGCTGTTTTGCTACGGCGCGCTCCTGAGGGGTACCGGCCCGGCGAACGTTAAGAAGCTGCGGGCCGAGATCCCCGGCTTATTCAAGCTTGCCGAACTCGTGCGGGGTAAAGCCATCAAAGGCATTGCCGCGCCGAAGCCGCCGAACAGCGACGCTTTCGATGAGCAGTACGTCTTCGATTTCGTCGGGATGCTCGGATTGCCGCTCGTGCCCACAGCGGAAATTAACGCCGATGCCAAAGCAGCATTTTTCGCGGTACACGCTCTTAAGGAGCCGGACTTCACCGGCAAACTCAAAAAGATGCTGGCAGCCGACCGGCCCGTGCTGATAACGGACGGATTAGCCAAACGGCTCGATGGCGTTAATCTTGAGAGCGAGAACCTGACCATCTTAAAGGTCAACGGCAGTCCGCGCAGCCTGCTTGAGCTTTCGCGGCAGCAGCTCAAACCCATCAGGGACAAAATGCTGGCGCCGTTCGGCATGAAATTCGATGCGCCCAACAAGGTCGCTCTGTATCTGATC
>CAZTDF010000038.1:0-6386 GCA_964612465.1 uncultured Pirellulales bacterium
GATCCCTATCGCGGCACGCGGGCCGTCTCGAAAGACAGTCCATACGCGGTCGTAGGCGCCTCGCCCTGGCAAATCATCGGGCCGGCCGATTCGGTGACGATGGTTAAGGAAGGTTCCTTCGTCGGCGAGCACACGCCGCTAATCAAGCCCGGCGGCGGTATCCGGCAACTCGATTTGGGACTGGTGAAAAATAAGAAATATGTCGGCTATATCTATCTCAAGCCCCAGCGGCAAAATACGAACGTCTCGGTAACACTTGCCTGGGGCGATGGGCCGGAACAGCAAGAATCCGTTCAGACGCTGGTTGTTGCGAATAACTATAGCAAGTATCCCTTCGAGTTCACCTCAGGAGCCGATACGGTCAAAGGAAAGCTTCAAATCGAAATCTCACAGGCCCCGTGTTATGTGGGCACCGTCTCGGTTATGCCGGCAGACAACATCGAGGGCATGCGCGCCGATACACTGGAACTGCTAAAAGAGCTGAACGCCCCGATGTATCGCTGGCCCGGCGGAAACTTCGTCAGCGGTTACGACTGGCGGGATGGTATAGGCGACAGGGATCGCCGGCCGCCCCGCAGAAATCCCGCCTGGACCGGGGCCGAGCACAACGACTTCGGCTTTAATGAATTCATACGTTTTTGCCGGCTGTTAAAAACCGAACCGCTGGTGACTGTCAATACCGGCTTCGGGGACGCCTATTCGGCGGCCGCTCAACTCGAATACTCCAACGGCTCGACCGATACATTGATGGGTGCAGCAAGGGCCAAAAACGGGATGCCGGAACCGTTTAATGTTCGCTACTGGGCTATCGGCAACGAAATGTGGGGCCGCTGGCAGCTCGGTTATATGAGTCTGGCACATTATGTCCGCAAACACAACTGGATCGTGGACAAGATGCGCGAAGTGGATCCGGATATCGTGCCGATCGCTTCGGGTAACGCCGGGCAGTGGAGCGAAGGCCTGCTGAAGAACTGCACCGATCATATCGACATGATCGCAGAGCATTTTTACTGCCAGGAGAAATCCGACCTGGTCGAGCATATCGCCCAGATCGCCGACAACATTAAGCGAAAAGTCGAGTTCCACAAGCAGCTCCGTAAAAAGCTGGATGAACTCAAGGGCAAAGACATTAAAATCGCCATGACCGAATGGAACTACTGGTACGGCCGGCACGAGTTCGGCGAGCTGGGGACACGGTATTTCCACAAAGACGGTCTTGGAATTGCCAAAGGTCTACACGAATACTTCCGGCATTCGGACATCATTTTCCTGGCGAATTACGCCCAGACGGTCAACGTCATCGGCTGCATCAAGACCAGCAAAACCGACGCCGCCTTCGAGACGACCGGCCTGGTTTTAAAACTCTATGGGAACCATTTTGGAACCGTACCGGTTACTGTCACCGGCGACGTTCAGCCGCTCGACGTATCTGCCGCCTGGACGAGTGACCGCAACGCTTTAACAATCGGCATAGTGAATCCGACCAAAGAGCAGCATGAGTTGGCAATGGACTTGAAGGGCGCTCAACTGACCGGCTCCGGCAAGCTCTGGCTGATCGCGCATTCAGACCCGATGGCCTACAACGAGCCCGGCGAAAAACCCAAAGTGGCGATTGAAGAAAAGCCGGTAACCGGCGTTTCCGGCAAATTGAACGTGCCGCCGCTGAGCATCAGTCTATATAAACTCACAACTAAGAATTAGAACCTGTTTTTCAAAAGGATAGATCCGAATATGGAATGCAACAAGAATCAAAACCTCAAGAACTGCAACTGTTCATATCCCGGCTGCGACAAGAAGGGAGTGTGCTGTGAGTGTCTGAGTTATCATTTGGGCATGAAGGAACTGCCCGGCTGCTGTTTCCCCGACGATATCGAGAGAACCTACGACCGCAGTTTCAGCGCCTTCGCCAAGGCATGGAAATTGTAAATCTGAAGTGCATCGTTCGTGTATAGAGAAGGATAACATGAAGTCACTGACCAAACAACTGGCAATCGCGGCGTTAATCCTGGCCTCAGTCACCATCTTGTCCTTCGGCATCCGCCATGTCCGTTTTAGCATTTACCGGGCCAACACGATCGAAAACTCCGTCATCGCCGAGGCAGGAGAGACCATCACCTCCGCTCGTTCTTCGAATCCCGAAGAAAAATCCCAATCGAAGCAGAATCTCGGCGCCAACGCAGAACCTGACTGTTACCTGGCCGACTCAGACACAGCCGATACCGAACCGGATTATTACCCGGACGATTCATACACAGTAGATGTCGAACCTGACCCACAACACGCCAACGCGTCGGATTCGGATAAGAAAACGCCCCCCAGGGCCAAATCGTTCAAGGGCGACTATACCAAGTCAGAAGGGAAGAAAGACCTGGAAAAAATATCCCTGAGCGACAATGAGAATCTCTATATCACCGGAAAGGGCGAGCTTTGGTATGTAAGTAAAGAAGCCGACGGCTCAACCACCAAGATGCAGGTGCAGGTCGATAACACAGGCGAGATGACCATCGTCGATGGCGGCAACTATGCCAAGTCCGGTGGCTCGCAAGGCCTCCAACGAATATCCGTGGGCGACCGCGAGGATCTCTATCTTACCGGAGAGGGCCAGGTTTGGTATGTTAGTGAACAGCCCGACGGCTCAACCGCCAAGGTGCAACTTAAAGAGGACATCGTCGGCGAAATTAACATTGTCGATAACGGCAAAAACGAATGAATACCCCGCCAAAGGCAAAGCCCGCAAATATAAATAAACACACGCCGGGCTACCCTTCGTCTCCGCTCAGGGTGAAGAGTTTCTTCATGCCGAGCGAAGACGAGGCACCGGCGTGCGATATATACAATTCTCTTACCGTTTGGTTAAGGAAAAAAGCATTACTCCGCCGGTGGAATCAAAGTAAGCGGGGCGACTTATCGAGCCCGGTTCACTCGCAGCTAAGGTCAGCTTATTTGCCTGGAGCTTATAAATACCGAGCGAGGTTTCACCAACGTATTCCGGCATCGAACACTTATCGACCTTAAACTCAACCTGCTTCGGATTCGTTTTGTCGTTTATTGTTACTGTGCCCGAGTAGAACGTATAATCCGGTCCTTTAACCTCCACTTTGTCTTTCGAGATAACGAAAGTCCAAACGTCGCCGTAACTTCCGGCGTCCGACCCGACCCAGGTTCCTTCAAGTTCGGTGCCCTTTTCGGCCTTCTGTGCTACATCAGCTTTCCGGCGTTTGAATAACGTTTCGCCCCTGGCCTGGGAGTCTCGGTAGCCGCTGGCCCCGACGGAATATTCTTTGACCTTGAAGTTGTTATTGTCGACCTTGATGAAAACCATGTCCGTCGTTTCCGTTGTGCCGTCGGGTTTGAGCCACTCGTTCCTGTTAACCGCCCCCTCATAGTCCTCGCTCCAGGAGCCCTTCCAGGTGCCGCCCATGTTGTCGGCGCCGATCTGGACAATCTCTTCGCGGGACGGCACACCCATGATCAGGCCATGATACTTGAAATCGCCGATCTTGACGTCTACGCTCATGGCGCATCTGTCCAGTATCCATTTATATTCGAGTTCGACCGGCTGGCCGTCAGGTCTGGTGGCCGACCATTTGCCGATCATCCACTCATAGCCGTACTCGGCGACAAAATCCCCGAGCTTCTCCTGTGCCCCGGCAGGGCCAGCAGAGACGGCCAACAGCACCGCAATTACCAAAAATATGCTTCTCACACTCATTCTCTTCTCCTTTCTTTCATTACAATTGAGGTGTTACAGAACAAACATATAATACCATCTCAACGGACAGATAGCAATTCCAGATTTATAAAGGCCGATACCCTCAAGAAGTTAATGTCGTATTACACTCCTCCATTATCCCGGCATGGCTCTCAGAATCAACTGTCTTTGTCGTAATAGACCAAATATTCTCCCTCATGATTGCTGGGACTCAGGTCGTTGAACTTGACAAAACGACAAGCCCCATCCAGATAACCAACCACCAAACCATCGGGTTTCGGGTCAAAAGGAACGCCTTGACCCCAGAGGAACTGGCCCTGAACATGCGAGGCATACCATGTCGGCCAGGGGCCAGTGGATCCCACGGCATCATATCGGTTGTAACAGAAACAGGTGGCCAGGGTCCTGGAGGTGGATCGATCCGAGATCTTCCGCGCAGTGACATACTCCTGGCTTGTGTCCGGATCCCTCCAGCGACCGCGTGCACCCCAATAAATCCATCCAATCTGGAATACCTGCGTATACTGTGGTGACGGCTGCCGAGGTTCCAACCAGTCCTCTTTGACCTCAAAGTATCTGCGCGCCGTCTCACAGGTTGCATGTTCATCGGTCAGGCCGTAACCTTCTCCCAGGTGCCTCATGGTCTCGGCATTGACCAGGGCCATCTGATCAGCCCGGTCCCAGGAGGTGGCATATCCAGGGGCCGTTCGATCAATAATACTGCCGATGGGCAAAGCATCATCATAATCACCGGCGTACATGAACATAGCCGCAGCGGCTTGATGCAGGTTATTCTGACACACAGCCCGTCGCGCCTGTTCTTTGACTCGTTGCAGGCTGGGCAGTAATATTGCCAGCAAGACAGCGATGATGGATATCACCACCAACAGTTCTATAAGAGTAAAACCTTCTCGTAACATTCTGGGTTTCTTGTTCATGTTATTTTCCGTCCCTACCTTCGGAGCTGCTTTCCCGCTCAAGTAAATCCTTTGCCGTAATGCTTTGTCCCCCAGGATCTTTTAAAAACATATACGCCAAATCTGCATCGGTACAGCTAAGATCCGCGAGCTTTGTCGAAAAAGTTTTAGCGTCGAAGAATACATCCGGCTGTTCCTTGAAATAATTTATAAACACATCTACGGATTTTCCTTTTTGAGGATCCCACATTCGGATTCCCACAGGAAGTCTGCTTTCGCGAAGTGCATAAACGCGAAGCCATTCAAAATGCTCATCAGTAAACGCATCAAAAACAACCATGTCCTCTGATATGACGGCATCCGCATTCACAAGCGGAGTTACATCAACCAGATTACCGCCGGAAATACTCCGGATAACCGTTTCGAGAGAATATTCTTCCATATTACCCAACATATCTAGTAATTCAACCGCCTGCATATCAGGCTGAACTTCGATGCGTCTGCTGATGTCGAAGGCTTTTAATACCTGACCACCCTGACCGAAAACCACCTGACGACCTATCCTCATACGGGCACGCCCCCCCGGCCCCATCCAAATCTCGAATTGCTTCGGTTCTTTTAATGCACCTTCCTTTACATATATCGTCGCATTGAAATATGGCACTGACCGGAAACGCTCTGCGACATCCGCCCAGGCGATGCCTGGTGCAGTGATTTGATGTATACCGATTAGTGCGGCAATACCGATTACCGCCGCGGCTGCTAATCTGACAACTGGACTTTTCACAATCATTCTCCGGATTCCGGCCCCTCCGGCGGTCAGGTTTTTCTCCCTTAATTTTTCCAGATGCTCCCGCGCTCCGGCAAGGATTCTATTATCTACCTCGGCAGCGGTTTTAGCATCCGATTTGTTTATCAGCTCTTTAATTTTTTCTGCTGGTTCCATTTTTTACCTCGTTTTCGAAAATTGACCGCAGTTTATCGAGTCCATACCGATACCGGCTCTTTGCGGTGTTGGCCGAAACGCCAAGCGATTTACCGATTGTCCTGAACGCCATCCCCGCCTGAAAATGCAGCATGATTACCTCACGCTTCTCGTACGACAGCTCAGCCATCGCGTTGCTTAAATGCTGCAATTGTTCGTTGCACATAATCGCTTGCAACGGCTCATCCGAACCGTGACTAACAGCCCCTGCCGGATCCATATCAACGCTCTGTCGATGTTTTGCCTTGTTCAAGTTCCGTGCGCGATTTGCGACGCAAGTAAGCAAATAGCTTTTGAGGCTGCCGGTTAAGCTGAACTTCTCGATATTCATCACGAAAGACAGAAAAACATCGTGCATAACATCTTCGGCCGCACTTTTATCGTTCAGCAGGGCCATCGCCAAAACGAGCATATCGGTTTTGTACTTTTCATAGATCCGCCCGAGAGCCTCTGTGCTCCCGCGTTTACATCTTAATACAAGCAGCTTGTCTTCCATTAGGCCCGCCTAATTGATTCGGTAACAAACGTTTGTCGCTAATATAACAATTTGGCCGCCCTTTCGGGTCTAAAGAAAATGAATTTTTCTAAGACTTTTTGCCCCGATAGAGCATAAAAAAAGCCGAGCCTTCAACCGGCCCGGCCTTTTGGATTATATGGTGTTTCGGTTTGTCTGCTATTGCCCTACGATCCCCGGCCTTTCGATCCTCTCGTATTCAGGCGGGATGTTCGGCTCGAAGATGCCCGGATCCAGCTCCACGTCCCACTGAAACTG
>CAZTDF010000038.1:6486-27981 GCA_964612465.1 uncultured Pirellulales bacterium
ATAATCACCGCCGCAGCGGCAATTTTTGTAATTGAATTTTTCATAATTGTTCTCCTTATATTCGGCTGTGTAACAGCCGATTCTGTTTTATCTGATTCGGCCAGCGCTTTGGATATATCATTGTGTACTCTTATGTCCAAAACAGTGCTGGCTTTTAATTTTAGTTTTTTTAACAAATCATTTATATTATCTACCGGCCTCATTTATCCACCTCGCCATTTAACATTGACCGCAGTTTATCCGTTGCATATCGGTACCGACCCTGCACGGTATTGATTGAGACGTTCTGCTGTTTGGCGATAGCCTTGAATTTCATCCCGCTGTAAGAATGCAGGAGCAAGACTTCTCGCTGCTCATACGGAAGCTGCCCAAGGGCAAAGCTCAACCGGCGTAATTCTTCACCGAAAATTGCGGCAGAGTCCGGCCGACTTGCATCCGGCATAGCCACGTCAGCTTGTCTATTCTGACGTCTTCGTCCGGCCTTGTTTCTGTTACGGGCGTTGTTGGCAACACAAGTCGCCAGATAGCCTTTGAGACTTCCTGTCAGCCGGAACTTCCGTGAAGATTCGATGAACGACACAAAAACATCATGCACAACATCCTCGGCGGAACTTACATCAATCAAAAGAGCAGCAGACAACGTCACAAGATCATTTTTGTACTTTTCATAGATGCTCCGCAGGGCCTCGCGGTCGCCGCGATTGAACTTCCATATAAGCAGCTTATCTTCCAGCATTAAAAAGGTACTTTCCTGAATTCAGTTCAATCGATTGTCGCTTATAAAACAACTCAGCGAGCTGCTTTAGTATAAGAAAAATCCACCTTCTCTGCTATTTTTAACCTTCTGGATTCCAAGCCTAATTTCAATCCCGAACGGCGAGCACTTTGCCCGGTATTGCCTCGAAACGGGTATTCAATCGCTTTTTGCCGGGCGTAGTTTTTCTGCCCATTTAACTTGGCCATCGCTTTAGGTACACACTCTCTCTGGTTTTGACTTGCAGATACTGATATACGGTGTTACAATATTAAAAACAAGGCAAGACTGCATAAAAGGTTACGTCATGATAAAGATTTCACCAAAGCAAATTAAGGGGAAATGGACTTCTGGGTACGCTTTGGACGTTCATACGCTAAGCAGCCAATATATCGGAGACAACGAATATGGCCACCCGCAATTCGACACAAAATATAGCGATATGGGACAACTGTTGACTCGGCTAAAATACAAGTCAGATAAGTCGGTACTTGGTATCATCGTTGAAGTTGCAGGAGAATTTCTGAACGACAGAAACTGGCCTGTGGATTTGATCATCCCTGTACCCCCTTCGCGTTCAGCGCGGGCATTCCAACCAGTGATGGCTGTCGCAAAAGGAATCTCTAAGTTGACAGGTATGAATCTATGTACAGATTGTGTTGTCAAACTTAAGCAGGCTCCGGAACTCAAAAACATTTATGAGTTGAACAAGCGGATGGAGATTCTCAAGGATGCTTACCACATCGTAAAACAGCAAGTTGAAGGACGAAACATCCTTTTGCTTGACGACCTTTATCGGTCCGGAGCTACCCTTAACGCCATAACTCAGGCGTTGAAAAACGAGGGAAAAACAGAAACGGTATATGCTCTTACACTTACTAAAACACGGAGTATAAAATGATTAAGGTATTCTTTGGCGGTTCTCGTAAAATCGGACGGTTAAACCAAGCGATAAAAGGACGCGCAGATAATATTATTGCAAATGAGTATATTATCCTTCTTGGCGATGCGAATGGCGCTGATAAGGCGATGCAAGGTTATCTCAACGAGAAAAACTATAGAAACGTTTTGGTATTTTGCATGGGTAATGTCTGCCGCAACAACATAGGGAACTGGGAAACACGCAATGTTCATTCGAGCAGAAGCAAGAAAGACTTTGATTACTACAGCACTAAAGATGTTCTGATGGGCGAGGAGGCTGATTACGGATTCATGCTCTGGGATGGGAAAAGCAAGGGGAGTTTGAACAACATCTTGAATTTGTGCGAGCGTAATAAGAAAGTTCTCGTTTATTTCTCTCCTGCCAAGAGTTTCTATACCGTTGAAAACGAGCAAGACGTTTGGAAACTGCTCGAACACTGCGAGCCTGAATTAGTGAGGAAGCTTGATCGAGTCCTAAGAATTGGTGAACGAATCCGTTCAAAGCAGGAGCAGCTACATTTTGCCTGACAGGAGTATAACACAGGTATTTCCAGCTACTTTGTCGCTTTGTAGCCACCCGATTTTGACTTCTGTCAGACTTTCTTGATAGCTTTCTGCTTGGCATTTGCTGCAAGCCAACAGTATTATCGAGTTGCGTGATGAGCTATTGACTTTGAGAGTTCATAGACTGATCTTGAGTTGTTTTCCTTTGGTGAGGGAGTTGCCTTTCAACATGATCGAAAGCCCGAAGGCGCCTGAGAGCACATAGCCGATGGGTGAGAATTTTAAGATGACGTCCGAACCGAAACGTTCGGCGGCCGGCAGCAGGGTCATAAAAACGATATAAGCCAGCGCCCAGGTGCCCCCAACCATGAATCCCATTCGTTGTCCGAGGGTTAGCCCGGCAGCCTGTCTCGACAGGGTAATCAGCAATATATAAGCCGAAATTGCCCAGAATCCGGCACCAAACAGCAACCATATCGCCATCCTGCTATTGATGAATACGAGGTACAACACGAGGAAGGGAATCACGAAAAAAAGTGCGGCAACCGAGCATTTCAACTCTCCCTTCTTGTGAGCGACATGCGCCCAGACAAATGAGCCGACAGCACCTCCCAGGCCGAAGACCGTCGCGGAAAGCCCGCCAAATGTCAACTCGAAGCCAAGCTCGTTGAGTACGGTCGGCAGCAGGGATGCGATAATAGTAGTCGAGACAGCGGCCGGCACCGCCATCACTAAAATGAGCCAGAAAGGCAACCAGCTCTCAGCTTGCCGGACCTCAGTTTTATCGTACACTGTCCGCTCAACCGCCAGCCTGACTCTCAATAATAAGACCATGACGATACCGATAACGGGGCAAAGCATCAGAGGATACAAACCTCGCAGGCCAAAACGCGAGACAAGAAAGGCCGATATTACCCCGCCGCCCGCGAATCCAAGAAAACCGCCCGCCATAAATACGGCTGTGCTCACCGCCGGTGGGATAAGCCTGAGACGGTGGACCCCTCGCAGCCCTTCCGGGTGAACTATGGCAATTCCGATGCCGCTGACGACAGCCAGCAAAATCATGCCTCCAAAAGCGCCGCCTCCTCTGGGCAGGGCACCGAGCAGGCATATAACCGAGCCTAAAATCAGCCCGATATGCAGAAACAGCGGCCTGCGCTTGTTGGCGCGCAAATGGCCGGTTAGCGGCTGAACGCCATTGCACGTTAAATACATCACGGCCATGACTATCCCGCCCATAGACAGGCTCAGCGAGAATTCGGCCCGGATCGCCGGTAGGATGGCAGGCAGCATACTCGCGAATATATCAATAAAGAAATGAACTGACGCAAGCACGAATAAATGCATCCAGTGAAATGTAGCGAGTTTCCGTTTCAAATTGGCCGCCGAATCTGAAACAGAATAGTGTGAATAATCAAGCCGCTCCGAAATTGTGGCTGGATTTCCTCCACCAAAACATTAAAAGCAAAAGGAAGATACGTGGTCGCAGCAACCGGAAAAGTCCGACACATGAGCTTAACTTTCTTATAATACTTGAGTTTCTTTTGGAATCATGGCCAAGCCACACAGCCGGACCTTCTAAACCTAATAATACCTCGCCAGGCCATCCGATGCCAGACTTTAAAAAACATGAACAATTTGCTATAATAGCAAGTGGCCTTAAACTATACAATCGGACATTTAGGGTATGAAAGAAGAATCGGAACAACCGGCAGGCGAGTCGAATCGCTCACAGCCGCATCAATTAAAGGCAACTCTTCTAACGAGTTCAGAGGGCCGTCTTTTACTGCTCGGAGTAGCTCTGGCGTTTGTATACACCTTCTGGCTCGGGATTAAGCTGCTGTTTTCTCCGGAGGAATCCCAGCTTCTCATTGGAATGACCGCTACCGAACTGATGTTCGGCCGGGCTGTCGCCATGGCGTTCGGATACACTCTGGGACTGGGCCACCGCACGGTCATCCCCATCTGCATCGTAATCGAGACAATTCTCGTGCTTATTTTCTATCCCTTATTTGTGTTTAGCTGGCGGCATTTACTGGTAATCAAAAGGCTCAAGAACGTATTCGAACGAATCCAAAAGTCCGCCGAAACTCACAAAGACAAGATCCAGAAGTACGGCGTCATCGGATTGTTTTTCTTCGTCTGGTTTCCCTTCTGGATGACCGGTCCGGTCGTCGGCTCCGTGATTGGATTTCTGCTGGGTCTGCGGGTCTGGCTGAATATGACCGTTGTGCTGACCGGAACTTATCTGGCAATCTTTGGCTGGGCCTTTCTTCTGCGCCAGTTCCACAACCAGGTAGCGTCCTACAGCTCATACGCCGCGATGGTCCTTATGGCGCTGTTGGTCGTTATTATTATCGCCGGACATCTGCTGTACCGAGCCCTCCACGAAGACAAAACATAACTCAGCATTGAATTTGCCGCCGTGATTTATCGAGCATCAGAATAACATCTATCTCCGCGCCGGCTCTTTTTATTCGCCCCTGTCTATATACCACTCGGGCCAGGCTGTTTAGCCGTTTGGGAAGATTGGAAATCTTCTCTGATGACATCGATGAAGTTTATGATCGGAGCTTCGTCCATATTCGGATTAGCCGACTTGGCAAGCAGCTCAAGGACCATAGTACTTCCGGCTTCGATACCTTTGAATTCTTTGACCACCGCCCTGTCAGCACATCCGGCCGTTGCCAGGATATCAAAGCTTTCCAGGACGACCTTGTGCTGTAGCTTGATATCGAATACTCGCCGGCCCTCGCGGTCTTCCGGCAGGGCGTTAAAGCCGAGACGAACGGTATACACGGCGGAACTTTCTGAGGCGGCATCATTGGCCAGCGGCACTTCGCAGCGCAGCATTCCCCGGCAGCCGGATGTGAACAGCCAGGGCTTGTCGGTACCGGCTATATCGAGACCTTTGAAATCGCGGCAGAAATAACCCATTCCGGGCAATGTTTTGGCACGCAGATCGAACTTCACGCCGTAATTTGGGAAGTGGTTGTACGAACTGGTCTTCGGATTGGGATAGCCGAACCAGACGGTTCCTTCGTTATCCTTCCTGTCTGCCGGGGCGCCGAAATTTACAGCGAAACGCTTTACAGGTGTCAGCTCGCCGGGCGTGACATAGACCGTCCAGGGTTGAGACCTGCGCGGCTTGCGTATCATCGCCATCGAGCAGCGGACGGGGTACGAGCACGTGCAGCCGGCCGCCGCCTCCTGGCTAAGAAGCACACCGCCGGCCGGTATCAAACTGATTGCACAGCCCGGGCGGTAGGCGCCGAAGATGGTGACTCCGTTGTCCTGCTCCAGGTCGTAAAACGCCGTGCAGGCCGAACGGTAGAAAAGGCCCTTCTCTGAGGCGGCGGTAATGCCGCAAGTGTGGCCGGGTCGTAAGAACTCCCAGGGGACTTGTTTGCCGGTAATAGGATGATCCCGCACTATAATCTCGCCGGTACGGAGATCGCAGGCCTGCGGCTCCAGGATTATTTTATCGGCGACGATGACCGGGCGAGTTCGGTAGTTTAACGCTCGCGACCAGGTCATCCTGCCGTCCTCGGCCGACAGTGCCGTGATCCGCCGCCATTTCATACCACCCATCCTGAATCTCCACGCATCGTGGTTGCCGTGGTTTCCGAAGAACAGGAGTAATCCGCGGCTGTAGGCGGCTCCCATTTTGTCGCCGCAGCAGCCGGTCAAATCGACGGGACGGCTCCACAATTCCTCGCCGGTTTTGGCGTCCAGCGCAACAACAATCCTCACGTCGGCCTCGGCGTACGTCAGAGTCCCTTCCGGATGCTCCTCACGGAACAATTCGGCCTGCAGGGAGCTGATGAGATATTGGACCTGCGATTTCTGTCTGTACGATGGGTTTTCTTTCAGTTTCTGAGCGAGGAATTCTTTTTTCTCCCTGAGCTCCTCAAGGACTCCATCTCTTTCTTTGTACACGCCATTGTCTGTGAGTTTTCGCCGTCTCTGCAGGGCGAGGCTCTTTTGTTTTTCTGATATTCCGCTGTCGGCGTAGAAGATTTTGCCGTCCCCAAGCGTGATTGTAATGTTTGCGATTTTTTCGCCATTCCGCTGCCAGAGCAGTTCGCCTGTCTCGGTGTTAACGGCAAAGATTTTGTCGCCCGCCATCAGGTTTCGAGTGACCGCGTTTTTCTGCAGGAACTCTCCGCCGCCGGCAAAAGATGTCATTGACCCATACAACATGCCCGACCTCTCGGCGGCCCTGCGCAAGTCTATCGGATCAGGATACAACTTCCTGGAATTCTTGTACTGGGCTCTGTACTTTGTGGGGACATCGTCAATATTTTTCCACTTCCCATTTTCCACGAAGCGCTTCAGCATAGCACCGTAATCTTCTTTCATGGCTTTGGCGGCCGAGCCGTAGAGAATATTGCCGACGACTGATATATAGCCCCATCGGCGAAGATTCCCATCGGAGGAGGCCGGAACTTCGTATTCACGAATGGTAGCGCCGGTTTCCGGATCCAGCTTGTAACATTTATCATAGGCGGCCACATACAGACCGTCCTGCGTGACAACCAGATTGCCGCAGTCGGCTTTGACTTTAACGCGGACGGCCCCCGGAATCTCCCTTTTCCACAGCGACGTGCCGTTGAACGCGTCGGCAGCGGTGATGATTTCTTCGCCCTCCATGAACAGCCGGCCGTTCATCGAGACAGGGCTTTGCGCGCATGCGTGCCGCTCGACCATTCCCTGCGGCCCGGGCTCTCCGAACCAGAGCACCCCCAACGGGCCGTAGACAAGCTCATCGCCCGAACAGGCGGTATTTTGAGGATCGCAATACTGCTGCGTCCAGGCGCCGGCGCCTTGAAGGGGGCCTCCAACATATTTTCTCCATGTCACCTGCCCGTCGCGATGAAAGCTAAGGCACGCCGTGCCTCCCCAGGGGCGAAGAATTCGCTGGCCTTCTTCGGTTTTTCCTGTTGATTCACCCGTGAGTAACATTCCATCGGAGACTATCAGGTTGGCGAAATAATCCGGCAGAGATTCCATGTCCCAGGGCTCGACCACGACCCGGCTTCCCAACAGGCCGGCGGCATCGAGATTCTTCCGGGCGGCAGCTAATTTCTCCGGATCTTTTTCCAGGCCGACGATTTTCAGCTCCGTTCTTTTCGCTAATTCGTATGCGAGTCGCCCCATGCCGCAATCCAGAACCAGGGCATATCCTTTCTTTACGCCGCTATCGGCCAGGATTTTTTCCGCTGCCGCCTTGTATGTTTCGCTAAGCGAATCGTCAGGATAGGGATCGGCTATTATTGACGGCTTGATTTCTTTGGCCGCTGCAACTTCGGTCCCGCCGAAGCAGTAAATTGGTCCTTCGTCACTGCTTACAACAAGAGAACCGTCGGAGGCAGCCAAACCGACGGCGGCGCCATTTACGTCGCTCTTCCAAACTTCCTTGCCGGTCTTAGCGTCAATGCCGACGACAAATCCTTCGCCGCCTGCATATACAACATCCCCGGCGAGTATTACCGAACGAAGCCTTCTTCTTGAGTAGCGCCACTGGAAGCTGGAACCTTTCAATCTTCTTTCTTCCCGTGCGGCTTCGGCTGTTTTCCTGGCCAATTCATCGATTCGCTCGTTAAGCTTTTCGCGAGTAGTCTCGTCAGCCGAGCCAAGCTTTGTCTTAAACTCATTAAGTTGGCTTTCCCATATTTTCCGGTCCCTCGCCAGTCTTCCGGCCTTACTGACGGCTTCAGCATAGGCCGCCCGGTTGATCGCGTACACTCCTTCTGAAGTTACGATGTATGAAAACTCAGGTGTTACGGTCATATCAATTCCCGGGAACCAGGCAAAGGCATCTCCCCGGCGTCTTCCGGTTTTGGCATCGTAAGCGACCTTGTGTGGTTTGCCTGAGAAGTCCACGCCGGAGATGAGCCTGTCGTTGTCCAGCAAAGCCCACGCCCCACCTCGTTTGGCGCCCGGCGAGGCGTAGAATAGAAATTCTCCCGTATGCCGGTCGAATCCAGCAGGCATCGACCGGCCCGAAGGAATATACAGCACATCCCTGGAAGCGAGCGGGTAACCGTGCGGCGAAATCCCGCCGTATTCCAGTTCGTGAGCCCGGTCACCAATCGTATCGTTTTTCCAGAGAACCGAACCGTCGGAAGCCTTGAGGGCACAAATGTACAATCCTTCGTACGGAAAAACACCGGCAGCAAAATATACAATTCCATCGTCGACCAACACGCCGGTTCTGACCGGCCAGAGCGATATCATTCTTTCGTTGCCAATGATTTTCTCATCGGTGGGACCGGGTCGGTATTTCCATACGAGCGAACCGTCTTTGCAGTCGAGACAGTACACATGACCATCGTCGGAACCGAAATAAACCTTGCCGTCACAAACGGTTGGAGCAAAACGAACCGGCCCTTCGGCAAAGAACGTCCAGCGAATCCTGCCGGCGGCAACGTCGATTGAATATATCTTATTTGTCGTACAGGAACCGAAATAAGCACTGCCGTCGGCTATCACCGTGTGATACGCGTTGTCGTTGTGCATTCTCGGCATCTCTTCGGAGGGCATCGGCCAGGCCGGTTTGGGCTTGTGAGCAGGAACATATTCCCATTGCAGAAAAAGACCCGGACCAACGGTTTCGGAGGTAATCCCGCTTCGAGTTATATCAGACCGGTAAGTCGCCCAGTCCTCAGCGATGCCAACGCCGCAAACTGCGAGAAAGATAAGGAAAGCACAAAAACCAGTTAGAGGACGAAAAAACGCCGATAACAACCTGGAATCACTCATCGTATTTTGCCGCTCCATTAAATAACTCCTCTTAAAAACCATGAAAGATATTCGGTATATCAAACCAGAGAGGCTCACTCCCGGCCTCACCGGATTAAATCATAATCAAATTTGCCGCTCTTGAACAGTACTTCTTAGATTAATTGTGTCTCCTTCCAGTCTTTCGACTATGCTGTGGAAAATTGATATTAGTTAAATGTCAACATATACCTTCGCATTGCAATCACCCCGATTATCAGACCACTATAAAATTTAACATGGTCAATTTACCTGCTTTTTCCAACAGTAAAGGACATTTGTTCCGTGTCCTCCGAGCAAAGTCACAAGTTCAAATCGAAGGATTCTATGTCCGGAAATGTTTAGGAAAAAGTTTCAAATTAATCTTCAAAACCACAATTTCTTCTGAAAGCGCTGTTCTTATATACCGATAAAGTTATCAATTGAACTTAATACACCATATGATCGAATACTATTGGGGGCTAATGGTTCAGAACATTACCATTCTGATAAATAGTGAACAAGTCGTAGAACATACTTTTATTTCAGCGGGATGATTATGTTTATGAAAAAGCATATTCTATTACAAAAATATAAATTAATTGTAATGCTCTTGATTTCGTCAACAATCTGTATACAAGCATACTCAGGGCAGCAGGACGCAAACGAACCGGGTGATTTTTTTGATATGTCTATCGAGGAGCTGATGGAAGTGGAGATAATCTCAGCATCCCGGCAGGCGCAGAAGATAGATGAGTTGTCGGTGCCGGTCAGCGTGGTCAGCTCCGAGGACATCCACTACAGCGGCCTGACGAGCATCCCGGAGATTCTGCAGTTCACACCCGGAGTAGATGTCATCAAACTAAGTCGAGGCAGGTACGCCGTAGGGGTCCGAGGTCTGCACGATCTTATATCAGACCGCACGCTGACACTTATCAACGGCCGTGCTGCCGACAGTCCGCTTTTCGGCGGTTCGGAATTCTATCGGTACCCCGTGCTGCTCGAAGATATAGAGCGTATTGAAGTAGTGAGGGGACCCGGCGGTGCCGCCTGGGGTGCGAATGCCTTCACGGGCGTAATCAACATCATAACCAAGAAGCCCGAAGACGTCCTTGGCGGCTTCGTCTCAACAAACATAAACGAGTTCGGCGACTCATACACTCACCTGCGCTACGCCGAGAAGAATGGCAAATGGAGCTGGCGAACATCCGTCGGCTATATTGACAGCGAAAGCTCTGACGATGCCGGTGCCGGCAAATACGAATCCGGCAATCAAACTCTCACCGGAAATCCTCTGCTTGGTATGGGCTTCAACAATTTCTCTGCGAAAGATTATTCCCGCATGTTCCAACTTAGCAACGAGGCATTCTACAATTACTCCGAGAACACTATTATCTCCTTCGGAACCGATTATTCCCATGATGACTCAGGGAATTACGAGTTTCTCGGATTTTATCCGAGTGGAAACAGCTGGCATGAAACAGTCCGGTCATACGCAAAGTTAGACCACCAGTTCGATGACGGCAGCAGCGGCTATCTACAATGGTTCGGCAATTTCGCCAATTCATGGGTGCCGTCCCTTATGAAATGGTCCACTACCGAGAACGATCTCGAAGGGCAGTACAACTTTGAGGTTGGAGACTCTCACGATGTCTCAATCGGGAGCAACTTGCGGTTCATGCGCATTGACACGGAGGCGCGAGATCCGAGCCATCTGATGTTTTCGGGCGAGCCATACGACGAACAGTTGGCAGGAATGTTCCTGATTGACCGCTGGCAAGCCACCGACCGCCTGACCATTGAGAGCCAGATTCGCGGCGACTGGTACTCGGAAACCCAGACAGACTGGTCCACCCGCCTGAGCGCTCTTTACGAACTGGACGAGAAGAAAGACCATACGTTTAGATTAAGCTTTGCCAAGGCATATCGCTCACCGCTGGCAAACTTGCGAGAGACGAGCACGAATCGCATCTCTCTTGCGGGCATGGGTTACCCCGGCTTCTGGGCGATTAACACGACGGCGCCGAGCGACCTGGAAAACGAAGAAACATGGGCGCTCGAGGCCGGATATACAGGCAAATTGACCGACAACCTCATCCTCCGCGCCGATACCTATTACCAGCGTTTCACCAAGCTGATTGGGTATCGCACTACCCCCGACCCATTACCACTGGGCAGAACATTCTACCAGCCGGACAACATCGACGGCGCCGATTCCTGGGGCAGTGAGGTGGAACTGGCGTTGGAGCGTAAGAACGGGAAACTATCGGCCTGGTATGCCTATAATGATTTTCAGGAGGATATATATAAGCAGTTGATTCGCAGCTATGCTCCCGCCCGGCACAAAGTTGGATTGACCGGACGGTTGTTCCTGAATGACGGTTGGGCACTCAATGCAAACTATAGATATACGGGTACCACCCCTGTGGTCGGTGACACCATGATCTTTGATATCGGCGAATCACACCGTCTTGACCTCGCCGTGGCGAAACAATTCGCCGAAGGACGCGGCGAGCTCATGGTCGGTGTCAGCGACATATTCAACAACACAAACGGTCCGAACTTCGGCATAGGCCAGGTCACAGCCCATGAAACACCGGGCCGAACTTTCTTTGTCGCGACGCAGTTGAGATTCTAAGTCTCCGGCAGATTGAAGATTTGATTAAATGAATTGTAAGACTTGAAGAATGAAAATTAGACCATACATTTTGTTGTTAACATTGTTCACTCTTGTACTCGTGGCTGCGCCTCGGGTCCGCGCGGATTCCGAAAAAAGTAAGGAATATCAAATCAAGGCGGCTTTCTTGTACAACTTTATCAACTTTGTTGACTGGCCTAAAGAAAAATTTGAAGACAATGATAATCTAATAACCATTGGGATTATCGGCAAGGATCCTTTCGGGCAGGCCTTTGAGCCTCTTAAGAATAAGCAGGCCAAGGGCAAAAAAGTACTAATAAAGCGATTTATAAGTTTTAAGGAATCCAAACTATCCAACGACCAGATTGAAGCCATAAGAAAATGCCACTTGTTGTTTATCTGCCGCTCCGAGAAGGAGCAGCTCGGAAAAATCATTAATATAGTAAAAGATCACAATGTCCTTACCGTTGGAGATATGAACGACTTTCTCGAATCCGGCGGCATTATCAATTTTGTTATAGATGATCAAAAAGTCCGTTTCGAGATCAACAATAACGCCGCCAAGCAAGAAAAGCTCAATATCAGATCTAAGCTCTTACGTCTGGCAAAAAAGGTGATTGAAGAACAAACGTCTGGTAAAAAAAATAACTAAGCAAATCTATTATGCAAAATATTGCGATAAAACATAAGCTGATCTCGATTATCATGGCAACTTGCCTGGCAGTTTTGCTCCTGGCCAGTGTTATACAGCTATTATTTGAGCGGGGAGAATATCGTGAAGAAACAATAGACAGCATCTCATGCTATGCTGAAATGATAGGAGATAATTGCAGGGCGGCGCTGGCTTTCGAAGACGCAGAAGATGCAGAGGAAACATTAAAATCACTGAAGGCAGAGTCTTCCATCGTCTTCGCCTGTGTATACACAAAAGAAGCCAAAGTGCTGGCTCACTACCAGCACCCCGGTCTTACAGATAACCTCTCACCGCCGGTATGTCAGATAGAAGGCTACCATTTTGAAAATGACTATTTTAAGCTATTCAAACAGATCAATGAAAACGACGAGACTATCGGCACGGTTTACATCCAGCTCGACTTGTCTCAAATGAAGACCACCCTATGGTTCAAAGCAGGTACTATTGGAATGGTTGTGCTGGTGTGTACCCTTATAGCTTATCTGGTATCATTAAGACTTCAGCGGGTTATCTCAGGGCCGATTTTAAGTCTGGCCGAGGTGGCAAGAGCAGTTTCGGAAAAGAAGGACTATTCCACCCGGGCTCCGAAGCAAAATAATAATGATGAGGTAGGCTCGCTCATAGATGCATTCAACGAAATGCTGGAGCAAATCCAGCAGCGCGACTCAGAACTAAGCAAAGCCAAGAGCAAACTGGAAGCAAGAGTCAAAGAACGAACCGTGGAACTGACTCACGTCAACGAACAACTGACCAGGGAAGTGGACGAGCGTAAGAATATAGAAACAGCGTTGCGAAAAAGCGAAGAGCGGTTCAGGCAAGTTGTTGAAAATGCCGGCGACTGGATTTGGGAAGTTAATGTCGAAGGATTATACACCTACGTAAGCCCTATTGTAGAAAGAGTACTTGGCTATAAGCCGGAAGAAATTGTTGGAAAAAGGTATTTTTATGACTTCTTTGCTCCAGATGTAAAAGAAGAGTTGAAGAAAGCAGCCCTTGAGGCTTTTACCAAGAGAGAGAGTTTTAAAGGCTTTGTTAATCCTAATATTCATAAGAACGGCAGCAGCGTCATTATGGAGACATCCGGCACACCGATAATAGACGAGAAAGGAAATCTCTGTGGGTTTAGGGGAGCAGACAAGGACATCACCGAACGTAAAAAAGCGGAGACAGCGTTAAAAGAGTCAGAAGGGAAATTAAAAAGTATTATAGAAAATTCAAGTGACCAAATATTCATGTTAGATAAGGACTACAAATTTTTATCCATAAATAAGACCGCGGCAGATCTTGCCAATAAGTCTCCTCAAGAGATGATCGACAAGTCAATATTTGAAATATACCCGGAAAATATTGCAGCCGAATTCTCGAAAAATATCAAAAATGTGTTTGATACCGGCAAGAACATATCTATAGAAGAAAAAATGGTTCTCCAGGGTCGTGAATTTTATAACAGTACCAGCTTAAATCCTGTCAAGGATAATAAAGAAGGAGTGATAGCGGTCACCGGGATTGTTAGAGACGTCACCAAGTTCAAACAGGCCGAGGAAGCCCTGCGTACCAACGAAGCCCGACTGTCAAATGCCATGAAGATCGCTCATCTTGGATATTGGGAGTATGATGTAGCCGATGACCGGTTTACTTTTAATGATTACTTCTACGATATTTTTCACACAACGGCCGAGCAAGTTGGTGGTTATAAAATGAAACCTGCTCGATACGCTGAATTATTTTTACATCCTGACGACAGGCAGATAGTCGCTATTGAAATGAAAAAGGCCCTTGAAACCAATGATCCACAATACAACCGTCAATTAGAACACCGTATTGTATATGCAACCGGTGAGACAGGCTACATTTCTGTCCGTTTCTTTATCGTTAAAGACAAACAGGGCCGTACCATCAAAACTTTCGGCGCAAATCAGGACATCACCGATCGCAAGAGGGCGGAAATAGAACTAAAGAATACACACGAAAAACTTTTAGAAACATCCCATATGGCCGGCATGGCGGAAGTGGCCGCCGATGTACTGCACAATGTCGGGAATGTTCTTAATAGTATTAACGTATCGACAACTGTGATAACGGAGAAAGTCAGCGAATCAGAGGTGGCAAACCTGGAAAAACTCGCGAATATCGTCAACGATCATATTGAGGATCTTGGAACATTTCTTACCGAACATCCACAGGGGAAACATATACCCGTATATTTGACGGAAGTCAGTAAAATTCTGATCGTTGAGCAGGCCGAAACTATCAGCAGACTACAGGTATTGTCCGACAACGTCCAGCACATCAAGGATATAATCAGTACACAACAGTCATACGCCAAGGTCTCTGGTGTGGAGGTCACAACTTCTATTACCGGATTGGTCGAGGATGCAATCCAAATCAATAGTGCAGGTCTGCAGCGCCATGGCACCCGGCTCATTCGTGAGTTTGAGGAACTTCCCGATGTCGAGATTGACAAACAAAAGGTACTCCAGATCCTCGTTAACCTCATAAGTAACGCCAAGTATGCATCGAGCAGCAGCGAAAAAGAAGAAAAAATAATCACTATTCGAATTTATAAACACGTAGAAGATCGATTCCGGATCGTAGTGGCCGATAACGGTGTGGGAATATCCAAGGAGAATCTGACCAGGATATTCAGCCATGGATTCACTACGAAAAAACACGGTCATGGTTTCGGATTGCACAGCAGTGCCCTGGCTTCCAAAGATATAGGTGGATCACTGGCAGTCCATAGCGATGGTGTGGGGCAAGGAGCTACGTTCACGCTGGAATTACCACTCAAGCCTGCGGAGATTATAAAATGATAAAAGAATACCAGAGGAATCGTCGTGTCCTTGTTATTGACGACAGCGAAAGCATCCACGAGGATTTCCGAGCAATTCTTGGAAGCAGTAATGTCGATACCACTACTCTCGATGAAGCCAAAGCGGCAATTTTTAGTGAAAAACCAAACTCATCGGAGCAGGTAAGTTTTGAGATTGAATCCGCATTGCAGGGCCAGGAAGGATTACAGAAAGTTCAGCAGTCTTTACACGAGAACCGTCCCTACGCCATGGCATTTGTTGATGTTCGCATGCCGCCGGGATGGGATGGAGTCGATACGATCCAGCGAATCTGGCAGGAATATCCGGAACTTCAGGTCGTAATTTGCACGGCTTATTCCGACTATAAATGGAATGATATCGTTGCGAAGCTGGGACAAACCGAACGACTGGTGATTCTGAAGAAGCCGTTTGACAACGTGGAAGTATATCAGCTCGCAAGCGCACTGACGGAGAAATGGAACCTGGCCAGACAAGCCTCATTGAAGATGGAACAATTAGAGCAAATAGTGCAGGAACGAACAGAAGGACTTAAAGAAGCCAATGAACAACTCAAACTTCAAATCGCCGAACGCGAGCATGCGGAGGAAGAACTGGAGAAGCTGAATAAGGATCTGCTATCAACCATCCAAAAACTGGAGCGAGCGAACAAGGAGCTTGAGGAATTCGCACACATAGCAGCTCACGACTTAAAATCACCACTGAGGGCGATCGGAACATTGGCCAACTGGATATCAACAGACTACGCCGACAAGTTTGATGAGCAGGGAAAAGAACGAGTCAGGCTGCTTCTTACAAGAGCAAAACAGATGAGCGCTCTGATCGACGACATCCTCCAATATTCCAGACTCGGACAAAGCAGTTCGGAAAAGCAACAAATCGATTTAAATGCTATTCTAACGGAATTAATTGAGGAAATCGACCCGCCTGAAAATATTGAAGTAATCGTTGAGAACGAGATGCCGACCATAATGTGTGAAAAAATACATATTATACAGATTTTTCGGAATCTACTGTGTAATGCCGTCAAGTATATCGACAAGCCCAGGGGACAAATCAAAGTCGGATGTGTCGAGCAAGACGACTTTTGGAAATTCAGCGCCGTAGATAATGGGCCGGGAATTGACGAAAAGTACCATGAGAAGATTTTCAAGGTGTTCCAGACCCTTACGCCGTGTGATAAAATCGAGAGCACCGGAATTGGACTTTCAATCGTGAAAAAGCTCGCCGAAGTCAACAGCGGCAGAGCCTGGGTGGAATCCGAAATCGGCAAAGGAAGCACATTCTTCTTCACACTGCCAAAGTAATTTCTTGATGTTATTACTTTGTTGGTGTATAATTGACTGCAAGAGTTCAAGAGTTGATGGTTTAAGCAGCTGTTACTTTAAAATTTATCGAGCCTCTAAGCATTTGTTGTTCTTGAGAAACTCACTAATCGGTGAGGAACCCGACTGATTCAGGGCAAGAATTGTGAAACGCAGCAGAATTAACAGAGTCATAGAGATTCTTACAACATTGCAGGCAGGTGAAAGTTATACCGTCAGTGATTTGTCTAAGTTATTTGGAACAAGCCGGCGGACAATCTTTCGCGATCTGAAAGAGCTACAGGCTATCGGCGTGCCGTATCATTATAACAACAGAACGGGTGGCTACTCTATAAAGCCGGAGTATTTCCTGCCGCCGGCAGATTTGAACCTCCAGGAAGCATTGAGCCTGCTTCTGCTGACCCACAAAGTAAGTAACCAGGTACAGTTTCCGTTCAAAAGGTCTGCTCTTCTGGCCGCCCTGAAAATCGAAAACAATCTCCCCGCCGAGATCAAACAATATTGCAAGACAGCCCTGAGAAATATCTCCACCGGAGTTAATGCCCGGGCACCGGTCCGGCAGAATGCCCAATTTGACAAAATTTTCACACAATTACAGGAAGCTATCGCGAAGAAACGCAAAGTGAACATCTGTTACTATCCTTTTTTCGAAAGTGGAGTTATTAAAACTGAGCTGTGCCCTTATTGTCTTTTTTACAATAACCAGAAGTGGCATGTGCTGGGCCGCTCCAGTCTGAACAATAGCGTCCGGACATTCGAGCTTAACTGCATCAGGGAATTAACAACTACAGAAGAATGCTTCCCTGGAGACGAGGATTTCGACGTGTCCGAATACCTCGGCAGGGCCTGGTCAATGGTGCCGGAAGGACAAATATATCATGTAAAGCTGCATTTCCTGCCCAAAGTTGCCAACAATATCGCCGAGGTAAAATGGCACAGCACACAAAAAGTTACACCCAACGGCGACGGCTCGGCAATCGTGGAATTTCGCGTCGACGGCCTGAGCGAAATCACCTGGTGGATACTCGGATACGGCGACCAGGTCCAGGTGCTCGCACCGAAAGCACTCCGCGAGCGAGTCCTTCAAGTCGCAACAAATATGATCAAGCTCAACCAGAAAGTTTGATTTTCATGCCGATACCGATGCGTGATACATCAGCCACATAGTTTTCCTGCTACAAAACCTGCCTTTAATTTTCTTGCAACAATTTCCCGATAAAAGTAAAATAATACCGCCCTTGAGGTCGATATACGCGTATATCGAAAAATAATGATGCCAACGTAGCTCAGCGGTAGAGCTCTGGTTTTGTAATCCAGTTTAAGGGGTTGAGCCAAATCATTGATAATTTAATAAAAAGCCCATAAGTCTTTGTTTTACTTGCCCTTGCGATTGTTTCTGTTATAGTTTCTGTCAGGTAGTTTCAGGCCTGTTTAGCTATCTTATGGACACTATATGGACACCAGATTTGCTTCTTAAATTTTAAGCGTGGGTAGCTATTTGTAATCTCCAAGCTGGCGTTTGAGTATTTACACTAAATAAGCACCAATTTAGTAAGGTCGAAATCCAGCGGTAAAGTAATTTTTCCAAGAGCCCTTAAACCATCGCCTTAAATCGTCGTAGTTGTAGTGCCAACCTGCAAAATCGTTCTGTCTTGTGGGCCACGCTTTCAAGGCGGTTAAAGACCATCGGAGATCACATGAGAAAGCGACAACTATACCTCAAGGAATGAAAAACAAGTCAGATCCAAATGGAAGTGGCAATTGTTTTTAATCTGAAATAGGACATCAAGAGCTCTTTTTCAGCAGGTGTTGCAAATACTGCCTGATCCGACAGGGCAGTCCTAGTTGTCCGGAGGATATTGTTTAGTATTTTTTCTTTATATGGCACTGCTTGGCCTAACTCAAAAAGAGCTTGGCCGTCTTTTAGAGTTCTGTGATGCTAATGTTTCGCGGTGGGAGAGAGGTAAAAAATAGGCCAAAAAGCAAATACTTACAAATGTTTGAAGACTTCCTACATGCAACTATGTCCATCACCCAGAACCCTTCCTTGAGCAGCCTCCCCCGGAACACCCGGCAAAGAGCTATACTTTTAGTCGCCACTATACGGTCTCTGATCTGTTTATTCTACCCTATCATTAACTGGGACATCTTAGAGCCGAATGGCGCAGCCAGCAGCAGTTCGTTATCTCTTAGATTTATACCCGGCCTTGACCCATTACAACCAGCCGAAACAGTCGGTAATCCTGTCATTAGGACATATGATGTACATTCGCCACACGCAGCGCCGATGCCTGAAATAGGAGAATCCACTCTTTCACCAGTCAGAGACGAATATCTTTGAACTATTTCTTGAATCTCTTGCGGATTACAGATTTTTATTATTACATCGGGCTTGAGGCCGATGGCTGGATAGCTGAAGTAAGCAATGTATTTGAAGAAGCGGTTCATACGATATGCTGACTTGAGAAACTTAAGCCCTGTGGTTTCATCAACAGCGTCGGTCCAGCCCACCAGAATCCTGGATAGACTTTTAAGGTCTGGCTTCTCAATCCCAAGATGAAACCTGGCTAAAGGACAGTTTATGTTCTCCGCTGGGATATAAAATGGCTCACCTTGTCGTGCCCTGCCAATAAAGTGGCAATGCATATCCTTTGTTGTCAGTTGACGTACTGCCGTTGGCACAGCCTGGTGAAAACTTATACCGATAAGATTGCTTTGTGTATGATTCATCTTCATCGTTAACCTGTGAAGTGTTAGTAATAATTTCTTCGGCCATTTCGCATAGCTTATTCGATAGGATTGTTACAGTCCAGTTTTTTTGGTTGCAGGCTGTACCTTGATGCAGTAACGTTGTTAGTAAAGAAATTGAGCCTATGCTGTTTTGAAAAACAAAAGAATTGAGGATGTATTTATCGATATCTGGCCTGATAGGAGCAAAGCACAGCGGATTTTAGAAGACTGGACCGCCAATGAGAATCTGAGAAAACACACCTACGCGGTTGAGGCAGCAATGAGAGCATATGCCCAGAAATTCGGAGTTGACCCTGATAAGTGGGGTGTCGTGGGACTACTTCACGATTTCGATTATGAAAAGTATCCTGACCTGAAAGACCATCCTTTTAAGGGAGCATCATACCTGAGACAGCAGGGATATTCTGAGGAGTTGACAGAGGCTATTTTGGCACATGCACCTCACACCGGTGTTAATCGCGATACGCTTTTGAAAAAATGTATTTTTGCTGTTGATGAACTTACAGGTTTAATTGTTGCCGTGGCGCTTGTCCGACCATCGAAGAAGTTAGCAGATGTTAGCGTTAAGTCAATTATGAAAAAGTGGAAGGATAAGTCTTTCGCAGCCAGCGTGGACAGAAAAGTGGTCGAGCAGGGAGCCGAAGGACTTGGCGTAACGCTGACTGAGCACATAGAAATCGTCCTTAAAGCAATGCAGGATATATCTGAGAATTTAGGGCTTTAGCCTTGCAAATTGTGGCGATTATTGCAAGTGGCGGAACTATGAAATATACAATAAGCAAAAACAGCAGGTATAAAAATGAAGATTACAATTATTTATGACAACACAGCTTACAGAGAGGACCTTATCGCAGATTGGGGATTTTCCTGTCTGGTGAAAGCAGAAAATACTCCAAGAATTCTTTTTGATACCGGAGCGAACGGTTCCATACTGCTTTCCAATATGGAAAAGCTTAGAATTGACCCTGCTTCTATTGATGAGGTCTTTATTTCGCATCCCCATTTTGACCATACAGGCGGCCTATCAGCATTTCTTAATATGAAAAGAGACGTGGAAGTTTATGTGCCTGTGTCACTTAGAGGAGTTCGCGGCGCAAAGGAAGTGATTTCTGTCAGTGAACCTCTAAAAATCCACGAGAATGTCTTCTCTACCGGCCAGCTCGATGGTATAGAGCAGAGTATGGCGGTTAAAACGGACAAGGGGATAGTTTTGATTGTAGGATGCTCGCATCCAAAGATGGCAGATATTCTCAAAGCAGCTTCGCAATTCGGAAATGTTTATGCAGTCGTTGGCGGCATGCACGGATTCAGTGAATTTGAGCTGTTCAAAGGGATGGACCTGATTTGCCCTGCTCACTGCACCGCCCATAAAGCAGAGCTCAAGTCTTTATATCCGGATAAATACACTGATGGCGGAGCAGGTAAAGCGTTAGAGATATGAACGAAATATTTCTGCTAACTTTAATATTTGCCTTTCTGGCCATCTTTGTTGAATCCGTAAGCTTAATCCTTCAATTGAAAGGCAGGAGACTTTCTAAGTGGTTCGGCAGGAATGCCTTTAACATTCACATGATAACCACTGGTACTTTTTGGGTGATTACATTCTGCCTGATAGTTATTTTACAATTTGAGAACCATTCTCTATTTCACAGCAGCATTGTCTTGAAATATGCAGGATTAATTTTGTCAATTGGTGTGTAATGGTTCAATAGCTTGGCATCACCTTGTAGGGTAAAATGTATGTATATGGCATATACAACAAACCCTTATTTACCCCGAGTACGCACGCAAGCAGCTAAGCTTGTAATAGAGAAAGGTTGGAGTACTCGGCAAGTAGCAAGATATACAGGATTTAATCAAAGCACTATTGTTAAATGGACGCAGAAAGCCAGAGTAATGAGCTCTTTAAACAGGTGAGAAAGAAGGATGGAATTATATGTTTGAGGAGCATGTCCCTGCTGATTACACTGAGATGGACCTCTTAGAGGCCAATCGCTTTGATAAAAAGGTCAAAGAACACTTTATGCCAGCGATTATCTCCACGGTTAAACAAATCATCGAGGATTATGGTGTTTTGGAAGGTGTATGTGTTGATGTCGGCTGTGGCACGGCAGTTTTTGCAATTGAGTTATGCAGATATTGCAAGTTGAAAATATATGCATTGGAAAAGGAAAAGGCAATAAATGAAGTAGCACGCCTGAATATTGAAAAAGAACAATTAACAGACAGGATAATCCCAGTATTGGTTGATGCTCACAATTTGCCTTTTGAGGACGAATTTGCCGATTTCGTAATCAGCAGAGGTTCATATCATT
>CAZTDF010000039.1:0-11912 GCA_964612465.1 uncultured Pirellulales bacterium
CTGTACAAGTATGCCTCAGTGGGATTATCGGTCTTTGCGATGCTTTTTATCGGTGCAGTATATGTTCTTCGATGGCGCAGACCTGAGATGGAACGACCGTTTCGCGTTCCCGGATACCCGGTTGTTCCGGCGATTTTCATGGCTGTGATTTTCTTTATGACTGTGTTCGCGTTCATGCAGTGGCCCAAACCTTCGATATACAGCCTCGGGAGCATCCTCATGGGCATCCCGGTTTATTACGTCTGGTCGTTGCTCCGGCGGCGAGAAAGCTGAAATATCCAAAGTAAAAAATCCGGGCCTGGCACGGGAATTCTGAAGGCAGGGACTGGACATACCTGGAAATGGATTAATCCGACGTCTGATACAACAGTCCGACTCTCACGGAGAAAAAAACTTAAACCTGCTAAAATAAACGGGCTTAAACAGCCTGAAAATAAGGTTTTTGTTTTTTTTAGAAATTTTTTCCGAAAACTGAAATAAAATTCCGCTCTAACCACGTCTTTATATATAGGATAATGGTACAGGAAGATAAAAGCAGGGCCCGTTGAGGGAGCGTTAGAAGTGAAGAAGAAAATCAATACTGATATTAAAGCAGCGGTTATGTTGATAATCGCTGAAGATATCATTGCCCTGCGGAATGTTATGAGAACTATCATAAAATCGGCCTCCAAGTCGCTGGGTGTGAATAGAGGATCGATATTGCCAGGCAATAAGAAAAAAGCATAATTCTGTTAAGCGTCGGAAAATTTTGGCAAAAATGAGCTTGGGAGATTTTGGATAATAATAGCTCGCACAGAATTACTGTGAAGATAGTCATGGTGCTGTTTAGCATATAACAGCCCTCCTTAAACGGCTGGATGTGGGTATGTCCGATAAACATCCAGTCTTTTTTATTAAAACGAACGCTCAGATGGCTGACTATTGGGTGTGATTTTAAGCGTTTTTAACTCCACTCGCTTGGGTAGTCGATGGATCTGAACTGGATGCGAAACTTTTTGCATAGTGCATCGATAAGCACTTGTATCCGTTTTAGCTGACAATCGGTTGGGTGTTTGGTCTTTCCGTCGGCTATAATACAAATCCGGATGGTCTTATTGCTGCCTGCAGAGGTAGCCGGCGACTGTTTTTGCCATCTTTTAGTTGTCTGTATCTGGCCGTCGGTGCCACCGAAGCCATTATATATACAGAAGTGACAGTTTATATCATCGGGATTTGCCAGACCGTTGAGCGAGGCTAACTGCTCGATGTTACCGGTCGAAGTATTGCTGTAGTAAATCTGGATACTATTCCAATTGTCAGGAGATTGGGCGGCTTGTGTAGAAATGGCTTTTTTAATAGGATCGAGGCTGTAATAGGTCCAAAGGGAGAATGGGCCTGCCGATGGAGGATTATGTCCCAGCGCCAGTAAAACAATCGCCCCGATTGTCATTGATGCCAACAGTGTTGCTAAAACTTTTGCTACTCTTGCCTGATTTGGCATAACCTCATCCTTGAGTATTTCCACTTCGCAATCTTTTGGCAAAATATCATCCCTGAACGCGAAGAACTCACAGGCGATTAAAATCCCAAACCACACTTATCGAGCTTTGACTTACGCTTCGAAACCCATTTTGCGACTTGTGGCAATACAGGTGCTGCTCATAGGCGCGGTATAGAGCCCTTGTCTAATAGTATAATCCCTTATACAATAATCATCGGCACCTGCCAATGGATTACTCCAAATTTTGCTGAAAATATTGTAGAGACTATAATAAAATGCTTGTGTCATTGGTGGGCCTGTCCACTATGTGATTCTTTGCATAAGCTTTGTCAAACATCATTACTTAACAGTTAGCTTGTTAAAATGTATTGATTTAAAAGATTCGGATCTGTAATATTTGCTTTGTCGAATACAAGGTGAAAATTTGTAATGAAAGCGCCGGTTCAATAATAGACTTATACACCGCGCTCATTAGAACGAGCTTTATAGTAACAGGAAAAGGATAATATGACATCAGAATCTAATTGCCATCAGGGGGACTTTCATTCACTATCCGCCGAGCAAATTGACCAATTAACTCGCCAGGGATGTAGCAGCGAAGACTGGTCGAAGGTTCAGGTTGCCGAGGGCTTCAACGCAGCGTCCGTCAAATCGACACATTTTTCCGGACATGTGAAACTGGGAGTATTTGAAAAACGGGTATCTTTTTTCGGCGGTGTTTCAAAGCCTGCCGGAATTAGTGATGCGACGATTCATAACTGCACGATCGGCAATAATGTTTATATAAGCCGGGTAAGAAACTACATCGCGAACTACGTCATAGAAGATGACGCTGTGATAGACCATATTGAGCTGCTTGCTGTGGAGGGCGAAAGCAGCTTTGGTAATGGGGTTCAAGTTGCTGTTGTTAACGAAGCCGGGGGCAGGGAAATACCAATTTACGACAATCTGTCTGCTCAGACGGCTTATGTCCTGGCGTTCTACCGTTACCGGCCGCAGGTAATTGAAAAACTACGAAAAATGATAGCCGACTACACGGCTTGCGTTACCTGCTCAATGGGCCATGTCGGCGAAGGGGCCAGACTGGTTAACTGCCGGATAATCAAGAATGTCAAAGTTGGTCCGGCCAGTTTAATAGAAGGAGTCAACAAATTAGAAAACGGTTCTATAAATAGCTGTATCGAAGACAAGGTTCATATCGGACCAGGCGTTTTCGCAGAGGATTTTATCGTCTGCAGCGGCTCGGAGATTACAGATGGCGTGATCATCGAAAAATGTTTCGTAGGCCAGGGCACCGTATTATCCAGGCAGTATTCAGCGGAAAACTCCGTATTCTTTGCCAACTGTGGCGGTTTCCACGGTGAGGCATGCGCAATATTCGCCGGGCCTTACACCGTTACGCATCATAAATCCACGCTGCTTATTGCCGGCTTGTTTTCCTTTCTGAATGCGGGCAGCGGGACCAACCAAAGCAATCACATGTACAAATTCGGTCCCGTTCATCAGGGTGTCGTCGAACGAGGCTCCAAGACAGCGAGCGATTCGTATATTCTCTGGCCGGCAAAAGTCGGGGCGTTCACCGTCGTGATGGGCCGGCATTACAGGAATTCAGATACCTCGGACCTGCCTTTCTCATACCTTATTGAGCATGAGGATGAGAGTATTCTTGCCCCCGGCGTGAATCTTCGCAGCTTAGGAACGGTTCGAGACGCTCGGAAATGGCCAAAACGGGACAGAAGAAAAGCCGCCACAAAACTCGATCACATTAACTTCAAGCTCCTTAGTCCGTATACGATACAGAAGATGATCAATGGCCGTAACTTGCTGTGCAAGCTCAAAGCGACATCCGGGGAAACATCCGAGTACTTCACCTACCACAGCGTTAAAATTAAGAATTCATCTTTAGATCGCGGCGTCAAATTATACCAGATGGGTATCGACAAGTTCCTGGGTAATTGTTTAATCAAGCGATTGGAAAATAAGCAGTTTGAAAATTCCGACCAGCTTAGAGCGGCGCTGAAGCCGCAAACCAGTATCGGACTGGGCATATGGGTGGATTTGGCCGGCATGTTTGCCCCTGAAGAGGCCGTGGGAAAATTGCTTTCTGATATCGAAAACGGCTCTATTAGCTCACTGGAACAGGTAATGGACAGTTTTCGGTCGATGCATGAAAATTACTCTGAATATGAATGGGTTTGGGCGGCAAAAGTCCTGCAGGAAAATCTGGGTAAGACAATGGATGAAATAACAGCCGACGATATCATCGAACTGGCTAAAAAATGGAAACAGGCTGTTGTCGAGCTTGACAATATGCTTTATGCCGATGCCAGGAAGGAATTTACCGCTACTGCTCAAACCGGATACGGACTCGATGGCTCACAAGGAACAAAACAGGCCGATTTCGAGCAGGTCAGGGGAACATTCGAAGAAAACAGTTTTGTCCTGGAAATCGAAAAACATATCGTTCGCAAAACAGCGCTTGGGGACGAGTTGGTCGGTCGAATGGAAGAGCTGCGACGGAACCAACCGAATTGAAGGTTTTGTAATCCGTTCGGTTCTAAAAGTGTTTTGCAAAAATAACGACCGGTAATATATCATCCGGCGAACTTCGTTTTATGGTTACTATATTCAGGAGAAGATAACTTATGAGATTGATTATTGAACCGGATTATGCGTTAGCGTCCAAATGGGTTGCAAATTACGTCGCCAGGAGCATAAATGAATTCGCCCCAACCAAGACCAAACCTTTTGTTTTGGGTCTTCCCACGGGCTCTTCACCGCTGGGGGCGTACAAAGAGTTGATAAAACTCAACAAGAAAGGGACGGTTTCCTTCGCAAATGTTATCACCTTCAATATGGATGAGTATGTGAACCTTCCGAAGGATCATCCCGAAAGCTACTATTCATTTATGTGGAACAACCTGTTCAACCATGTGGATATTGAAGAAGAAAATGTAAATATTCTCAATGGAAACGCGCCGGATTTAGAGGCCGAGTGTGCGAACTATGAAGCTAAGATGAAGAAGCTTGGCGGCATCAACCTCTTCCTTGGGGGCATCGGCCCCGACGGTCATATCGCGTTTAATGAACCCGGCTCATCTTTGGCATCCAGAACACGAGTCAAGACGCTCACCTACGATACTATTGTGGCCAATTCGCGATTCTTCGGCAATGACATCAACAAAGTCCCCAAAACGGCTCTGACAGTTGGTGTCGGCACGGTTATGGATTCCGAGGAAGTGCTCATTATAGTAAACGGCCATAACAAGGCTCGTGCATTACAACACGCCGTCGAAGGCAGCGTAAATCATATCTGGACAATTAGCGCCCTGCAAATGCACCCTAAAGGGATTATCGTCTGTGACGATGAGGCCACAATTGAACTGAAGGTCGGAACGGCAAAGTACTTCAAAGACATCGAAGCCGCCAACCTCGATCCGGCTACGCTCTTGAATAGTGCCTCATAACTCGAACGAATTGTCACGGATTATTTGTTTGAGAAGATGGTTCTTTGCCCGCCGGATAGACTATTTTCGCGCCGGCCTTTAGTGAATTTATATATTCTTCAGCGATTTCGGATTGCTTCGTCTGTGTTAGCTGTTTTATGATATCGTCTTTGGCTTGCTCGAACAAAGTCGTGCTGGCGTCTTTGTGTTCGGTGACTTTGATGATGTGGTATCCGTATTCGGTTTCCACGATCTCGCTGATCTGCCCGATTTCCAGTTCGAAAGCTGTTTTCTCAAAAGCCGGGGTCGTCTGACCTCTGGGAAAGAAGCCCAGGTCGCCGCCTTGCGGGGCCGAGGGGCAGTTCGAATGGATTTTGGCTAATTCGGCAAAATCGGCACCATCTTTGATTTGTTTGAGCAGGTCCTCAGTCTTTGTTCTGGCCTTTGCTTTGGCCTCGTTCGGATCGGCATTGGGATCGACGTTAGGGTCGATGAACTCGGGCTTGATTAGAATATGGCTTGCCCTGACTTGTTCGGGCGTCTCGAACTGCTTCGAATTCTCCTGATAGTATTTCTGCGCATCTTCTTCTGTGACGTTTATTTTCCCCGCCCATTGTGTTTCCATGAACTGATTGCGGGCCAATCCATTTCGAACTTCCTCTTTTACATTATCAAAACTCTGTCCGTATTCGGCCAATTTCTTCTTGAATTCTTCTAATGATAAAGGTTCTCTCTGACCCGCGGCAATTTCTTGAATCGTACTCATCACCTGTTCGTCTGTGATTACGATATTGGCTTGCTTTACCTTTTCATCCAGCAAATTCCTGCGGATTGTTTGTTCGATGTATTGTTCTCTGAGCTGTTTGGCGTACTGCTCGGCAAACGAAGGCGGCATTTGAGCGGACTGTTTGGCGATCATCTCGAGTTGAGCCTTGACGTGTTTTTCTATCTCGCTTTCGAGAATGTCGACGCCGTTAATAGTAACAGCGATATCAGGACCGGAATCGGCAGGCACAGTCGATGATTTATCAGCGTCCGTGTCCTTGGGGGTTTTGGGTTTACAGCTTAGAGCAATAGCGGTAAGAAATATCACAAAGCAGGTCAGAATTTTCAAATTAAGAGAGCAACTTCTCATAATATATCCTTTCTCAGGTTCAAAAAATAAAAAAGACCCTTCACAGAGGGTAGCGATGCAAATTATTCCAAAAAAGATCCAAATTGTCAAGCCTTTCTATTTTTCATCGTCAATGCTGCTGTGCCACTTAATTGCATGTTTTAGGTTATTTTCAAATAAGTGATAAAACACAACCTTTGTAATGGGGGTGATTAAGTGATAGAATACCTGTTTCGAGGCGGTTCACGGACCGTTTCTAATAGCAATTGTCATATTTTGTCGTTCCCGTGAAAGCGGGAATCCAGTGTTGTGTTTCTGGATTCGGGCTCAAAGCCGGAATGACAGAAAAGCTGAAGTTGTATTAATTTATAAGGTGGTTTCTATGAAAAACAACTCTGATCACAAGTCGGTGATGACAGGTAGAGAGCGGGTACTTAAGGCAATTAGCTACGAGCAGGTCGATCGGATTCCTGTTGATTTGGGCGGTACGGTGACCAGTGGGGCTCAAGTGAGTGTCGTGGCGAATCTGCGCCAAGCGCTGGGTTTGGATAAGCCGGGCGAACCGGTGAAAGTTGACGAACCGTATCAAATGCTTGGTGAGGTGGCAATGGATCTGCTGAATGCGCTGGAGATCGATGTCGTGGGCATACCGGGCCCGAAGAATCATTTCGGCTTTTCGAATTCGCACTTCAAGCCTTGGAGAACGTTCGACGGCACCAACGTACTGGTTCCCGGCGATTTTAATATCGAGCCGGAACCCGATGGCAGTATTTTGCAATATCCGCAAGGAGATACTTCCGTACCGGCTTCGGCTCGGATGCCAAAGGGCGGGTTCTACTTTGATGCCATTATACGCCAGCATCCCATCGACGAAGCGAAGTTAAATCCGGCGGATAACCTCGAAGAATTTACCTTATTAACCGATGAAGACTTGACATTCTATGAACAACGGGCCGATGCGTTATTTCATAAGACCGACCTTGCGATTGCGATGGGCCTTCCAGCCGCCGGACTGGGTGACGTTGCGCACGTCCCGGCCCCGGGCCTCAAGGACCCGAAGGGGATTCGAGACATCGAAGAATGGTATATCAGCACGGTGACACGAAGGGATTATA
This sequence comes from uncultured Pirellulales bacterium, assembly GCA_964612465.1. GTDB lineage: Bacteria > Planctomycetota > Phycisphaerae > Sedimentisphaerales > Anaerobacaceae > JAFGPJ01. The sequence goes on from CAZTDF010000039.1 coordinate 7,156, forward strand.
TCAAAGAGATTTTTGCCGGCCAGGTGGAGATCGCGATCCAGAATTTCGAGATGCTTTATCAGGCTGTGGGTAACAAAGTCCATGTCGTCTTCGTCGATGGGACAGATTTGGCGGCCCAGAATACGCTGTTTTGCAGCCTCGATGGATATAGGGACCTTTATCTACCGTTTAGTAAAAAACTGAATGACTGGATTCACGCCCACACCCAATGGAAGACAATGAAACACTGCTGCGGGGGCTGCGAACCACTGATTGAAGGATTCATCGAGGCCGGTTTCGACATCCTTAATCCCATCCAAACCTCGGCTATGGGTATGGACCCGGAACGCCTGGTCGAAAAATATGGAGGACGAATCGTTTTTTGGGGAGGAGGAGTAGATACACAAAAAACGCTTCCGTTTGGTACGCCGGAAGATGTGCGCCGAGAAGTGACCGAGCGGCTTAGGGTGTTCGGCGCTAAGAACGGCTTTGTATTCAACCCGGTGCATAACATTCAATGCAACACACCGATGGAAAATGTGCTGGCTATGTTCGATGCATTGGGGCGGAGTGTCTCGTAAAGTAAAACCAAGTTACCTATGCAAGTAGAAGGTAATAGTCGGACTTAGAAAGGAATCATAAAATGCTGAAACGAGCGTTGCTTATTATTTTAGTGGCGTCATTGTTTGCTCTTGCCGGCTGTGGCCAGGACGCGTTTGAACAGATCAGGCGGCAGGAAAAGCCGGAACCCAGCGGAAGGCTCGTCATTGACTTAAACGGGACGTGGGAAGTTGCTCAGGGCAGCATGGATTCGGTCCCGGCCGTTTTCGAGCGGAAGGTCCCGGTGCCGGGGCTTGTTGATATGGCAAAGCCCGCGTTTGAAGAAATCGGCAAAAAAAGCCCGAAACGACAGGCATTCTGGTATCGCCGAACCTTTACCCTGGATAAAGACGTTACGGATGTAGCAATATTGAAGATTCACAAGGCAAAGTACGGCACGAAAGTATTGCTTAACGGCAGCCTCGTCGGCGAGCATCTGCCGTGTTTTACGCCGGCACTGCTCGATGTCAGGCCGTTTCTGAAAGCTGCCGGACAGCGGAACGAATTGATTGTCCGTCTCGGCGCCGACCGCGAGTCGCTCCCGGAGGGTACGCCGGCCGGCTGGGACTTCGAAAAATATCTCTACATCCCCGGCATATACGACTCGGTCGAATTGATCCTGGCAGATGCTCCGTATATCGAACGAATCCAGACCGTTCCGGACATCGAGCAATTCAGGGTGAAAGTCGTCGCGGAAATTGAAAACGTCGACGCGCGTGAATCCTTCGATCTGTACTTTCGTTTGCGTGAGGCGCGCACCGGCATAAACGTCGAAAGCGGTGCCGTGGGAATCGCCGACGCAGCCGGAAAACAAAAGCTTACCGTGAGCTTCGATATCCCCATCAAGGACTGTAATCTGTGGACTCCGGAAGATCCGTTTCTGTACGAGCTGAAACTGGCTACCAAAGGCGACGATACGAGCGTTCGTTTCGGTATGAGGTCGTTTAAGTTCGATAAAGAAACCGGAAGGGCAGTCCTGAACGGAAAAACTTATTTCATGAGGGGAACCAACGTCTGTATCTACCGCTTTTTCGAGGACGCCGATCGCGGCGACAAACCCTGGCGGGCCGAGTGGGTGCGAAATCTGCACCGCAAGTTCAAGGGCATGAATTGGAACTCGATCCGCTACTGCATCGGTTTTCCGCCGGACTTCTGGTACGACATCGCAGACGAGGAAGGCTTTTTGATTCAGGATGAATTTCCCATCTGGCTGCTGAGCGAGGCTCCGGAAAAACCGGTCGCTGAGAAGATCATCCCGGAATATACCGAATGGATGCAGGAGCGGTGGAACCACCCGTGTGTTGTCATCTGGGACGCTCAGAACGAAAGTGTCACCGAAGAGACCGGCAAAGCTCTCACCGCCGTGCGTCATCTGGATTTGTCGAACCGGCCATGGGACAACGGTTGGGCGCCGCCGCAGTCGCAGGACGATTGCATTGAAACGCATCCTTATTTCTTCTCGAAGTTATGGCATGATTACTGGGCGGACGACCGCAAATTTGCCCTGTCGGATATGGCGAACATTTCCGGCCGGCCTTCAGTCAGAAAGGAACAGGAAAATGACCGCCTGCCGATTATTATTAACGAATACGGTTGGCTGTGGCTGAATCGAGATGGAACCACTACCTGTCTGACCGGGAGCGTTTACGAGAAACTGCTTGGTCCCGATTCGACCGTTGCTGGCAGGCGATTGCTTTACGCACGTTATTTGGCCGCTCTTACCGAATTCTGGCGAACACATCGCGAATGTGCCGGTGTGCTGCACTTCTGCGGACTCGGTTATTCCCGCGCCGGCGACAAACCTCGCCCCGAAGGCGGTGCTACGAGCGACCATTTCATCGACTTGGAAAAGCTTACATTCGAACCGAACTTCGAGCAGTATGTTCGCGATGCCTTTTCGCCCGTCGGGTTGATGATTGATTTCTGGGCCGAGCAGCTTGAAGCCGGCTCGCAGCAGAAGTTCGAGATCGTACTGATTAACGACCTGCCCGTGCCATTTAAAGGGCCCGTCCGCCTCGCCATCGAGCGGGACGGAAAGACTGTGGCCGAAAAATCGAAGAACTGCCAAATCGACGGCTTCGGCAGAATGGTTCTGGCCTTCGATATGGAAATTCCAAAAGAAGAAGGTCAATACCAGCTCGTTGCGGAATTAACTTTACGGGATGGCACTAAGATCCGTAGTCTGCGGGATTTCTTAGTGTCGAGGGCGTCCCGCCCTCGAATCGCGGGCTGGAAGCCCGCGACACGTAAAAGGAGAAAATCATCATGAATAATTCATCTCACTCGCGTCGTGACTTCCTGAAAAAAGCAGGGCTTTGTACTTCAGCCCTTGCCCTTACGGGATGTCGGGTCGGTTCGCGAACTGCTCCTGCTAAAACGCCCCGCGAAAAACCCAATATACTCTGGATTACATGCGAAGACGTCAGTCCCCGCCTGGGCTGTTACGGCGATGAACTTGCCGTTACACCGCATCTCGACAAGCTGGCCGGCCAGGGCGTGCGATATACCAAAGCGTTTGCGACTGCTCCAGTCTGCGCTCCGTCCCGCTCGTGTCTGGTCACGGGAGTATACGCGACGTCACTTGGGACCCAGCATCTGCGCTCCGAGGTAAAACTGCCTGAAAAGATAAAGTGCTTCCCCGAATATCTCCGGGCGGCGGGATACTACTGCTCGAACAATTACAAGAAGGACTACAACTTTATCGATGTCAACGTCTGGGACGAATCGAGTCATGAGGCCCACTGGCGCAAACGCCGGTCCGGTCAGCCTTTCTTCAGTGTGTTTAACTTCGTTTCCACACACCAGGGACAAATCAACGGTTCCGATGAGGAATTTTATGCTACGTACAGCTCGAAACTCGAACCGGACGAACGGCACGATCCGGCTGAAATCTCGCTGCCGCCATACTATCCCGATACGGAGTTTGTGCGGAAAATCTGGGCACGCTATTACGATTTGATAACCTTTATGGACAAGCAGGTCGGTGAGCTGCTCGGCCAGCTCGAAGCCGACGGCCTGACCGGCAATACAATCGTTTTCTTTTTCGCGGACCACGGTCTGGGAATTCCCCGGTTCAAAAGAACTCTCTACGATTCGGGCCTGCATGTCCCGCTCATCGTTCGTTTCGGCGAGCGGTATCAGGATATATCGCCGTGCGGGGCGGGAGAGAAAATCGACAGCCTGGTTAGCTTCATCGATTTTGCTCCGACCGTGCTGAGTCTCGCAAAATTGCCGGTTCCGGTCTATATGCAGGGCAGAGCACTGCTTGGCTCCCAGGCAAAGTCGCCGCGGAAATATGTTTTCGGGGCTTCCAGCCGGGTGGACGAGGCGTATGAATTTTCGCGCTGCGTGCGAGATGAGCGTTACAAGTACATCCGAAATTATTTGCCGCAACTGCCTTATATCCAGCCGAGCGAATATCCGGACAGGGCAGAGATTATGAAGGAACTCCGGCGGGCCGTCGCCGAAGACGAGCTTTCACCGGTGCAGAAAATGCTCTGGGCAGCGACCAAGCCGGTCGAGGAACTCTATGATACGGCTGCCGACCCGCATGAAATAGAAAACCTCGTAGATCATCCCGAAAAAAGGGCCGTTCTTGAGAGGCTGCGAAAGACACTGCACGCCTGGATGCTTCAAACGCGTGATACGGGTTTGCTGCCCGAGGCGGAAATGCACATCCGTGCTGAAGGCTCGACGCCTTACACTATAGCTCGAAATGCGCGCAAGTTTCCTCAACGGCGTATCCTTGCCGCCGCCGACCTCGTGGGCAAAGGGGCTCGGAACATTCCAAAGCTTATCAGGTTGTTGGGCGATTCGGACGGCGTTGTGCGTTATTGGGCCGTGATAGCGCTGGATGCGTTAGGCCCGCAGGCGGCTCCGGCGACCGAGGCGCTCGAGGGTGTGCTGGAAGATGCCAGCCCGAACGTGCGATTTGCGGCCGCGGGAGTTTTGTGCCGGGCCGGTTTATGTGAGGCGGCGCTGCCCGTCCTGGCCGATGGTCTGAAAGAAGAACGGGAAGAGACCGTTCTGTACGCCGCCAGAGAAATTCAGCGCATCGGCGCCGCGGCGATTCCGATCGTCGAGCAGATCCGCGAGGCGCGGGCCAGGTGCAGAAAACCCGACGGCAGCTACAAAAACAACAATCATGCGACGTTCATCGACTGGGCGCTGAAATACGC